>NZ_JASJWR010000006.1:0-157771 GCF_035019065.1 Actimicrobium sp. CCI2.3 | reverse complement strand
ATTTAAAAGCAACTATAAACAGAATCAACAAAATATATTACATACTATTTAATTGTGATTTATAGCATGATAAGGGATTTACTAATGAAAATACCTTTTGGAAATTTTTTGTCCAATAATGAAAAATCCAGTGCTCAGAGAATAGGTAACAACACCAACGATGCTAGCAATAATCAACGTTTTCCAATTTATGACATTTAGACCGGAAAACTCGAGTATATAAATAACAATTATGCTGATAAATCCACTTAAAAGCGCAGGCATTGAAGTGGTTAATATATTGAGTAAAGGTAAATTAAGTTGCCGGCTTATTGCTACAACCATCATCGACATTCCGATAATACTTCCAGCTGAGAATCCAATCGCGATTCCAGTTACTCCATACCAATTAGTAAATAAAACAGCTGCGCCACATGAAATACATAACTGCATTAAGGCTAACTTAGGAGGAAGTTTGCTTTCGCCTGTAGAAAAACACAATGATTGACCTAATCCAAAAACGGCTTGGCATAAATATATTAATGACATCCAAACAAACAAAGGAGCGCTGCTACGCCATTGTTCACCAAAAATGATTACGACTAGCGGCTCTGCCAAAATCGTTGTGATGGCATATATTGGAACTAACAAAAGCAGAATCAGATTTAAAAAACGTTTGAACGTATTGCCTAATGCCTCAATATCTGATTGCTGTTTTATAAAAATAGAGATGCTGACACGTGACAAAGAGGCACCTACGATTAGAAAAGCAGCGGAAAGAATACGTTTAGCGAGGTTATATAATCCTGTCGCACCGGGCCCAAGCAGAATGCTCACAAGTGCAGTATCGCCACTGTTATTTGCGTAATTGAGAATGCCTGCTGATCCAACTTTACCCATTTCACTGGCATGCTGCCTTACCAATACCATCGACCATTTCAATTTTGGACGCCAAATTTTCCATTCTGATATCACCGCAATGATCAGTCCTATTGTGGTTGTAGTGATCTGTTGTGCAACTAAAGCAAGTGCACCTTTTCCCTGAAAAGCTAAGTACATTGCAACGACACCGCCAATACTTACTGAGGAAATAGATCGAATAGCTAACAATCGAAAGTTTCCATCACGAAGCAGCCGCGCCTCATGCGCACGTGACAACCCAAAAAGAAGTATCACAAGGCTCATTCCTAAAAGTACCGGCGTTAAATCAGGTGCCTCAAAAAAATTGGCCAACAACGACGAGGACATCGCCATCAAGCCTGACAGGATCGCTGATACCGAAGTACATAATGTAAAAAGCCAGTCAAACAGACTATCGTCGGTGCCAACGGATCTCACAACCGGCATTGCCATCGCATCAAGAACCGCAAGCCGGGAAAACTGAACCATCAAATGAGCGATGGCAAGAAGACCAAATTCATGTGGAGTTAGCCATCGCGCCAGAATCGCAAATATCACAAACGACAATGCCTGTTGAGCAAAGTTATCTGCCATTGACCAAACGGTCTTCCCGCCCTGAATACTTATTCCATTAAACATTTAATTTTACTTGCTAATTTTTTGTACATTTTGAACACAATAGAAGATATTAATAAGGGGTGATCGATTGTGTGTACGACCTAATTCAGTGTGATTTGGCCATACCCAGTAATGCTTTATCAGCCGCTACAAAGACACTAGCAGAAGGCAATGTTTTTATCTTAATTTCGAAAAAATTATTATAATGAATACGATAAACGTTTACAGAGCGCTATTTTTTGAAAGGATACTCAATGTCTTTCTAGTTTATTTACAGCAGAGTAATAACTATTTTTATCAAGGTACTGGATCGTGTCCCCTTTAACGATACCGATAACACTGTCTAAGAAAAACTAGTATATCAATGGTATAGCGTCGTAACAGCCTACGCGGTTCCAGAAAAAGACGGTAAAGCCATTCCAGGCGAAGACGTTGAACCATTCGTGGTGCCCGGGCCTTATCACCAGACCAAAAATCAAACAATGCACCGACCCCTATTAAAAGACTCGCGTTAATTTTGTCACGGTGCTCAATAATCCATTTTTCTTGTAAAGGATTGCCCAAAGCCACTAAAACTACGTCAGGATTTGCATCATTAATTGAACCTTCAATGTCTTTCGCATCACGAAGACCACCGTATCCGTCACACCACCCAACTATAACTTGACCGAGTTTCTCCTCAACGAATTTACCTGCACTTTGAATTACGTCAGGCTTCCCACCAAGTAAAAAAACACGTAGTGGACGTGTTCCACTTTGAAACAGAAAAGGGGTAAAGTCTGTCCCATTCAAGTTTTCTTCAAAAGAAGTACCGTGAAGTAATCGAGCAGCAATATCCATCCCCACTCCGTCACTCACGATTAGCACCGAGGGATCCTTGGTATATTCCAGAATAAATCGACAAGTGACAATGAAATTTGTATTAGCGAACAGCAGTACACTTTTTTTCTGGTGATATATATTTGAAAGCAAGCGCTCTGCGAGGTTCACACGATTAGTATCTAATACAGGGAATTGGCTGATAAGTATAAATTTTTCTTTATCCATGATCGTATTTTATTAGCGATTTAAAGACATAATTAACATAAACCACCATTTCCTATAATCGACTGACAGACCATCAGGCTGCAAAGCTCCATTTTAATTTACGAAGTACTTTCTTAAAGCAATTGTCTGTGGTGGTTCAACGCCGTTTTTCATCTGAATACTAAAAGGGTAATTCCCCCACCAACGTCCTGCGGCCCAATACGTACTCCCGCGCCAAACATCATTGTTTGAAATCTGATTCAGAATCTCTGATAAGCCGACAAGACAATTTTCTTCAGGGGGAACCCCAAACTCACCAAGAAATAATTTTTGTTTATTTTTTTCAGCCCAGGTTGTAAGAGGTGCGAAAAAATTCTCAAAGCGATCAGGTTTGATGCATTCCTTTCCCATGCCTGAAAAATTTGAATCAGCATATTGGTGGATTTCAATCCAGGTCCTACTTAACGTATCTTCCAATTCACTAAACGCCTGAGCGTTTGATACGCCTGCTGATTTTTTGAACCATTCATGGGCGCCACTCCAACGACCTCCCGATACAAGAATTATGTTTTTTGCACCCGACTTGCGGATTTCGGACAAAGTGCTTTGTGCTGTTGATGCCCATAAAGCGATCGTCATATTGGCAGGTTCGTTCATCAAACCGAATGCAGTTTTGTCAGGATCGGAAAACTGTTCCGCGAGTCGTACCCACAAATCATGAAATGCGGTTACAGGTACTGCATCGGTGCCAATTGCGGTTTTTTCGAAGGTGCCGTAATTATGAATATCGAGAATCACGCACACGTTTTTTTTGGCTGCCATATCTACAACAACCTTAAGATTGCGCAACTCGAATGGATCTAGCTGATTGAATAGTACTGGCTGGATCCGCTCCCATCGGAAGGGTAAGCGAATTACGTTGCCACCTAAAGCGACTACATAGTCAATGTCGGCTTGATTCGGGTAGACATAATCTTTGTTGAGCGTGCCGGGAATTTTGCTTGCATTGAACTCGGCACCGGCTAAATTGACTCCTTTTAAATCTTTTTCAATCAAGCATTGAGCTGCTGTAAATTGCGACACTCCAAACAAAAGCACCAACAAAATAATTTTTAACTGGTAATTCTTCTTGCTTATAATCTTTAGAAACTTATCCATTATTAGTCCTTGACCTGACGATATCTTTGTAAATATCAACATAACGTTCGGCGATGTCATTCCAGCTGTATCGCTTAACAAATCGCTGGACTGCGCTGCGTTTTTCAGCAAAGCTTGCCATCACTTGTTGGTGCAGTTCAGCTACCTGTTTTACGCAGAGAGGTAAGTTTGTCACCGTCAGCAGAATTCCCAGTCCTGACTGCGTTACTAATTTCCGGAAGGGTGGAATGTCGCTCAGTATGGGTATCAGTCCGGCGCTCATGGCTTCAATGGGGGCAATACCAAAGCCTTCGTGACGGGACAGACAAATGTAATAGCTTGCCTTGCCGATCAATGCGGCCAAATCTTGTTCACTAGGATTGGGAACAATTTGGATATTAGCGGCAAGTTGATATTTATTTACCAGCGCCAGAAGATCTTCATGTGAAAAATCGTATTCTCGGCCGGCAATAATCAATTGCCACGTTGGATCTGCGGTAACTAACTGACTGAATAATTCAATCGTTTCGATCAAACCCTTATTTGACGACCATCGTCCGAAATAGATTGCTACAGGGGATAACTGCGCTGATGCTTTTCCACTATATTTTTCGACGTTGACGCCATTTTCAATGACGCAGAGTTTTGATTTAGCAACCACCGATTTGAAAAGGTCTGCGTCATTATTGCTAGTACCAATTACACGGTCATAGGCCAATGACGATGCCCGTGTCATTGTATTGAAATAGACTTTCTTTAATGTTGAAGCAAACTCGGTATGGAAAAATCCGCCATGAGTTGATGCCACGAGCGGGCGGCGATGGATATATTTGGTCAAGGCGAGATAATCATAAAAAAAATCCACACCATGTACGTGGACAACGTCTGCGCCGGCCAGTTGCTTGAGTACTCCAGGCGCTAACGGATAACGACTTGATCCTTTGAAAGGCAGACGGATTACGTTCACACCATCTATCGTTTCGTTGTGTGGCAGTACTTCTGTGGGTCTGGTAAAGACGCGATCAAGAGTCACTATCGTTGGTATCTGCCCATGGTGTTCTATCTGCTGACGGGCAATATTTTGCACGACGTCTTCCATGCCGCCAACTGAAGGTGCGTACTGGCGAACTATATGAGTTACCTTGATCGTCATGTTTGGGCTCTGCCCTTTGGTGAACGCTTGCTAGGTGGCTTGTCGGGAGCTTCTGTTGGAGTTTCGTTCTTTGCGCAACAGCCGACCAAAAACCAGAGTATTCCAGCAGTCTTTAATGCGAATAAGGAAGTACCGCTCACCATTAGAATCAGTGAGGCATACACCGCCACGTATGTGCGGAATCGGCTTCCCGTATCGTCACGCATCTTGATCATCCAGAAGCCAATCCATAACACGGCGCATAAAATCAGACCAAACCGCGTCAGTGCCACCGCGTAGCCCATATCTCCAAAATCAACCGCATAACCACTTAGTCCAAAGATTTCATTGGTACCAAATCCCGACAAAATACGGCCAGTCCGAACTAGTCGCCCTAACGCATCGTCGCCAAAGTGACCTTGCGTGAGATTCGGAACAATCAAAAGAATAATCACTGCCAAAATCGGCCCGGCAATTACTGCTATGTTCATTCGGCCGGAAACAATAAACCGCATGGCTACCAACACCATGACAGTAGCAAGTCCATAACGCGAATCGGCCATCGTAATCATGACTGCCGCACTGACAAGAAAGAAAGCCGCCTTTCTAAATTCTTCACGCTTTTTAGCTAAGCCCCAGGCTGCTGTAATTACCGCAAAATTTCCGAGTGAAACTGGCTCAAGAAAAATAGAAGAAACGCGATGTGCGCCTAAAAGAGACGGCAAGATAGTCCTACCAATACCATCTGGTCGCGTACCGTTCAATGCCAGCGTGCCACCTGCCCAATTGGTCGTTGCATTCATTCCGCCGGTCGTGCCGTAGTACGAAAAAATATTAAATATTCGTGAGTAAAGATCGACAAAAAAGAGTTCAAAACAACCCATAACCAGCACTACAAGAATAATTATCTTTAGTATTTTGTCGGCGCGATTAATACTGCCAACTTCCTTTCCCAGCCAGAAAAACAGCAATGGGATAATCAGATCACGAAATCCCTTGATGTCGAGGGAGGAGCGTAGCAGCGCGAGCAAGAGGAGGTACGACGCTACCAGCGTTAGGATTGCAATGAAATCGAGGCTGATACGCCTTAAGATAACGAATAAGCACAGCAAGTAAATGCTGAATTCGACAAGTGCAACAACCCCGGTCGACGTGCGAAAAAGATGTGTATTTGCCAGGCACAACAGCGCCTGATAGATGGTCGCGCCAAGTACTGCTGTAAGAACAATGAGGCGAGTCAGTGGTGATTCGGTCGTTATTCCTTGAGGCGAAACATTTCTGCGCCCAGCAGTATTTAGGTGATTCGTCGTGTTTGAAGCAAACATGCCGGTTCATGGTCCTGAAGTGATTGATAAGTGCATGAACGAATCACGCCGGCAAGATGCCGCCAACTACGCGCCCTGAACTTTTCCAGCCAGGCGCACCTGCTGCTTTGCATCCAGTGAAGCAAACAGATCATTAACGAATTTATCTTGCAGTTTGAATCCTGCTGCATCGTCGCTCTGTATGGACGACACACGGAACAACAAGCCATCCGGCACCTGACCACCTAAGCCATAGGCGAGTTGCGTCAGCTTGCGTCCTATTCCAGGCAAGGTGGCCTGGTCACCGACAGTCACCCAGTATGTGATCGGCTCATTGCGAGGACCGTTCTTTGCCACCAGACGCCTGACCGGGATTTTACGTTCACCGGTGATGAGAACACCTTCGTTATTTGACGAAATGCCGAACCCTTGTGCTGCGTAACAAATCTCAGGACGATGCGCCTGGGTACCCTCACCCGCCTGATCATCTCCGTAGGCGATCGACAGCATGATGCGTTCACCGGTCTTGCTCACGTAAGTACGCGACAGGGTCTGGGAATAAATCGCATTGATTGCTGCCTCAGTCTGCGGATTGACGACGGCAGCGACCAGAGTGCGGTCCTCTTTCCAGTCCCCAAAATCGGCAGGGACCAAGGCATTGAGGTCTAACGCTGGCTTGCCGTCGGAAAGTTTGGCAGTTGGTGTCAACACCTTGGTCACGGCAGCAGACGACACCATGAGCAGACCAAGACCGATACTGCTTAAAACTGCCCTGCGACGATTAACCATTTTTGGATCAAGCATTCTTCTTGCCTCCGAATTTGCGCGCAACGGTGTGCAGCACTGCATCGAGTCCGATGATCAGGAACAGCGCACTGAGGAACAGCACCATGCCGGCAAAGCCATGCAAAAAGCCTTGACCAGCAGCGTCGCCAAAGTGGAAGGTGATCAACGTCAGTGTCATGACACGGATGACGTTGGCCGTGAACGAAATCGGTACGATCATCACGGCCAGCACGATGTTGCGAATTGCCGAGGTGTGACGCACCAGGTTCAGGTAGAACAGCCCTAGAGCCTCCAGCGTTAACAGCGTGTGCAACCCCGCGCAGGCATCCGCCACCATCAGTTGGTACTGACCGATCTGCAAGATGACCCCGGTGCGGCTGATCGGATAACCGATCAGATACAGCACATGCTCGGTCACGTAGGACACGGCTGTCTTCATTGGCAGCGTTAGTGTCGCAACAAACAAACCGGGCAGCGGGATCATGAACAGCATGAAAAATAACGGGAACCACATCACACGCAAGCCGCTACGACCACATTTGATCAGGATGATCGATGCGAGTATGACGATGAAGGAGCCGATTTCAAAAATGGAGAATTGCTGTGAGCGGCCTAGAATATAAAGCACAAGGCCCAATATGTACAGCGTCCAGCCTAGCACCGGAGAAGACTTTCCTGCGCCCTGCTCGATCATCAATGGCCAGTTGCGATAGATCAGCCAGAGCGCCAGGCCAAAAATGATCGGGCCATGCGCTTGCTCTTCCGTAGACCATATCCCCGTAAATAAGTCATAGAACGTCGGCGCATACAGTGCGAGCAAACCGATCGCAATTGGCAGCCATTCCGGGATGGCTGCTTTCCACCATGGCGCATGAACAGTTGTGGTCATGGTGGCTGTTTGCATCAAAAGTCCAGAACGACCGAACCAACCACTTCGGCACCATAGCGGGCGAGCTGCTCGGCAACCTCGCGGATGTCATCCACGCGGGTCTTGTTCTTGCGCACGACCAGCAGAATTCCACCGGCACGTGCGGCAACCGCCAAAGCGTCGGCGCCGATGGCAAAGGCCGGGACGTCGTACAGAATAATGTCGTAATTGAGGCTAAGGTTCTGATCGAGATCCTTGAACGAAGAACGGCTGACCAGCTCTTGCGGATTCGGTGGCAACGTTCCGGCGCAGAGCACCGACAAGTCAACGAACGAGTCGACCTTGGAAATCGCGTTGAGATCGGCGCGACCACCCAGGATATCGGACAGGCCTTGCCGGGCGGAGAGATCAAACACATCTTGCTGACGTGGGGAGCGCAAGTTGGCATCCACTAGCAGCGTCTTTTCTCCCAGCTGCGAAAACACGACCGCCAGATTCGATGCAAACAGGCTTGCACCGTCGTCGGGGTTGATACTGGCGATGACGAGCGATTTATGCCCGTTGGCAAACCAGTGCAGCATCAGTTGGCTACGCACTGCCCTCAGTGTTTCTACTTCAGGACTGAAAGGGTGGTACGCCGCGGCTAGTTCGGGTGCAAAGTTGCCTTGACCGAGTTGCAGATAAGGATAGTCAAACTGCGTTGCCAGGACATTTTGAATGTCAACTTCGGTGATCAGTCCCAAGCTTTTAGCGGCTTCACCGAAGCGCTGGCCGCTTTCTTTTTGCAAGCGCAGGACGCGCTCGGCATCATCTGGTGTGATCTTGCCGTTGTCGAGCAGTACGCGACCGATATTGCGTTCGCTACCGTTGCGCTCGCTGCTGTCTTGGGGATCGGTCAATGCCAGTGGGTTGCTCAATTGGTTCATAGTCATCTTTATCGTTCAACCCAGATTCATCGTGTGTCGCAGGGAGCGACGGCCAAGTCCTAGACGACGTTGCCTCGGCTTCTTGCCAACAACCATTTCCCCCATCACAGGTATGCCCAGTATTTCTGTCAAATCGGTTGCTGAGCGCACCTTGCGGTCAATAATTTCGGCAACGACTCCCAAACCGATACCAAGCATTAACCCGAGAAACACCGAGAGGACTGCCAGAAGCGTAATCCGAGGGCTCGATGGCTTTAAGGGTGGCTTCGCCGGATTGAGTATTGAAATATCCGACTGGGCAAAGCCCGCTTCCAGAGAGGTCTGGATCAAGCGCAAGGAGGCCGCCTCGTAAGCACGTTGAGCGGCGGCGGCTTCGTTAGTCAATACCTTTAACTGATCACGTAGTCCATTAAGTTGAACTACCTTGACGCGTTGCGCAGAGAGTGCTGCGCGTAATTCCGCGGTGCGTTGTTGCTGAATACGTGCCGAACCGGCAATGGCGCTGGATGCAGACGCTGTTTGTTCATTGAGATTGGAGCGCAACTTTTCGACTTCTGACAAAGCGGCCTGGTACTGCGGATGATTCACGCCAAGCCGTTGTGAAATATCAGCAAGCTTGGCTTCTGCAGTCAAGAGGCTGGATTTAAGACCAGCAATCAGCGAGTTATTGAAAACGTCTGGTGCGGATTCGACGTTTTTCACTGTTTGCTGCTGGCGCGAGTTGGCTTCCATCGTCAAGCCCTGAGCAACGACTAATTGGCTGGACAATTCATTGAGACGCGCCGATTCGACATCAAGCCTACCGTCTGCATTGTCAATATTGTTCTCTTTTTGATAGGTCGACATTTTGTTTTGTGCCGCTTCAAACTCGTCACGCAACAGCTTGATCTGCTTGTCAAAGTAGACCGACGACTCTTTTGCCGGCTCAACACGCAGTCTGACTGATGTCTGTATGTAGGCCTCTGCAAATGCATTTGCAATGGCTGAAGCAAATTGTGGATCAGCACCTTTGAAGCTGAGATCAAGCACGCCGCTATTGAGTGCGGATGGTTCAGGCAAGATTCCTCGCTGCAGCAAGTTGGCCAGCCAAGTCCGAATGTTGCCTGCTCCGCCGGTCGCCTCCAGATATTGCGCTTGTACCACCGGGCTATCTGTCAGCTTGAGTTTATCGACAACTTGCAACGCGACATTCTCGTTGGTAATGATATCGATCTGTGTTGCCATATACGCTGCCATCAACGGTCCGGACGTGATCAAACCTGTCACCGGATCCTGCCCTTTGTAGTTCAGCAGCAATGACGTCGTTGCCTTGTAACTTTTGGGCAAGAGCAAGGCGATTGTCATCGTAATGGCGACAACCGCAACCAGCGTCACCACAATGATCAGGTAGCGTGCCCGTAAAACTAGCAGAAACTGAGAGAAATTCATGTTGCCTTTCGAGCGTACGGGTCATCCAATGCGATTTGAAAATGCGGTCTGTTGCCGCCGGTTCGAGCTTACTTTTTAGAACATGCTTTCTTTGACGAACACGACGTCATCGACCTGCACCAGATCGTCCATCTTTGCATTGATTTCAGTCAACTTCCCGCTGGCATCGCGCCGCTTGATGCGGATCCCGCGCTCTGTCCCACGCGGGCTGAGTCCACCGCCGGCGGACAGGGCTTGCAACACGGTCATATCACGTTCAAGACGAAAGAAGCCGGCTCGCTGTACTTCACCATAGATGTAAAAGCGCGGTGCGCGCTCCACATACACGACGTCATTGCTGGAAAGCTCGAGATTTTTGTTGAAGTCACCGGAGCGCATCATGTCGACCAGGTCGATGGATTCCTTGGTGGTTTTGCCTTCGCGGGTGCGCACCAGGGTAACAATGTCACCCCCTTCTGGACCGACGCCGCCAGCCAAAGCCAGAATGTCAGTGAGCGTGCGGGTACCGTCGATCGGGTAGCGGCCAGGACGAGTGACTTGCCCTAACACGGACACTTGCTGACTTTGCAGTAAGGTCACGATCAAGTTGACTTGCGGCTTGCGCAAGAACCCGCCTGTTTCGAGCATGCTGGCGATTTTCTTTTCAGCTTCAGAGGCAGCAAGGCCGCCGATAGCGACTTCTCCGATCAGTGGAAAACTGATGCTACCGGTTTGGCTGACGCGGGTCTCCAGACTGAGGTCGGGGTTACCGAATACGGAGACTTTAATCACATCCCCAGGGCCAAGCAGGATGTCGGCCGCTGCCGCGGTGTTGACGTTAAACGCCATCATCAGTGCCATCAACCAGAGTGCAATTTTTTTCATGGTGTGCCTTGCAATGTCATGTTGGCCCGCGCGATGTGCAGGCCAACTGGGTTACTTGAGTCCGGCGACGCCACGCGCCATGTTGTCGGCTTTTGAGGCACTGTCGGTTGCGGTACTTGCGACGGGTACTGCACTTGGTGCCACGGCAGCTACCTCGTCTTTTACGCCATCAACCTTGTTTAGATATTCCAGCTTGGCAAGCGATCGCAAGCGCACCAGCTCGGCTTTGGCGGTTTCCTGACTTTTCTGGTTACGCAGGTATTGCTCGATTTGCGGAACCGCTGCTTCGGCAGTGACCGGGCTTTCCTTGATGTCATTGAGTCCGACCAACAGACTGCGATCGTTTTCCTTGATGACGAAGAGCTGGCCTTTTTTCATCCCCTGAAGCTTGCTGACCAGTTGCGGAGGCAAGTCAGCAGTGGTACGGGCAACCTGATTGCGGGCGTACTGGACGCTCTTGCCGTCGAGCCAGGCAGCGACCTCGTCGAGCGACTTGGCATTGTCGATCATCGTGCGCAGTGGATCGCTGAAGTCTTTGGTGGCGATGACCAGTTGTTGCATGTCAAATGATTTGCGCTGGGTAAAGAATTCGGGGTGCTTGACAAAGTAATCATCAATCTCTGCCCTGGTTGGCTGAACCATCTTGGCAACCTGGGCTTGCAAGTAGGCTTGCGCCAGAATCTGGGCTTTGGCACGCTCGATGGCTTGCATGACTTTGGGGTCACGGTCGAGCTTGCTGGAGGCGGCTTCGTTGAGTAGCAGTTGTCGGTCGACCAGTGCTTCAAGCACTTGCTTGCGGGTGGCCGCTTGCGCTTCCGGAGTCGCTTGTGGTGGAGTGCGTCCCAACTCTTCGTTAAGTTGCAGCACAGTGATTTCTTGACCGTCGATCCGTACCAACGACTGGCTGGCTTCTTTCTTCTTGTCGCCACCACAGGCGGACAAGTTCAGCACCATCATCAGGACCAATGCGCTACGCGCCATGTTCGATTTATTCATTTTTTGGGGACTACTTAGCCTTGTAGAAAGTCAGAATAATTTTGTTTAAAGCACAACCATTATATAGAGGACAACTGCTCAATCACTCCCTGCCCGCAACTAAAAAGTTACCTCGCATTCTGCGCGGCCCCGACCTTCTTTTCGCATCTTTTTACTGCAACTTTGTGGCACCGGTTTTGTATTTGCGGCCCACCGACTGGATCGCGACGAACGCTAAGACGAGGAGCGCCAGCATCGCGGTTTCAGGCATTGGAAACGAGGGGGCTTTAGCGACTGTTTCACGGTACGTCGTTTTAATCGCCGCAAAGTTGCACCCGATCATACCCGTCAAATAGCCACTGGAAACGGCATTAAATGAACCGGCTCCCGCTTTTTTGGAGGCAATATCGAAAGCGAGCTCTGGCTTGCCTTTTTGACTGAAGGAATCGGACGGAACGCTTTCTGTTGCAGTGATTTTGATGATCGGCACACTCGCGCTAGCACTGGCAGCGATGCCCAAAATAAGTACGGCAACGAGTAGTTGAAATTTGTTCATCTGGCAGGCCTTTTGTAGAGTACTGCTTGCTTAACAACTTTAAAGGGGAGCGCTTGTATTTCGCCTCTCTTAAGTTGGCTCAAGAATTTAACCGCTTTTGTTGCACTGCATTAATTTAGAAAATGTGAAATTATGAAACATTTAACTGCTCATAACCATTTGAAATTTATGTGTTTTGACTTTACACAAGCATATTGCGAGTGTCAATTACTAGATATCAATATAACAATTTATAACATTTAAAACAATAAATGCTGACGCACTGCAGCAATCTTTAATTCTGTTCATTTTCACTATCGAAATGCAGTGTTTGAACGCGAGCGGATGTTCTTACCCAGCCAGCTGAAATGCAATTAACGGTATTGGCGTGCCACCGTGACGCGCTCGCATGACCAGGGTGGAGCTGCCTCCACTCCTAGCCGCTACTCAGTAAGCGTTATCGCGTTTCAAGACGACCTTGATGGTCCGGAAAATAATCCAGAAATCGAGCGCCAGCGACCAGCTACGCAGGTAGTCGAGGTCGAGCTCGATCCGCGCTTCCATCTTGTCGAGGGTGTCGGTTTCACCGCGCATGCCGTTGACCTGCGCCCAGCCGGTAATGCCGGGCTTGACTTTGTGACGCAGCATGTAGCCTTTGATCTGCTTGCGATACAGCTCGTTGTGGGCAACCGCATGCGGACGCGGGCCGACAATGCTCATTCTGCCTTGCAGCACGTTGATAAATTGGGGCAACTCGTCCAGCGAGGTGCGCCGCAGAAAACCGCCGATCGGGGTCAGACGAGAATCATTTTTTTGGGCCTGGACGACGACTGCGCCCGGATCGTGGATCTTCATCGAGCGAAATTTGTAGACGATAATTTCTTCGCCGTTCAGGCCATAGCGCAACTGCTTGAAAATCACCGGTCCCGGTGATGTCAGTTTGATGGCGATAGCGATACCGATCATGATCGGCGTGAGTAACAGCTGGATCAGGGTAGCCAGCACGACATCACTGGTACGCTTGACGACACTGTTAAAACCGGTAAATGGCGTCTCGCAAATGGCCACGACGGGAACGCCGCCGACATTGTCGAACCGTGCCTGCATCAGGTCGAAGACATAAATATCCGGCAAAAAGTAGATCGAGGCGGTGGTGTCTTGCAACTCATCAATTAATTTGCGGATGCGCGGCTGGGCCGACATCGGCTGGCTGATGAAAATCATCTGGATGCCATGGATCCTGACGTACTCGGCAATGTCGGCCATCTTGCCCAGCATCTTGAGTTCGTCGATGCCTTCGTGGCGCTGGGCGCTGCGATCGTCGAAAAAGCCATGCACTGCCATGAACAGATCTGGATAGTCGGCGATACGACTGGCCAGCTTGAGTCCGGGCGGATTGGCACCGACGATCACGACCGAACGGACTTCGCCATCATTGCGCAGATTTGAGGCAATACGGCGCAGCGTCAGGTGACTAGCCAGCAGTGCCAGCGGGGTAACAGAAAACCAGATCAGGATGACTTGCTCGGAAAAGCGGTAGCTCAGCCCAGTGATACGACCGATAAACAGCAGCATCGCAACGATGATGATCCAGCCGATCAGGATACCGCGTGCATAAGCGAGCAAGCGACCGCTACGCCATGTGCGATACAGGTCGATCTGTTCATAGACGTAGGAAGACACAAAGAAAGCAATGATCGCCAGCACCAGGTAGTAGCCTGTAAAGACTTCACCGTGGAGCAACGTCAGTCCGTATAGCAGACTGAGGATGATGAGCGGGTCAAGTAGCCGCTTAAAAAAGGAAACTAACGGCGTGTTGTTGATAGTCATGGCTGTCCGGAATCAAAAATCGTAGCGAGTGTTGAGCGACAAACCGGTTGCGTGATAGTTACCAGTGGACTGATTGGACGATTGCTGGTCCCGATAGGCGATCATCATGATTGTCCATTTACGGGTTGGCATGTAATTGCCTGTGAGTGACATGCGACGGTACGTGTCTTCACGATCAGACACCAGCACATTTGCCAAGACAGAGTTCGCTGCATAGCTGCGACGTTCATTGAGTAACTGTGCAGCCAGTTTGGTCTTGGCACTGATTTCCCATGCTGCTTCGAGACTCACCCCGTTATTGAGCGAGTAGCTGGTAGTCAGGTCATCGATCGTACCAATTTCGCGGTACAGGTTCGCAGTGAGTCCGACTTGCCCTGTCAGCTGATTGGTTGCAACAACGCGTGCATTCGTGCCGCTGTAATCACGAGTCGGCGTCAATTCGTGTTTGCGCTCTACCCAGCCACCAAGGAATTGCAGGCGACTCTTTCCGGTTGCGTACCAGTCGATTTTTCCCTTGAATTCGTTTTGCGAGTAATTATTGAGAGGGCTCTCGTACGTCGCGGACGAATGCCCGGCCTGAACACCCACAGTGCTATTGGTTGGACTCAAATAGTCAATGCCAACCACTTCGGTCGTGAGATCACGGTTGAAACTTCGTTGTGACGCGAGCGCATAGTTAAGCTGATCATACGTAACGCCACCACGCACCTGCCAGCTAGGATGGAAACGCCATGCCCCGTCCGCAAACGTGCGTTTCTGTGTCCGGAGATTGCGCTCGGTCGTAGTCCGCAAATCGGAAAACGGCGTCAGAGACTCAACGTACGACGCCCCCAGATTGCCCTCCACATGCTTACCCAGATGCCAGTTCAAATTGGTCTGCAGATTCTTACCGTCGTTGTCCAGAAAGGAAAACCGGTTGTAAGCAGTCCGATTCAAATCAAGATTGACTGTCAGCCGTTGCTGACTGATTTGCTTATCAATATTCAATCCGACATTGAGGCGGCGATAGGTATCCGACAGACTGCTGTTTCCCGAGCGCCGGAACGCATCGTCTGGATTACTGAAACGAAACAGATTATCGTCATGGGAAACCATCACCCCTACGTAAGGAGTGAACACGTCCACTGGTTCCGACTCCGGCGCCGCCATCGCACTCCCACAAAACAGCGCACAAACCGCCATCGACAGCGGAGCCAGCAACGGCAGAGGAATCAAGGCAGGCGATGAAAGACGAGGCATAGTGTTGATTTCCAAAATTTCACCGCTTCGCAGGTCAGGTGCGAGCGGCATCGTTGTTAGCAAAGAGGGTGTGAGGTGTGTATTTTCGAGCCCGCCGCATTCTACGCTGTGATCCACGACAGCTTTCAGTTAAATAAACCAACTACCAATAGTCCCATCGTTCATTTACTATCACCCACACTCCCAATATTCCGTTGGTCACACCATGCGCGAGTAAGGGAAACCAGATTGTGCGGCTGCGCACATACAAAGCGTTATAGGCGATACCGGCAATAAGTCCAGCCAGCCACAGGTTGTGCTCGACCGCAAACAGCACGGCGGTAATAGCAAAGGCTTTCACGCCAACCGATGCCGGATTGACCTGCAGGAAGTCGGGCCTGACCAGCCAGCGCAACAGAAATGAACGCCAGAATAACTCTTCCATCACCGGCACGACTAACGCCGCCCCCGCGAGACGGACGGCGATCAGTCCCCACTCCATCTGGCCATCGGGACCGAGCGGATGGTAGGCGGAGGATGACGCTGCGACCTTCATCCAGTCAGCGCCTAGATTGATCCACGCAACGAAAACGACGATGCCAACTGCAACAGCGATGATCCAACTGCGTGCATTACGCCCGGGCGGCCACGCCAGTTCGACATACTCGCGCCGCCAGAACCAGAGCAGGGCGATGATCAGGGTAATTTTGAGTGGATACAGCCAGCGCAATTCCATTACTGACCATCCCAGTCGCGTGAACAGATCGGCAATTGCAATGAAGAGAATATAGGTAGCAAACGGTGCAATGCGTGCCAGAGACGGCCGATCAAACATCGGTCCCGCCAGTCAGCGGATTGCGGCAAACAGGAAGCGGGCTAGGCATGGCGCTGGCGAAGAATTCGTCGAAGCGCCATGCTGCAACAAAGAAGTTAATTTGGCAAGGTACATATGGGTCTATCGACCCGTATCCATTTACAGTTTGAGGCGCGCCCGCGCAGCGTCGTATTCGGCTTTCAGGCGCGCAACCATCTCGGCGACCGTCACCACGTCGTCCATCAAACCGACGCCCTGGCCAGCACCCCAGATATCGCGCCATGCCTTGGCGCTACCGGAACCGAAGTTCATGGCGGTCTTGTCGGCGACTGGCAGATTATCGGGATCGAGGCCGGCGGCAACGATGGATTTTTTCAGGTAGTTGCCGTGCACGCCGGTGAACAGGTTGGTGTAGACGATATCGGCCGCGCTGGATTCGACGATGGCCTGGCGATAGGCGTCATCGACATTTGATTCTTTCGTGGCAAGCCAGCGCGAACCGATGTAGGCAAAGTCCGCACCCATGGCTTGTGCTGCCAGTACGGCGTCGCCGGTAGCGATGGAACCGGACAAGGCAATCGGACCGCTGAAGAACTTGCGTACTTCGCCCACCAGCGCAAAGGGTGACAACGCACCGGCATGGCCACCAGCACCGGCTGCCACCAGAATCAGGCCGTCGACACCGGCTTCGAGCGCCTTTTGCGCATGGCGAATCGAAATCACGTCATGCAGCACGATGCCGCCGTAACTGTGGATGGCGTCCATCATTTCTTTGGGTGGTGCGCGCAGGCTGGAAATGATGATCGGAATCTGGTGCTTGACGCACATCTCGACGTCGTGCGCAAGGCGATCATTCGATTGGTGAACGATCTGGTTGACCGCAACCGGGCCAACCAGCGCCTGAGGATTGGCCAGCTTGTAGGCAGCGAGATCGGCCTTGATGTCAGTCAGCCAGGTGTCAAGCAGCGCTGCCGGGCGGGCGTTGAGCGCGGGGAACGAGCCGACAATACCGGCCTTGCACTGCGCGGTGACGAGCGCCGGACCACTGGCGATGAATAACGGCGAACCGATGACCGGCAGACTCAGGTTTTGCAACGCAACAGGCAGTGCCATGACGACCTCACGGATAGGGGTGGGAAAACGGTGGTCGATTATAGGCTGGAAACAACTTAAAAAAGTACGATCGTGCTAGATTAAATCATCTAGTTTTCAGGATGCTAACTAGCCAGGATGTCTTTTCGGTATTTTTTTCTGAATTTCGAAAAAATACCGAAATATTAAATAAATCATGTACTTACTGTGCTGTGCGACCGAACAATTCTGGCACCTTCTATTTTAAAAAGCTGCGCCTGTCCTATGTTTGCATTGCACTTTTCAATTTGTATGCACGCTGATTTGCATCGAGACCACGTACCTCACGCAATCCGCTCTCCCGCCTTCCACGTCTCCAGCACCACCGGAATACCCGCCACCACCCGCACCCTCAGGAAATCAGCGCGCAGCCCGGCGGCTATTTCGCCACGATCGTCCAGACCCACCAGCCGTGCGGGATTGCGCGATACCGTTGCAATGGCTTGCGGCAGGCTCAGGCCGTCTTTTTGCAACAAGAACGCGGCATGCAACAGGCTTGCGGGAACGTAATCCGATGACAGCACATCGAGCAAACCAGCTCGCGCCAGTTCGGCGGCGGCGATGTTGCCCGAATGCGAACCGCCGCGCACCCGGTTTGGCGCACCCATGATGATGCCCAGGCCATGCGCACGCGCAGCGCGGGCGGCCACCAGCGTGGTCGGGAATTCCGACATCGTCACGCCGTCGCCCTGTCCCTCGGCTACGTGCTCCAATGTGGTGTCGTCATGCGACGCGAGCGGCACCGGGATAGGCCGAGCGTGACAGCGCGTGACGACGGCGCGGCGATTGACATCGGCATAACGGACCTGGCGCTCGAGCATGCCGTCGAGCATCTCGGTGACTTTCTGGTCACTCCAGCCACGCTTTCCGGTGATGAACGTGCGGTAATGGTCGAAGTCACTCCATTGGCGCTGACCCGGCGTATGGTCCATCAGCGAAACCATCCTTAGCAGCGGATCATCGACCAATGGCTCGAACAGCTCCAGCAAGTCTTGTGATGCCAACTCGAGACGCAGATGCAGAAAATGGTCAGCCCGCAGAATGCCGGCCTGTTGCGCCTGATGCAGACCGGCGATGCAACTGACAAGAGTTTGCACGCGCATGCTGTCAGGGTCGATGTCGCCGACGGCGATCGCATCAAGTACGGTGGTAATCCCGGCAGCGGCGATCTGGGCGTCGTGAGCGATGATCGCGGGAATCACTGGCCAGGCGACTTTCGGGCGCGGCATCAGATGCTTTTCGAGGTTGTCGGTATGTAGCTCGACCAGTCCGGGCAGCAGTAAATCGCCGTGCCAGTCGTGTCCTTCATGACTATTGCTGCCGGGTTGCAGCTCGGTAATGTGCTGACCACTGAACGCAAGTGCGCCCGGAAGGAGGTGCGTCGCGGTGATCAGGATAGCGTTGCGGATCAGAGTCATGGATGCTGAAATTGTTAAGAACGGATGGACGGTAGCACGATCGAGGCAAATTTTTTCGGCTAGGATCACGAACCGATTCAATTTTTGACTGGTTACGATGGCAACTTTCATTTCTGGTAATCACACTCGCTATGCCGTTTATTTTGCCCCTGCGAGCGACTCACCCTGGTGGCAAGCGGGTTGTCGCTGGCTGGGGCGCGATCCGGAACAGCGGATCGGCGGCCTCGATGCAACGACGCCATGGCGCGATAATGCGCGGCGGTATGGCTTTCATGCAACGCTGAAAGCGCCGTTCCATCTGGCAGATGGCTATGACGAAACCCGGCTGCTGGCTTGCGCCAGCATCTTTGCCTCGCATCAGGCGGCGCGGGAAGTGCCGCTGCCGACTGTGCGATTACTGGGAAATTTCCTGGCGCTGCAAGCGGACGGCCCGGTGCCACAGATCAGCACGCTGGCACAAGATTGCGTGCAGCATTTCGAGCCACTCCGGGCAGCACCGACCGCAGCCGACCTGGCGCGCAGAAGCAGCGCGCTACTGACCGCGCGCCAGCAGGCATTACTGCAGCAGTGGGGATACCCGTACACCGAAGAGCAATTCCGTTTTCATATGACGTTGAGCGACAGCCTGACGAACGTGGAACCTGTCGTCGCACAAGCCATGACAGAGGATGCCCGGGCCGCCTTTTCGCAGGCCATGGCGGTGCCGCTGGTCATTGACGGGATTGCCATTTTTCGGGAAGAGGCAAGCGGTGCACCGTTTGACCTGGTGGCGCGCTTTGGATTCGGCGGATTGCCGGAATGATGTGATGCGATGTAGCGCTGTCGCGTGGGTACGAAAAGGTCGTACCCACGCGACGTCCTTAATGCGATCGGATCATGGTCCCGAACGCCTGCTCGGTCAGCACTTCGAGCAGCAGCGAATGTTCGATGCGGCCATCGATGATGTGGACCGTGTTGACACCGGACTTGGCAGCGTCAAGCGCCGACGAGATCTTCGGCAGCATGCCGCCGGAGATGGTGCCATCGGCGAACATTTCATCGATCTCGCGGGCCGACAGATCGGTGACGAGGTTGCCGCTCTTGTCCATCACGCCGGGGATGTTGGTCATCATGATCAGCTTTTCGGCTTTCAGGATTTCGGCGATCTTGCCGGCAACAAGGTCAGCATTGATATTGTAGGCTTGGCCATCTTCGCCAAAACCGATCGGCGAAATGATCGGGATAAATGCATCATCCTGCAACGCCTTGACCACTGCCGGGTTGATGGCGTCGATCTCGCCAACGAAACCCAGGTCGAGAAATTGGCCTGGATTGTCGCGGTCCGGCATTTTCATCTTGCGGGCGCGGATCAAACCACCATCCTTGCCGGTCAGGCCAACTGCCTGGCCGCCGTAATGATTGATCAGCATCACGATGTCTTGCTGGACTTCACCACCCAGCACCCATTCGACGACTTCCATGGTCTCTTCGTCAGTGATGCGCATGCCCTGGATAAAGGTGCCCTGCTTGCCGATCTTCTTGAGGGCATTGTCGATCTGC
The DNA here is from genome assembly GCF_035019065.1 of Actimicrobium sp. CCI2.3. NCBI lineage: Bacteria > Pseudomonadati > Pseudomonadota > Betaproteobacteria > Burkholderiales > Oxalobacteraceae > Actimicrobium > Actimicrobium sp. CCI2.3. The sequence continues at coordinate 137,343 of NZ_JASJWR010000006.1, read as the reverse complement.
GGACCACCACCATGGACCACGACCGGATTCATGCCGACCAGCTTGAGCAAAATCACGTCGCGTGCAAAGCCATGTTTGAGACGCTCTTCGGTCATGGCATTACCACCGTATTTGACGACGATGGTCTTGCCATGGAACTTGCGGATGTAAGGCAGGGCTTCGGCCAGTATTTCAGCCTTGATCTGCGGTGAGACTGAGAACAGGTCGGGAATGATGTCGGACATGGCAATTCCAAAAATGAATTGCGCAGATTTTACAGCGAAACGTTTCCGGGCTTGCAGGCAATTTCTTGTTTTTCATGAGGTGTTCAGTTAGCCTTTCGCTCAGACCGCAACAGCCAACCCCGGCATCACAACAAGGCACCAGCATGCACACCACAACACTACATAAGGAGCTTGAATCATTGCGACCCGCGCTGCTGCGATTCGCCCTCTTGCAACTGCGTGATAGCACGCTGGCTGACGATGTGGTGCAAGAGGCACTGATTGCCGTGCTGGAAAAGCCCGACCGGTTTGCCGGCCAGTCCTCGTTACGCACTTATGTTACCGGCATCATGAAATTCAAAATCATTGATACGCTGCGCGCGGCAGGGCGCACCCGGCAATTCCTCGTGGCCGATGACCAGAGCGAAGACGACGTGATTGATGCGCTGTTTGCCGCCAACGGTCACACCATCGACAAACCACATCCGTGGGGCAATCCCGACGCGGCACTGGAACAGAAGGATTTTTTCCGGGTCATGGAAATCTGCCTCGAAAAACTGCCATCCAACACGGCACGTATTTTCCTGATGCGTGAATGGCTGGAACTGGAAACCGATGAAATTTGTCAGGAGCTGGCGATTTCCACGTCTAATGCATGGGTGATGTTGTACCGCGCACGCGTTCGGCTGCGGGCATGCCTGGAACTGAACTGGTTCGGCAACCTGCCGGCCAGTCAAGCCCGATAAGGAATCGCCATGCAACTCAAACCCACCTGTAGTGAAGTCCATCGCCTGGTTTCGGAAGGGCAGGATCGCAACTTATCGGTTATCGAAAAAATCCGGGTGCGTCTGCATCTGGCAGTCTGCGATGCCTGTACAACGTTTAATAGCCAAATGCGTTTCTTGCGCCATGCAATGCGCAAATTCGAGATTGCTGACGATGCCCCGACTACACCTCCGCCGACGCGTGACGCGGAATGAGCACTTGCCCGCGCTGCGATACCGAATTCAGATGCGGCATGGTCGACCCGGCTACGGCGGGACCGTGCTGGCGTATGTTGCTGCCGAACTTACCGGTGTCGCCACCCGGCAGTGACGTAACCCGCTGCTTTTGTCCTGCCTGTCTGCGCCAGTTACTGGACCAGCTACCGGATCAGCTACCGTCACCCATTCCGTCCTGATACGTTTTGTCTGCGTGGTGTGTCATTGCGCCGCACACTCGCGCTGCTTGACTTTTGCCAAGGTCGTCGCCAGCTGCACGGCGGCGTTGACACTGGACTGATCAAGCGCATGCAACTGGATGGCGATTTTCGGATCAGCGCTGCCGAAGGCTCCAACGCGGGCGCTACGCACACCCCGTGCCTCCAGTTCTGACAAATGCACGTCGGCCGCCGCCCTGGTTCGGAACACGCCCAGTGAAATGCCGAATTGCCGCTTGCCGGGAGCTTGCAGTACATAAAAATCCGCCACGCCCAGACGCCTGAGTTCGGCCGACTTGCGTTCGGCACCTACCTTGTCGCCTTGCGACGGAATAAATACGAGATGGCTGCTGGCTTCGTCGGCAAGACGGCGACGTGTCGGCGACCCACCCAATGCCAGCGCAACGAAGCCGGCTTCAAAGCGACTCGCCTCGGCCTCACTGAATTCACCCAGCTCGACGCAGGCCAGCGTCTCCGGTGCCACGGCGGGCTCGGCGATGACCACCGGCGCTGTGACCGCTTCAAGCGACAGCAGACGCATGCGCTCCGGTGCCAGCTGCTGTTGCAGGCGCTGCGGATCGTGCTGATCCGGCAAGAACGGATCGAGGTAACCACGCTGCAACGCAAACAAGCCTGCATTAGCCAGGAGCAAGAACCACAACAAGGATTTCAGCATGAGGAGGTAACGCCGTGGGCGGCCTGCAAACCATGCAGAACCAGGTGATCGATCAATACCGCCGGCACCGATAGCGCCGCGGCAATACGGGAAGCCGCACCGCCCGACAGGATGCAGCGTGCCCCGGCGTGCGCGGCGAGCGCATGTTCGATGGCACCGGTCTGCGCCACAAGGCAACCACTGAGGATGGCAGCCTCGGTCTGATCGGCAAACAGCGAAGGTATCGCCGCCGCATCTGCCACTTGCGGCAATTGTGCCGTGTTGCGGGCCAGCGCTGTCCGCATCATGTCGAGGCCGGGCAGGATCATTCCACCAATAAAATCGCCCGCCGCGCTGACTGCATCAATCGTGGTGGCCGTGCCGCAACTGACGACCAGCAAAGCCTGCGCCGGATAGCGCGCACGGGCACCGATCATCGCCGCAAAGCGGTCACATCCGAGTTGTGCAGGATCGCGATAACCATTGCGCAGGCCGGCACATTCGGTGCGCGACACGAACCAGTGCGGCGTCACGCCGAGCACGTCTTGCAGCAGCGCGGCCAGTTGCGCATGCAATGCTGCACCGGCGACATTGGCCACCACTGCGCCGGTCACGCCGCGGTGCTGCCAGGTCGCTGCCAGAGCGGTCAGTCCGGCGTGCGGCACCGCACCCGAATCCTGCCATTGCGCCGGCTGCTGCGGATCCACCAGCGCCCATTTGATTCGTGTGTTGCCGGCGTCAATAAGCAACAGCATGATCAGGCTTTCACGGCGCGTAGCGAGACGTCACCGGCCACGATGGACCGTCGACCGTCGGGCGTGTCAAGTAATAGCCGGCCTTGCGCATCGACACCGATGGCGATGCCCTCGACGACGGACTGGCCCTGGTCAATGATGCGCACCGGTTGACCGCGGTGTAAATGCAGCGCATTCCAGCGCGCGGCAAATGCCGCAAAACCGACCTCCTCGAATTCCTGCAGCGTCAGGCAAAGTTGGCCCAGCAGTGCTGCCAGCAACGTGTCGCGGTCGATGGCATGGGCATCTGGCAGCGCGGCGACCGGCTGGCCGATGCGCGCGGTCAGCGCGGCGTTTGCAGTCAGGTTGATACCGATGCCGATGACGGCCCACAAGCGTGCGCCGGGCTGCCGGTCGACGGCGGTTTCGATCAGGATACCGGCCAGCTTGCTGCCATCGGCCAGCACGTCATTGGGCCATTTCAGCTGCACGGCGATGCCGTGTTCGGCCAGCACCTCGGCTACCGCCACACCGATGGCCAGCGGCAAACCGACCAGCGCCTGCAAGGGCACACGTACCGGCCAGGCCAGCGAAAACGTCAGCGACGCGCCGCGCTCGGAATGCCAGGTGCGTCCGGACCGCCCGCGTCCGGCGTTTTGCTGATCGGTCACCAGCAGCAACGGGCCGCGCAAGCCATCGAGCCGTGCCAGCAAGTCGGCATTGGTCGAGCCGGTTTCGGCCACCGCTTCGATGGTCAGATTGGGCACCACAGTCTGCAGCGCGGCGACAATGCGGGTAGGGGAAGAGAGCAATTTCATGGGAGCATTGTAGCGGTTGCGGTGACGCTTTCGGTGATCTCCCTTACACTGTGCCCATGCAAAATCCCGCCCTTCCGGCGCTCCGGGTCGATCCGGCCCGACCATCCCAGTTCGTCGCCTCCGGCTCATGGCAAGTCCATGCGCTGGCGGCCGCCGGCGTGATCGGTCAACTCGATGCTGCACTTCGCTCCTGTACCAACCCTGCGGGCTGGGACTTGACCGGCATTGCCGGCCTCGATCACATCGGTGCGCAATGGCTCTGGAATGCGTGGGGCAAGGCCCGTCCGTCGGGACTGGTGCTGGCCGATGGGCACGACGAGTTTTTCCAGCGACTCGAACAGGCTGGCGTGCTCACACTCCCGGAGCGGCAAAAAACACGCTGGCGGCAACTCGTTCGACTTGGTGCACGGACCCAGGCGCTGAGCGAACATCTGCTTGGGTTTGTCGGACTGATCGGCCAGTTCATGTTCGATCTGCGCCGGCTGGCGCGGGCCCCGCTGCATGGTCCGTGGAAGGAAATTTCTTCCAACGTGTATCACGTCGGTTATCAGGCGCTAGGCATTACTGCGCTGGTGGGAATGCTGATCGGGGTAGTGCTGTCCTATTTGTCAGCGCAGCAATTACACGCATTCGGTGGCGATATTTACCTGGTTAATATTCTTGGCATGAGCATCATCCGCGAACTCGGTCCGCTGCTGGCCGCCATTCTGGTGGCCGGTCGTTCCGGCTCGTCGATCACCGCACAACTGGGCGTGATGCGGGTCAATGAAGAACTCGATGCGATGCAAGTGATGGGCTTGCCGCATGGCTTCCGGCTGATCATGCCGAAGGTGCTGGCGCTGGCTGTCGCCATGCCGCTACTGGTGATCTGGACCGATGCGATGGCGCTACTGGGTGGTATGGTGGCGGCCAATCTGGAATTGGGCTTGTCGCCACGCTATCTCATCCACAAATTACCGGACGCGGTACCGCTGGCCAATTACTGGATCGGTATCGGCAAAGGCGTCGTGTTCGGTGGCCTGATCGCACTGGTAGCCTGTCACTTCGGTTTCCGGATCAGGGCCAATACCGAGAGCCTTGGTGCCGGCACCACCAGTTCGGTGGTGACCGCAATCACGGTGGTAATCCTGGCCGATGCGGTGTTTGCCATTGTCTTTAGCCGGGTCGGTTTCTGATGGCCACGCCGGTTATCGACATCAGCAACCTGCGCACCGCCTATGGCAAAACGGTGGTGCACGATCAGCTCAACCTGCAAGTCGAGCAGGGCGAGCTCATTGCGCTGGTCGGTGGTTCCGGCTCCGGCAAAACGACGCTGCTGCGACAAATGCTGGGACTCGACTCCCCGAGCGCCGGGACAGTGAAGGTGTTTGGCATCGATCTGCAACAAGCCGACAACGCGCAATTGCAGCGGTTGCGTCATCGCTGGGGCATGCTGTTCCAGCACGGCGCGCTGTTTTCTGCGCTGAGCACCTTCGATAATGTGGCGCAGCCGATGCGCGAATTGCGCACGCTGCCGGAAGACCTGATTCACGATGCGGTTCTGCTGAAACTGCACATGGTCGGACTGACCCCGGCCGATGCACTAAAGATGCCATCGGACCTCTCGGGCGGCATGGTCAAGCGGGTCGCGCTGGCACGTGCGCTGGCGCTGGAGCCGGAGTTGCTGTTTCTCGACGAGCCGACGGCCGGGCTGGACCCCAGCCTGTCGGACAGCTTTGTGGCACTGATTGCGTCATTGCGCGAAGCCATGCAGTTGACCGTGGTGATGGTCACGCATGACCTCGATACGCTGCTGGCACTGGCGACGCGGATCGCGGTGCTGGCCGACAAGCATCTGATTGCTTACGGGTCGGCGCAGGAAGTGATCGCGCTGCCGCATCCGTTCATTGAACAATTTTTCCTGGGTGAGCGCGGACGTCGCGCACTCCAGGTGCTGGACAAGAAGCAAGGATAAAAGAACGCTATGGAAAATAAATCGCATGCCCTGATGGCCGGACTCTTCACGCTGGTGCTGCTGGTGGCCGGTATCTTGCTGGCGATGTGGTTCAACCGCGACCGCGTCGAGCGGGTGCCCTTTGAAATGGCGACCAAACTGTCGGTCCCCGGCCTCAATTCGCAAGCCGACGTACGCTATCGCGGACTCGATGTCGGCAAAGTCGATGAAATCATCTTCGACCCGAACGTGCCCGGCCAGATTCTGGTCCATATCAGCGTGCGACCGGATACGCCGATGACGCGCTCGACCTACGGCGTACTGGGCTACCAGGGCGTCACCGGTATTGCGTTCGTGCAGCTTGATGACGATGGCAGCGATCCAACCAGGCTGACCAGCTCGAAGGCAAAACTGGCCCGCATCGAGATCCGCCCCAGCCTGTTCGACAATCTGCAGTCGCGCGGTATGGTGATTCTCAAACAGACCGAAGAGCTGACGCAACGGCTCAATACCCTGCTGACGCCGGCCAACCAGGCCGTGATGCTGGGTGCGTTCAGCGATATCAGCAAGGCTGCGATCGCGATCGAATCGATTCCTGCCCAACTCGCACCCACCTTGTCAGGCCTGCCGGCGCTGACCACACAGGCCAGCCAGACACTGGCGTCGATTCAGACCCTGGCCGTCGATACCGGCAAGCTGACCAACAACCTCGCCGGCATGTCGACAAGCCTGCAAGCGCCGGACGGCACGCTCGACCGGCTCACGCTGGCAGCCGACCAGCTTGGCTCGGCATCGAGCCGGATCGAGCGGGAAATCGTGCCGCTTGGTGGCGATGCCAGCTCGACACTGCGCGCCGTCAACCGCACACTGGACACCTTTAACAGCCGCCCGCAAAGTATCCTGTTCGGTGCGGCACCGGACGCGCCGGGTCCGGGCGAGACCGGTTTTGTCGTACCCGCCCGATGAGGCTGTTTTTCACTTTTACGGGATCACCATGAAACGACTGTTACTCGTCGCGAGCCTGCTGCTCGCCGGATGCGCCACCCCCTCGGCACCAAAGACGCTGTTCGATCTTGGCCCGCTGCCGGCAGCCGGCCGTGTTGCCAGTACGCTGCCCGCGCTGAGCGTTGCTACCGCCAAGTCGTCGCCGTTCCTCGACAACCCGCGCATGGTCTACCGGCTGGCCTATGCCAACAGCCAGCAACCACAGCAATTTGCCAACAGCCGCTGGACCATGACGCCGGCACAATTGATCGAGCAGCGACTCAAGGCGCGCCTCGGACAAGCCGACAGTACCGTGCTGACCGACTCGGATGGCGCGCTCAACGTGCCGCTGCTGCGCCTTGAGCTCGACGATTTTGCGCAGATATTCGCCACACCGACCGAGAGCACCGGGCAAGTCACGGTACGCGTCGCGGTGTACCGTGGCCGCCTGCTGGTGGCGCAAAAAAGCTTCACGCAGCAGCGTCCTGCCACCAGCGCTGATGCTGCCGGCGGAGCACAAGCGCTGGCTGCGGCCAGCGATGGACTGATCACCGATGTACTCGGCTGGCTGGCCACGCTGCCACTTAAAAAAGAATGACGGCAGCGATTCCCGACACGCCTGTTGAAACCGGCTCGGCATTTGCACGGCTGGCCTTGCTTGGCTATGCGCTACTGATCATCTACGCCAGCTGGTATCCGTTCACCGGATGGCAAAGCACTGGCTTGCCGCCACTCGGTTTTCTCACTTCGCCGCTGCCGCATTACTGGACCGTGTTCGACGTCGTCACCAATGTGATTGCCTACGCACCGTTCGGCATGCTGCTGGTGTTTGCGTTGTATCCGCTGCTGCGCGGTGTGCTGGCGCTGCTGCTGGTACTGGTGGCGGCCGTGCTGTGGTCAGGCACGATGGAGGCGGTCCAGACTTTTTTGCCAACGCGCGTGCCGTCTAACCTCGACTTGCTGACCAATGTCGCCGGTGCCGTTGCCGGTGGCGTGATCGGACTTGCCACCAGTAGCTTTTTTCTGCAGCAGAGCCGCTTGCTGCAGGTGCGCCAGCGCTGGTTTTCGCATGAAGCCAGTCGCGGTTTGCTGGTCGTCTGCGCCTGGCCGCTGGCGCAAATTTATCCGCAAGGCTATCTGTTTGGTCAGGGCCAGCTGACACCGCTGTTGTCGGAGGCGCTGTCGGACCTGGCTGGCCGGCCGATCGATCTGTTTAGTGTGCTGTGGCCCGGCTTGCGGCTCAGCGCCGAAGAATTCTGGCTCAGCGAAACCATCATCACCGCCTTCGGCATGACCGGCGCGGTGCTGACGCTTCTGTGTCTGCTGCGCAAGCAAGCGCCGCTGTGGACGCTCATGCTGCTCACCATCGTGCTGGCACTGGCCGCCAAGTCCATGGCCAGTGCCCTGCTGTTCGGGCCGGAAAATGCGTTTGTCTGGCTCACGCCAGGAGCGCGTGGCGGACTGCTGCTGAGCGTGCTGATGCTGGGCAGTCTGCAATTTTCGTCGCGCCTGGCGCAACGGCGAGCAGCAGTGCTGATGCTGCTGATCAGCCTGCTGGCCGTCAATTTGATCCCTCCCAATCCGTATTTCGTCGTGACGCTGCAAAGCTGGGTGCAAGGCAAGTTCCTCAGCTTTAACGGCGCGGCGCAATTCTTGTCGCTGCTCTGGCCGTTCTTTGCGCTGTGGTTCCTGCTTCATCCGGTGCATCGCAACAAGGCTAAAGTATGATGCAGCCACCCTTATCACCGTTCTTTTTTCCGCGAGCTTTCATGGACACCAAACCTTACTTCGAGCAGCACGTTTTCATTTGCATGAACCAGCGCGAGGATGGCCGGCCGTGTTGCGGCGCGAGCGGTGCGCTGGCAGCACAAAAACATGCCAAAAGCCGCCTGAAAGCGCTCGACCTGAATGGCGCGGGCAAGATCCGCATCAACCAGGCCGGTTGCCTGGACCGCTGCGAAGAAGGTCCGGTGCTGGTGATCTATCCGCAAGGTACGTGGTACACCTATGTCGATAACCAGGACATCGACGACATCATCGATACCCACCTGATCGGCGGGCAAATCGTCGAGCGCCTGAAAATCTGATCCGGAGCGCTGCCATGAATGCCCATACCCAGGAATTTTTTATTACCGGCGCGGCCGGCGCACTGGAATGTGCGCTTGACCTGCCCGACCCGGCCGATGCGGCACCGCGCGGCATCGCACTGGTTGCCCATCCGCATCCGCTGTACGGCGGCACGATGGACAACAAGGTCGCGCAGACGCTGGCGCGAGCCTTTGTCAGCATCGGTTACGCCGCAGCTCGCATGAATTTTCGCGGAGTCGGCGGTTCAGCCGGCGATCACGACGAAGGCCGTGGCGAGACTGATGACATGGCCGTATTGCTGGCCCATATGCGCCAGCAAATGCCGGACCTGCCGGTGGCACTGGCCGGATTTTCGTTTGGCACGTTCGTCCAGGCGCAATTGCAGCAGCGGCTCATCACGCAAGGCGTGCCGGCCGAGCGCTTGATTCTGGTCGGTGCGGCAGCGGGCAAATGGGCAATGCCACCGGTTCCGGCCAATACCATTCTGATCCACGGCGAACTCGATGACACCATTGCGCTGACGGCGGTCATGGATTGGCTGCGCCCGCAAGACATCGTGGTGCGGGTGGTTCCTGGTGCCGATCATTTTTTTCACCGCAAATTGCAACATATCAAGAATGCCGTGGTCGAATCGTGGCGCGCCTGAGCCGGACGTTATAATTCCTGATCGATTCTTGTCCGGCTTCTCGCCTTTTACTCCACCACGCTGCGGCCTAGCCGGCCCGGCGCTTTACATTGACCTTCATGAAAACCTTTATCGCGGCCGTTGCCGCCACCGTCATCACCTTGTCTTCCGCCTTCCTGCAACCGGCTTCCGCACAAACGATGCCGGCCCCCGTCGTGGCGGCCAAATCCTGGATATTGCTCGATACCACCAGTGGCCAGGTGCTGGCCTCGCAAGATCCGGCCATGCGCATCGAACCCGCGTCGCTGACCAAAATCATGACGGCCTATGTCTCGTTCAAGGCGATCACAGAAAAACGTCTGGCGCTCGATCAGATGGTCAATGTTTCGGTACGCGCCTGGAAAGTCGATCCGAGCAGCTCGAAGATGTTCATTGATCCGGCCACACCGGTCTCGATTGATGACTTGCTGCATGGCCTGATGGTCCAGTCCGGCAATGACGCTGCCGTCGCGCTGGCCGAAGCCGTCGCCGGCTCCGAAGAAGCCTTCGTGGTGCTGATGAATCGCGAAGCCAAACGCATGGGCCTGACCGATACCCAGTTCGGTAATCCACACGGCTTGCCGAGTCAGAGTAATTATTCGACGGCGCAAGACCTGGCACGCCTGGCTGCGTTCGTGATCACCGACTTTCCCGAGTTCTACAAAATCGACTCCGTCAAAAGCTTCACTTACAACAAGATCACGCAACCCAACCGCAACCGTTTGCTGTGGCTGGACCCCACCGTCGATGGCATGAAAACCGGTCACACCGAAGCAGCCGGCTATTGCATGATCGCCTCGGCCAAACGGCCCAATGGCGGTAGCGAGCGGCGCCTGATCTCGGTTGTGCTGGGAACCACGTCGGATCAGTCGCGCACGCAGGAAAGCCAGAAGCTGCTCAACTGGGGCTTCCAGAACTTCGATACGGTCAAGCTGTATGGCAAGGACCAGCCGGTCGAAACTCCGCAAATCTGGAAGGGTTCCGGCAAGACGATCAAGATTGGCTTCACGCGCGATATCTATGTGACGGTCCCAAGAGGTGTTGCAGCAAAAATGAAACCCGTACTCGAACGCATGGACCCACTGGTCGCGCCGATTGCGCTGCATGGCAAGGTCGGCATGATGAAGATGATGGTCGATGGCAAGTCGATCGCCGAATTCCCTATCGTGGCGCTGGAAAGCGTCACCGAAGCGGGCATCTTCGGCCGCGCGTGGGATTCGATCCGACTCTGGATCCAGTAACCGTCCGGCATGGCCTGATGTCGTTGAGAGACGCGCTCAGGCCATGATATCGTCAGTCGCCGCGTCTGACCGGGTACACATGCGGTACCCGGCTCGAGCGCTGTGGTGTGGTGTGGTGTGGTGTGACTTCAGCGTCAGCGTTGATGACGAGATTATGCTTGTCCAGCCGCTATATCAAAAAGTGCAAAAACCTGATTGACAAAACGAGCTATACTCCCCCGACCAGAATATGCGATTCCGTATATCGGCTTATCCGAAAATCACAATCATCCAAATGCGCACCATCGAGTTACCAGGCGGCGACCACGCCGTGCTGGCCCTGCACGGTTTACTGGGCAATCCACTGGAAATGCTGCCTGTCGGCAAGCGTCTGCAACGCGCTGGCTACACAGTCCATATCCCGCTGATTCCCGGTTACGGCTATGCCAGTGGCCAGGATACGTCGTATCGCACCACCCGCTGCGAACACTGGTTCGATGAAGTGCAGCACCGTTTTGACCTGCTCAAACGCAATCATGCATCCGTCTCGGTAGTTGGTCTGTGCATCGGTGCGGTGCTGGCGTTGCGCCTGGCCAGCGAACGTCCGGACGAAGTCGCCGCGCTGTCGGTACTGGCCACGACACTGGCCTATGACGGCTGGAGCATTCCGTTTTACCGTTTCCTGTTGCCACTGGCGTACTACACGCCGGTCCGGTATTTGTATTCGTACAAGGAGCGCTTCCCGTTCGGCATCAAAAATCCGAAGCTGCAAAAATGGATTGCACGTGAAATGGCGGTCAAGACCTCGTCGGCGGCAGGTGCATCACGCCTGTCGGCCGAGGGAATTTTTCAGGCCGACCGGCTCATTGGACAAGTCAGGAAATCTCTCGATAAAGTGCGCTGCCCAACGCTGATCATCCACGCCGCAGAAGACGACGTGGCCACGCCGAAAAGTGCTGACCTGGTCGAACGCAGCATCGCCTCCACCGTCATCAAAAAAATCATCCTGCACGACAGCTATCACATCATTACGCTGGACAATGAAAAAGAGCGCGTGGCGGCTGAGACGGTCGCCTTCTTCGACCAATCAGTCCGTCTTGTCCCTGCGGCCATTCCGACCCTGCTTAGAGATCATCATGAGTACGCCTGACAGTTCCCATCCAGCTTCATCCTTTTCCACCGTGGTCGCCATGCTGGCAGCGCAACTCGAAGTCGACGCCGCCACCATCTTGCCCGAAACCGAACTGGCCACGCTGGGTGTCGATTCCCTGACAGTAGCTGAACTGATCTTCGATCTTGAAGACAAGTTCGACATCACGCTGGGCGACGAACGGCCGAGTCTGGTCGTTGTCCAGGATATCGTCGATAACATCGACCGCTACATCCACCTGAAATCCACTTCCTGAACCGGTGATGCAACGCGTCGTCATCACCGGCATCGGCGCTATTTCGGCACTAGGTACAGGTGCCGACGCAAACTTCAGCGCAGCCTTCGCAGCACGTTCCGCAGTAGGACCGGTCACGCTCCATGCAGGATCGCATCGTATCGAGGGGTGCGCGGCGCAAATTGGTTTTGCCTTGCCGGACCTGATCCGTAAGGCGGACATGCCCTTGTTTGATCGGGTTGCCGTCCTGGCGTGGTGTGCTGCCAGCGAAGCGCTGCAGCAGGCCGGACTGGACCACGATGCGGCCGCGCAGCAAGCCAGCGGCGTATTCTGGGGCACCGGCATGGGTGGTGCGCAAACCATCGACAACGCCTACATCGACCTCTTCATCGACCACAAGACTCGGGTGCGGCCCATGTCGATCGTGGCCAGCATGAACAGTGCCTCCGCCGCGCACATCGCCTTGCGTGCCGGTTTTGGCGGCACCGTCAATACCTACAGCAGCGCCTGCGTGTCCTCTGCACAAGCGATCGGCGAGGCCTTCCGCCATATTCGACACGGCTATGCCGAGCGGGTACTGGCGGGCGGCTCGGAAGCGTTGCTGACGGTCGGCGTATGGCGTGCCTGGGAAGGCTTGCGCGTGCTCGGCGTCACCGATGCGACGCATCCGGAACGCACTTGCAAACCTTTTTCGCTGGACCGTAGCGGCCTGGTGCTTGGTGAGGCAGGCGCGGCGGTAATGCTGGAATCGCTCGATTCGGCGCAACGGCGCGGTGCCACTATTCTGGCCGAACTGACCGGATACGGTGCCAGCAACGATGCCACCCACATGACCAAGCCGGACCCGGCCGGGCAGGCACGTGCGATGCGCATGGCCTTGCGCGAAGCCGGACTGGCACCCGGGCAGATCGACTACATCAATGCCCACGGTGCCGGTACGCTGGCCGGTGATCTGGCCGAAACCCACTCGATCCGCGAGGTGTTCGGTGACCATGCGTCGGCGCTGATGGTGAGTTCGACCAAGGCCGTACACGGACATACGCTCGGTGCGGCCGGCGCGCTCGAATTCGTATTGACCGTGCAGGCGCTGCGTCAGCAGGCGGTACCACCGACGGCATTCCTGGCGCTGCCGGACCCGGCCTGTGATCTCGATTATGTCGCCCTGCAAGGGCGCACGCAGCAGTCGCTACGTGCTGTTATGTCGAATTCGTTTGCGTTTGGCGGCAGCAATGCCGCGCTGATCGCGATCCCGTTTATTTGAACGCGTAAGTCACCGCGACAAAGCCGCTGTTCTGCGTGCGTGATGCCACCAGCGGACTGTCGCGGATCGCCGCATCGAGCCACGATCGGCGGGCCTGCACCAGCAAGTGCCACGGGCCACCGAGCGCCAATTCCGCCGCCAGTCCGGCCACCGGCACCGTCGAGGCGGTAGCACGGTAGCGTGCCACGCCGCTGCGCGCCGACTCATCCGCATCCACCCCATACAAATGCTGCACGTAGGCCGCACTGCGCCGCTCGATGCCGATCTGCGGATAGATTTTCCAGCCGGAGAACGCCAGTTCCGCCGCATAGGTTGCCTCAAGCAGCGAACCGCCCGACGTCACATCATGCATGGCATAGACGAAGAAAGCGCCGTACGGGGTTTCCTGATAAGTGCCGATGCCCAACGGCACCGGCGTGCTGCGGTCATGCAACCCGCGCAAAGCCGGACTGTCCGCCTTGTAGCCCTCCTGACTGACGCGGCCGACCAGTTCCAGATAGCCGCTGCCCAGCGCGACGGTTTTGACGCCGAAGGTATCGGTACGGGCAAAGACGCGCTGGTAATCGGCATAGACGTAGGGCAGGAATGACAAACGGTGGCTGGCACCGCGGACGGTGGCAGCGGTTGCATACACGGCCGCGCCGACGTCCCCGGTCAGGGCCTCGGGCAAAGCCGATTGCGCGTGAACCACGGTGCTGGCGAGCCCCATCGCTACGCCAAATAGGAAGAAAATTTTCATGAACGCATCGTAACATCTGCCCGCTGTCTGTCCGCGCTGCTGCCATGACCGAAAACGGCCAGACAGGGCACGTCGGCTACGCGTATAACGGTCTCATGACACCCGACTTCAACGACACCACGGCGCTGCTCCATGATCATTACTATTGCGCATTGATCGTACGCGATGGCCGCTGCGGCGGTACCAAAGCGTGCGTGTCGATGATTGACTCACTGATCCCTGAGAGGAGAAATTGATGTCCCTGCCCGACACCTCGTATCTGCGCCATCCGAGTCCCCTCGGCGAGCTGACGCTGGCCGCCACCGAGCGCGGGTTGTGCGGTCTGTATTTCGCGCAGCACCGGTATTTCGGCGGTACCGACGGCTGGCAGCATGATCCTGACCATCTCCACTTGCGCATGGCCGCACGCCAACTTGATGAGTATTTTGCCGGATCGCGCGCTGTCTTTGATGTGCCGCTGGACCTGACCGGTACCGTCTTCCAGCTCGACGTTTGGCGAACGCTGGCACAGATTGGTTACGGCACTACGTCAAGCTATGGCTTGCAGGCCAGACGAGTCGGTCGGCCAGCGGCAGTCCGTGCAACGGCCACGGCGATCGGGCGCAATCCGGTATCCATCGTGGTGCCATGTCACCGCGTACTCGGACAGGATGGTGCCCTATCGGGCTATGCCGGCGGACTGGAACGCAAGCAGTTCCTGCTGGATCTGGAAAGCCGCCGTGGCGGCTCCCTGCGCTGATTATTTCGGCGCGATCACCTGCCCGGCCGCGCCCGCATCGGGTGGCATCATCGCGCCAGCAGGCGCAATGGATTCCGTTGGTATCGGTGGCGTGGAGACCTGGTTATCCATCGCTGCCGGAGCCGTTCCCGCCGAGGGTGGCATGGGCTCGCCAGTGGGTGGTGACATCGACTCGCAGGCGGTGAGTGCCAGCAAACAAGCAAGTGAAAAAAGATATTTGGTCATGAAGACTCCTGATCAAGAAAGTGGGACCCCGGATTGAGTTGCCATTCACCACTGCGCACGAATGAGCAGCGGGAACGCGCGCGCACGACTGCGCGCAGAATAGAGGGAAGTGCAGAAATGAAGTTCCGGAGCGGCGAGCACTATGACGACTGCCATGACGCAGATCAGACTTGATGGAGATAGTGCTGGCGGATAGGGCGAAGCCGTGAAAGCGCGGCGCATCGGCTTGACCATGTGCGACGTTAGCAGATCAGGCAGCGACACCGCTTGGGCTTGGGGGGACGATACCCTCCCGCAGCCCGTCTGTTACCAACGCTTAAAACTCCTCCCACTCATCGTGTGCCGCCGGCCGACTGGCTGCGGGCGTTGCGCGTAACGGCTTCGGCAAGGCGACCCGCTTGACTGGGCGAGGCTTGACCGCCAGTGCCGGTCGAATCGGTGAGGCCGCTGGCATCGCTACCGCACCATCGAGCTTGAAGACGCTGACCACTTGCGCCAGATGCGCCGCCTGGTCCTGCAATGCTTCTGCCGCCGCTGCAGCCTGCTCGACCAGCGCCGCATTTTGCTGCGTGACTTCGTCCATCTGCGTGATGGCCTGGTTGATCTGTTCAATGCCGGTGGTCTGTTCGTTGCTGGCCAGCGTGATCTCACGCATGATCGTGGTCACGCGCTGCACGCTGTCGACAATCTCGCCCATCGTGGCCCCGGCCTGGTCGACCAGACGTGCACCGACTTCAACTTGCTCGACCGAATTGCCGATCAATACCTTGATTTCGCGAGCGGCAGCCGCGCTGCGCTGCGCCAGGCTGCGCACTTCCGAAGCGACCACCGCAAAACCCCGTCCCTGTTCACCCGCACGGGCCGCTTCGACAGCGGCATTGAGCGCCAGAATATTGGTCTGGAAAGCGATGCCATCAATGACGCCGATGATGTCGGAAATCTTTTGCGACGACGCATTGATCGACCCCATCGTATCGACCACTTGCGCCACGACGGAACCGCCCTTGCCGGCGACATCGGCCGCCGATTGCGCCAGATCGTTGGCCTGACGCGCATGGTCGGCATTCTGCTTGACGGTAGCGGTCAGTTGTTCCATCGACGCGGCAGTCTGTTCGAGCGAGCTGGCTTGCTCTTCGGTACGCGACGACAGGTCCATGTTGCCGCTGGCGATCTGACTTGATGCCGACGCGATCGTGTCGGTGCCCTTACGAACCTGACCGACAATCCCGACCAGACTCTCGTTCATGCTCTTCAGCGCTTGCGTCAGACGGCCGGTTTCATCGCCCGATTGCACGTCGATGCGTTGCATCAGGTTGCCGGAAGCGATGCCATCGGCAATCTGTACTGCCGCGTTCAATGGCCGCGTAATCGCGCGTATGAGCCACAGTCCGATCAGCAGCGCCAGCAGCAGGCCGAACAGCACGCCGGCGATGCAGCTGCTGCGTACCAGATGGTAAGTCTCCATCGACTGCTCGTATTCGCTCTTGGCGACATCAAGCTGCAACTGGAGCAGCAGATCAAGGCTTGTCTGGACCGGCGGCGACAGATTGAGCATCACGCCACCCACAACAGTGCGGGCCTGCTCGAGATTCTGCGAACGCAAGGCGGCGATCGCCGGCCGTAATCCTTCCTCGACAAACTGCTTGCGGTGGCTGGCGAACTCGGCGGCCAGTTCTTTTTCATGCGGCGTCGAGTAAGTGGCCATGTAAGCAGCCCACTGGCGGGTGATGGCCTGAATGTTCCCCTCGACTGCATCAACGAGTTTGATGGCCGCCACCGCCTCACTGGCAACGGCTCGAGTCAGCAGCAACTGGTTCTCTAACTGCAACCGCGCTATCTGGTCGAGCTGCCCCATCGCCACGATCCTGTCCTCATAAATGGTGCGGGCGACTTCGTTCGAATACCCGAGGCTGATGATGCCGATCAGCGCGCCAACGACCAGCTGCACGCACAGAAAGGCGATGACGAAGATCAGTCGCGACTTGATGCTAAGGTTTTTAAACATGTGCACTCTCCCGAAATCCTGCCTTGCAGTTGCTGTGCTCAATACCCAGCACGCTGCGAGGGAGATTATCGTTGATTGAGAGCATCAGTCCAGGGCTATTGTTGGTTGTATTTTTTAATGACTGGAATGCTTGCCAACGACGCGCTTGCCCAGCGTCACCAACGCCAGAACCACGACACCGGCGAGAATACCGGCCACTCCATCGAGTAACGTCGCACCAATCAACGACGACACCGGTCCAAGCAGCGGCACGCTGGCCACCGCCGCCAGCAGTTGTTCGATGACGTGGTGCGCGCCCGGCATGCCGTGCGTCAGAATGCCGCCGCCGACCAGAAACATCGCGATGGTGCCGATCACCGACAGCGCTTTCATCATCACCGGCGCAGCCAGCAAGATCATGCGACCGGCATGGCGCTGGGCGCGCACCAGCAGTCCGGAACCGCTCTTGCGGGTGAGCAGCAGACCGCCATCATCGAGCTTGACGATGCCGGCGACGAGGCCATAGACACCGATCGTCATGATGACGGCAATGCCAGCCAGTACGGTCAGCTGCGACAGGAACGGCGCGCCGGCCACGGTGCCCAGCGTGATGACGATGATTTCGGCCGACAGGATGAAGTCGGTACGGATCGCGCCCTGGATCTTGCTTTTTTCCAGCGCGACCAGATCGCTGTCGGGCGTCGCCAGTGCGGCAATCACGCGCGCGTGTTCGGCGGCCTCGTCAGCATCGTCATGCAGCCATTTGTGGGCCAGCTTTTCGACGCCCTCGAAGCACAGGTAAGCGCCACCCAGCATCAGCAGCGGCGTGATCGCCCAAGGTGCCAGTGCACTGACAGCCAGCGCGGTCGGCACCAGGATCAGCTTGTTGCGCAAGGATCCCTTGGCGACCGCCCAGACTACCGGCAGTTCGCGTTCCGCCCGGACCCCGGAGACCTGCTGGGCGTTGAGAGCCAGGTCGTCACCGAGTACACCGGCGGTTTTCTTGGCGGCGACCTTGGTCATCAGTGCAACATCGTCGAGGATGGAAGCGATATCGTCGATCAGGACAAACAGACTGGTTGCGGCCACGCTGGCCTCCTTCGGGTAGAAAAAATGAAAGGAGTGCAGTGTAGGCGAAGCCCGTTGCACACGGCCATCTGACGACCAATCTTGGGTTGGAATTCTGTGGTGTAATTCGCCTCGGAACATTTTTCCGACCTGCAGACCCTTCGATAAAGACCTGATGAATTCCATAAAACTGTGCGCATTGCTCTGGCTCGGCGGTTGCGCGAGCGCGCCACCACCAGCAAGTGTTGATGCCCGCGTTGCTCCTGGCTGGATGGCACCGCTGCCGCATCAGGGCAGTCTCACCGACCTGACACGCTGGTGGCAACAACAAGGCGATCCGCTGCTGGTGCGACTGATCGATGCCGGCCAGGCAGTCAGCCCGAGCGTGGCTTCCGCTGCCGCACGCATCGGCCAGGCGCGTGCCGTCCAGGTCACTGCTTCGGCGGCCTTATTGCCGGCGCTCAACGCCACCGCCAGCGGCAGTCGCAATAGCGCGCAACCCGGCATCCCGCTGAGCACAACGGTACAAGGCGCGTTGCAGGCTTCATGGGAAATGGATGTCTTCGGTGCGCGTCGTTTTGCGCAAGACAGTGCGCGCGCGCGGCTGGCCGGTGCGCAAGCCGGCTGGCATGATGCGCGGGTATCGGTCGCGGCCGACATCGCCAATCAGTACGTCGGACTGCGCGCTTGTCAGCAGTTACTGGACATTACCCGCGCCGATGCAAGCTCGCGCGCTGAAACCGCACGACTGTCGCAGCTCAGTGCCGGCGCCGGTTTCACGGCGCCGGCTACGGCAGCACTGGCCCGCGCAAGTGCCGCCGAAGCCAGTGGCCGCGTCACGCAACAGCAAGCACAATGCGACATCGGCATCAAAACGCTGGTGGCACTGACGGCAATAGCCGAGACTGACCTGCGTGAGCAATTGAAGAACGTCTCGCCGGTTACGCTGTTCACGCCGATTGCCATCACCCGCTTGCCGGCCGCGACGCTGAACCAGCGGCCTGATGTCTTCAATGCCGAACGCGAAGTCGCTGCTGCCAGCGCCGCCGTCGGTACCGCACAGGCACAGCGCTTTCCGCGTCTGACACTGGGCGGTTCGATCGGTGCGGGAGCGTTTCGTGCCATGGGCGTGACCACCGACGCACCGACCTGGGCCATCGGTCCGCTGGCGCTGTCGCTCCCGGTGTTCGATGCCGGCACGCGGGTGGCCAATATCGATGCCGCCCGCGCCAGCTACGATGAAGCCGTCGCGCTGTACCGGGCCCGCGTGCGCCAAGCCGTGCGCGAAGTCGAGGAAGCGCTAGTCATTCTCGACAGCACAGCCCGTCGCAATGACGATGCCGAACGCGCCGTCGCCGGTTACCGGCTGTCTTTCGATGGCACCGAAAGCCGCTACCGCAGCGGCCTGGCCAGCCTGGTCGAACTCGAAGACGCCCGCCGTCTGCGGCTGGCGGCCGAACTGAACCAGGTGACGCTGCAGCAACAACGCAATAGCGCGTGGATCGCGTTGTACCGTGCCGCAGGTGGCGGCTGGCACGCATCCGATCCGGCAACCTTGACCCCAGACTCAACAGACACATCGAAAGACCCGACATGACGATCCGCCTGCCCCTGTTTTTGATGGCGCTGTTGTGCGCCAGCGGTGCCCACGCCGCCGACAAGAAAATCACGCCACCGAGCCCGGCCCTGAGCGTGACCACCGCCCAGGCGACACGCGTCAGCCTGCCGGTGCGCCTGTCGGCAAACGGTAATATCGCGGCCTGGCAGGAAGCCATTATCGGCAGTGAATCGAACGGCCTGCGCCTGACCGAGGTGAAGGTCAACATTGGCGATACCGTCAAGGCCGGCCAGCTACTGGCACGCTTTTCCGATGAATCAACCCAAGCCGATGTAGCGCAGGCACGCGCCAATCTGATGGAGGCCGAAGCCAGTGCGGCCGATGCCAGCGGTAATGCCGCCCGCGCCCGTACGCTGCAAGATACCGGTGCGCTCAGTGCGCAACAGATCAACCAGTACCTGACCACCGAGCAGACCGCCAAGGCGCGCGTGGCAGCGGCCCGCGCCACGCTCGATGTCCAGCAAGTGCGGCTGCGCCATACCCGTCTGGTTGCACCGGATAGCGGGATCATTTCAGCCCGTGCCGCCACGGTCGGCGCGGTGGTGCCGGCCGGGTCCGAATTGTTCCGCATGATCCGTCAGGGCCGGCTTGAATGGCGCGCCGAAGTAATCTCGACCGAACTTGGCCGCGTCCATCCCGGCATGGCGGTCAGCGTGGTCGCGGCCAATGGCAGCACGCTGGCCGGCAAGGTGCGGATGATCGCACCCACCGTCGACCTGCAAACCCGCACCGCGCTGGTGTATGTCGATCTGCAACCAGCCAGCGGCCAGGCTGCGCCGGCGCGTGCCGGCATGTTTGGCCGCGGTGACTTTGCGCTCGGCAACTCGAACGCACTGACCGTGCCGCAACAGGCAGTGGTGGTGCGCGACGGCTTCAGCTATGTGTTCCGGCTCAATGCCGACCAGCATGTCAGCCAGCTCAAGGTGACGCCCGGCCGGCGACTGGCCGAGCGGATCGAATTGCTCGATGGCGTCACGCCCGACATGGCGCTGGTGGTTACCGGTGCCGGCTTCCTCAATGACGGCGACCTGGTCAGCCAGGTCAGCGCCGCCGCTCCAGCCACCCGCTAGTTACACACTAGTTACCCGCCAGTCACCAAGGATACCGCGTGAATTTTTCCGCTTTCTCGATCAAAAGTCCGATCCCCGCCATCATGCTGTTCGTGTTGCTGACGCTGGCCGGCGTGCTGTCGTTCCGCGACAGCGCGGTACAGGATTTCCCTGATATCGAACTGCCCATCGTGACAGTCAGTGCGCTGCTCCCGGGTGCTGCACCGGCCCAGCTCGAAACCGAAGTCGCCCGCAAGATCGAGGATTCGGTCGCGACGCTGCAAGGCATCAAGAATATTTACACCAAGGTACTCGATGGTGCGGTCACGGTGACGGTGGAATTCATCCTCGAAAAACCGCTCGCCGAAGCTGTCAATGATGTCCGTGATGCGGTTGCACGCGTGCGTGCCGACTTGCCCAGCGAACTGCGCGATCCGTCGGTAACCAAGACCTCGACAGCCGGACGGGTGGTCCTGACCTTCACCGCCTCCGCTGCGCCCGGTTCGTCGCTGGACCAGCAGGAACTAAGCTGGTTTGTCGACAATACCGTCTCGAAACGCTTGCTCAGCATCCGCGGCGTCGGTGCCGTCAAACGCGTCGGTGGCGTCAATCGCGAAATCCAGATCGAACTCGACGCGGGCCGCATGGCGGCACTCAAAGTGACTGCGCTGGAAGTCTCGCGGCGCTTGCGGCTGGTGCAGCAGGAAGCACCGGGAGGACGCGGTGATGTCAGCGGTGCCGAGCAATCCGTGCGGACCATCGCGACCGTACAAAGTGCCGCAGAACTGGCGCAGCTCGATATTCCGCTGGCCGACGGCAGGCATATCCGGCTCGACGAGGTAGCACGGGTCACCGATACCGTGGCCGAGCCGCGTTCGCTGGCGACGCAAGATGGTCAGCGCGTGGTCGGCTTTGAAATTTTCCGCACCAAGGGTGCCAGCGAACTCGACATTGCGCGCGACGCGCGTACTGCCGTCGCCGAACTGCAAGGACGCCATCCGACCATCCTGCTCAAACAGGTGATCAACAACGCGCGCCCGGTCCAGGAAAATTTCGATGGCTCGATGGAGCTGCTTTACGAAGGTGCCTTGCTGGCCGTACTTGTGGTGTGGTGGTTTTTGCGCGACTGGCGCGCCACGCTGGTGGCGGCAGCGGCGTTGCCGTTATCGGTGATCCCGACCTTCATCGGCCTGAAGTATTTTGGCTACACGCTCAATACCGTGACTTTGCTGGCACTGGCGCTGGTGGTGGGCGTGCTGGTCGATGATGCCATCGTCGAAATCGAAAACATCTCACGCCATCTGCGCATGGGCAAAACGCCGATGCAGGCCGCACTCGAAGCCGCCGACGAAATCGGCATGGCCGTCATTGCCACCACCTTCGCCCTGGTGGCGGTGTTCCTGCCGACGGCTTTCATGGCAGGCATCCCCGGCCTGTTTTTCAAGCAGTTTGGCTGGACCGCGGTGCTGGCGATCATCGCTTCACTGATGGTCGCGCGCCTGCTCACGCCGATGATGGCGGCGTACATTCTGAAGCCCACCAGCGAGACAGAGCAAAAAGATGGCTGGGTGATGCGCCGTTACCTGACCATGATGAAGTGGTGCCTGCGGCATCGCATCCTGACCGGCATCGGTGCCGGGATTTTTTTCATCGCGTCGATTGCGCTGGTGCCGTTGTTGCCGACGGGTTTCGTTCCTGCGGCCGACCGGGGCCAGACCCAGATCAATATCGAGCTCGCTCCCGGTAGCACCTTGCAGGAAACCGCCCTCGTCGCCGAGCGCGCCCGCTTGCTGGCAATGCAAGTCAAAGGCATCACAGGGGTCTTCAGTTCGGTCGGCGGCGGCTCCAGCGGCGACGCCTTTGCGCCGGGTGCATCGGCCGAAGCACGCCGGGCCGTACTGACACTGACTACCGTACATCGCACAGACCGCCAGGAAAGCATGGCCGAGCTCGAAGGGGCCTTGCGCAAGCGCATCGCCGTTATCCCGGGTGCACGCTTCACGGTTGGCCCACCGGACAGCGGCGTCAAGATGCAACTGGTTTTGCAGAGCGAAAATCCGGTCGCGCTGACGGAATCAGCCCAGAAAGTCATCCGCGAACTGCGCACGCTGCAAGGGATCGGCAACGTCAATTCGAGCGCGTCGCTGGTGCGGCCGGAAATCATCGTGCGGCCTGATGTTGCCCGCGCCGCTGACCTCGGCGTGACCGCCGCCAGCATCGGTGAAACGGTGCGCGTGGCAACTGCCGGCGACTACGACACCAACCTGACCAAGCTCAATCTGCCAGAACGCCAGGTGCCGATCCGGGTCAAGCTGCCCGATGCCGTGCGCGCCGACCTCAGCGCGATCGCCCGCCTGACCGTGCCCGGCAAGAACGGTCCGGTCATGCTCGGCACGGTCGCCAGCATCACCATGGAAAGCGGTCCGGCGCAGATCGACCGTCTCAACCGCAACCGCAACGTCACCCTCAATATCGAACTCGGCAGTCGCACGCTAGGCGATGTCAACAAGGAAGCGCGGGCCTTGCCTTCGCTGCGTAACTTGCCGCCTTCGGTGACGATCGCCGAACTCGGCGATGCACAGGAAATGAAGGCGCTGTTCGCCAGCTTTGGCCTGGCAATGGCCATTGGCGTACTGTGCATTTATGGCGTGCTGGTGTTGCTGTTCAAGGATTTCATGCAACCGGTCACGATTCTGGCAGCGCTGCCACTGTCGATCGGCGGCGCGTTTGTGGCACTGCTGATCACCGGTCGCGCCCTGTCGATGCCGTCGATGATCGGTCTGATCATGTTGATGGGAATCGTCACGAAAAATTCAATCCTGCTGGTCGATTACGCCATCCTCGCACGCCAGGCGGGCATGGATCGATTCGATGCGCTGGTCGATGCCTGCCACAAACGCAGTCGCCCCATCATCATGACGACGATTGCGATGGGTGCCGGCATGATGCCGCTGGCGCTGGGCTGGGGTGCCGATCCGAGCTTCCGTTCACCGATGGCCATTGCCGTCATCGGTGGACTGATTACCTCGACCTTGCTCAGCCTGCTGGTGGTGCCGGCGGTGTTTACCTATATCGATGATCTGGAGAAGTTGCCGGCTTGGTTGAAGCGCCGGTGGCGGGCCAGGCAGAGTGGGATTGACAAGCGCTAGCAGGGCATTTGGTGCAATGCCCTTCGGTTATTGCACCCTACGAATTATTTTGGATTTTGACTTCGATCTGGTACGCATTGGGGCAACTTCAACTAATCGGCGTCAGGCAAATCGTAGGGTGCAATAACCGCAGGGCATTGCACCGCCTTTTCGTTATTTGATTAGCCTCAACACAAACGGATACCGATAGCCGGATCCCTTGGATGCCGCAATCGCACCGAGGATGCAGAACACGATGTTGACGACGTAGAGCAATGGAAATGCCAGCAACCCGACCAGTACCAGCGTCAGTACTCCGCAGATCACGTATCCGATCATCACGGTGAGCTGGAAGTTGAGCGCTTCGGCCGACTCTTGCGCAATGTAGGCCGAACTGTCTTTCTTGAGTAGCCAGATAATTAGCGCACCGATGAAGCCAGTAAAAATCCCTAGCAGGTGAGCCAGCATCGCGAAGTTGCAATCGTCTTTTTCAGGTGAGCTTTGGGTGATTTCAGTCATCGTTCTTCTTTCAGGAAGGGTGCGTCACGAAACGATAACATGGCAACAGGAGGGCACCGAAAAACAAGCGCGCTCTCCTGATCTTCCACAATCCCACTGCGATTAAGCGCTGGCCTTTTTTACCGCCGGCTTGCGTAAGGCAGGTTTTTTGACGGCTGCCTTTTTCGGTGCCGCTTTTTTAGCCACCGGCTTCGCCGCCAGCTTCACGACTTTGGTGCTCTCTGCCGCAGCGCCTTCCTCGTCTTCGACCGCAGCGGCCTTGCCCTTGGCTGGTGCCTTGGCTTTGCGTTCTTCAAATTCAAAGCTGACTTTGCCATCCTTGCCCTTGGCCAGGAATGCCTTGAATGGGCGACGCGTGCGTTGCGACACAAAGCCCGGCAACAGGTCGGTCTTGCCTTCGTTGAGCAACTTGACCATCTGCTCCGGCAGGATTTCTTGCTGCAAGATGATGCGACCACTGCGGAAATCGCATTCCTTCGGTTTGGCCACGCTCTTTTCGCAGACATAGGCCAGGCCCAGTTCAAACACGCCATTGGCGCATTTCGGGCAAGGCCCGAGCGCGGTCTGGCCGGTGAAATCGACACCCTCGCCGTTTTCACCTTCTTCGTCGTTCTGGCCGAAATCAAATTCGAGCTTGCAGTTCTTGATCTCTTCGTCGCGTGAAATTTTCAGGATGGCGGCGAAGGGCCGGCCCATCTTGGAGCGGAATCCCTGCAGAGGGCCGATGGTGCGGTTGGTCAGCAATTCCTCGACTTCGGGAATCTCGAACTGCCGGCTACCCGGCGTCTTGCTCATCGAGAATTCGCACTTTGTGCAGGCAAAGCGCCGGTAGTTTTCCTTGACCACGCTGCCGCAATTCGGACACGGCGTTTTCAGTATCGTGTAATCGCCGGGGATAGTGACGTTGTCATATTCCTTGGCACGCTTGACGATGATCTGGGTCATTTGCGCGATCTCGCGCATGAACTCCTCGCGGCTGATCTTGCCGCGCTCCATTTGCGACAGCTTGTATTCCCATTCGCCAGTCAATTCCGGTGCGGTCAGTTCGTTGACACCAAGGCCGCGCAACAGCGTCATCAACTGGAATGCCTTGGCCGTCGGGATCATTTCCCGGCCTTCGCGCAACAGATAGCGTTCGTTGATCAAGCCTTCAATCGTCGCCGCACGGGTGGCTGGTGTGCCGAGTCCTTTGCCCGCCATCGCATCACGCAATTCTTCATCGTCGATCAGCTTGCCGGCACCTTCCATCGCCGACAACAGCGTGGCTTCGGTGTAGCGCGCTGGCGGCTTGGTGACGAGCCCGTTGGCGGTGATCGTATCGGTCTGGACTTTCTCGCCCTTGGCCACGGCGACCAGCGTGCCATCGCCGTCGGCGGCTTTCGGATCAACCACATCCTTGCCGTAGACGGCCAGCCAGCCCGGGTTGACCATGACCTTGCCTTCGGTCTTGAACTGATGGCCGGAGACTTCGGTAAAGCGTGTTGTCACCTGGAATTCGGCGGCCGGGAAAAAGATCGCGAGGAAACGGCGCGTGACGAGGTCATAGAGCTTTTGCTCTGGCTCGGACAGGTTTTTCGGTGCCTGCGTGGTCGGAATGATCGCGAAGTGATCGCTGATCTTGGTGTTATCGAAGATGCGCTTGTTCGGCTTGACCCAGTTGCCGTTGAGGATCTGCGCGGCAAACTGGTAGTAGTTATTGTTTTCGGAAATTGTCTCCAGCGTTTCCTTGACGGTGCTGATGTAGTCTTCCGGCAGATGCCGCGAATCGGTCCGCGGATAAGTCAGCACCTTGTGCTTTTCGTAGAGCGCCTGTGCCAGGCCGAGCGTGTTCTTGGCCGAGAAGCCGAAGCGCGCATTGGCTTCGCGCTGCAAGCTGGTCAGGTCGAACAGGCCGGGAG
This sequence comes from Actimicrobium sp. CCI2.3, assembly GCF_035019065.1. Taxonomy (NCBI): domain Bacteria; kingdom Pseudomonadati; phylum Pseudomonadota; class Betaproteobacteria; order Burkholderiales; family Oxalobacteraceae; genus Actimicrobium; species Actimicrobium sp. CCI2.3. The sequence continues at coordinate 111,233 of NZ_JASJWR010000006.1, read as the reverse complement.
CCATGGACGTGGTCGGCTTCGATTCTTCCGTGACATTGCCCTGTTTAGTGCGGCACGCCGCGACGATCGATTCGGCGGCGGCTTTGCTCCACAGCCGCTCGGCACGTTTTTCGGGATCGGTGTCGTCCTTCTTGAATTTGGTATCGAGCCAGCGACCTTCGTAGACGCCAGCGGCGCACACGAAATCGGCACGCACTTCCCAGAAATCCCGTGCGACGAACTTCTTGATTTTTTCTTCGCGCAGCACGACGATCGACAGCGTCGGCGTCTGCACCCGACCGACGGTGGTCAGGTAGAAGCCACCTTCCTTCGAGTTGAAGGCAGTCATCGCGCGGGTGCCGTTAATCCCGATCAGCCAGTCGGCTTCACTGCGGCAACGTGCGGCATCGGCCAGCGGCAGCATCTCGGCATCATCACGCAAATTCGTAAAGGCTTCGCGGATCGCACCGGGCGTCATCGATTGCAGCCAGAGCCGCTTGATCGGTTGCTTGGCCTTGGCGTTCTGGGCAATCAGCCGAAAGATCAGTTCGCCTTCACGCCCGGCATCGCAGGCATTAATCAGCGCAGTGACATCCTTGCGCTTGATCAGCCGGTTGAGTACTTTCAGGCGCGTCTCGGTCTTGGCAATCGGGTTGAGGGCAAAGTAGGGCGGGATCATCGGCAGATGGGCAAAGCTCCATTTGCCGCGCTTGATATCGAATTCTTCAGGGACAGCGATTTCGAGCAAATGACCGACAGCGGACGACAACACGTATTCATCGGATTCAAAATACTCATCGTGCTTGGTGAAGCCACCGAGCGTCTTCGCGATGTCGTTCGCAACGGAAGGCTTCTCGGCAATGATGAGGGTTTTAGTCATGGAGTCGGGTCTCGAAAAAAGTGCGGTTGCCACGTGGCGGTTAGCGTCGTCGTCCGCATCATACAGCCCGCGCCACCAATGTTGGCGGCAACGGGTTACAGAGCAGCGGCAACCGGAGAATGATAATAAGCGGGTTCTTGCGTAAGCCGCAACAACGGTTCACACCAACGGGCAATCGAAACGGCAACGGTGCAGCGCGTTGCCGGTTAATGCAATTGCCTTGGCTCGGGCTCGTCGTCGTCGAGGAAAAGTTCATCGAACATCAAGCCGTCAGGCTCCTTGCCCTGGCTCCACAGTACCATCAGCACGATGACTTTCAACTTGTCCAACGAGATCAGACTGCCGCTCACGGCAAGCGCCCGTTCGATGACGATCTCGCGCTGGACCGGATTGAGCAACTTGGCCGCTTCGAGGAACTGGATGAAACCGACGGCGGCCGTACCAAGTGCGTCCATTTCCTGCTGCACGTAAATGCGCGTGCCAAATGAAAATACGGTTTGTTGCGGGTATTGTCCGGCCAGCGTTGTCGTGGTTTTTGCGAGATCGGTCAGCCAGTCAAGGGCACTAGTGATTTCATCATCGTCGAAACCGATTGCCGACAGTTTCTTGACCAGTGCAGCCGGTGGTGGGCAGGCATCCGGACGGTAATAGGTTTCGTAGAGGTAGACAAGGACGTCGAACATGAATGTACTGTAGCGGTAAGATCGCACTGGCACAAGGGTCGCGCAGCGTTTGCGAAAAGGTATTCTGGAAGCATGTCGTGCGATGGTAATTACCGGCACGCATACCCGACGGACCCGAATTTTACCCGACTCGCCGATAATTACCTCCAGGCAGTACTTCAAGGCATCCAAGCAGCTCCAGCTCCAATAATTGCGTACTCAGCGCAGCGACATCCAGCCCGGTGCGCGCCACCAATGTATCGCTGTCGACCGGATCAAAGCCGAGTGCGGAGAACAGCGCAGAGAGCACCGGTGGCAGCGAAGTCGCTGGCAATGCCGGTGAGTCCGACACCGCTACCGCGGCAACAGGTGCGATTTCCTCGAGGACATCCTGTGCCGATTCGACCAGCTTGGCTCCCTGTTTGATCAGCCAATGACATCCCTTCGACAACGGTGCGTGAATCGAACCCGGGATGGCGAAGACATCGCGCCCCTGCTCGACCGCCACCCGCGCCGTAATCAGCGATCCGGAACGGGCCGCTGCCTCGATCACCAGCACGCCACGCGACAAGCCACTGATCAACCGGTTGCGGCGCGGAAAGTTGGCAGCAAGAGCGCCGGTGCCGAGCGCGTATTCGCTCACCACACACCCTTCGTCTGCAATCCGCGTTGCCAGCGCGCGATGACGCGCCGGGTAAATGATGTCGATACCGGTCCCAATGACCGCAATGGTGGACCCCGCATGGCGCAACGCTCCGGCATGGGCTGCCGCATCGATGCCCATGGCCAGGCCGGAGACAACAACGAATCCGGCCTGGCTGAGCGAAGCGGCAAATTGCTCGGCATTGAGCGCGCCTTGTGCAGTGGCATTGCGACTGCCGACGATGGCAACGGCTGGCGCATGCATCAGTGCCAGCCGTCCTTTGACGTAAAGCGCAATCGGCGGGTCGGGAATGTCCAGCAAGGCTTGTGGATAACGCGGATCAGCCAGGGTCAGGAAGTGATGGCGGGAGTCCTGCAACCAGTGCAACGTCTGGTCGATCAGGCACCGTGTGCGGGCCGATAACGGTGCGCTCAGGGCGCTGGCGAGCGGCTTGCCGACCACTGCACTTAACGTAGCGTGGCCGGCGGCAAAAATATTCTCTGGCAATCCGAATTGCGTTAGCAGCAGTCGCGCCGTGCCGTTACCCACACCGGGCGTTTGCTCTAGCCGAAGCCACGATGCGACTTCCTGCGGATCGATCGATGTTTCGGCAGCAGAGGGCAGAAGATTACTCCGGTGATTTGGCCACGTCCCCGATCTGCACCGAATCGCTGACCTGCATGATCAGCCCGTACGAGATATTTTTAAAGACGCGGAATACAAACAGGGTGCCATAGTCGGTATCGGGCAACTTGATCGCTTCCTTCTTGCCTTCGGTCTTATCGATGATCGTGGCACCGCTGCGGCTTAACTGCAACACCGTGCCAATGTCGATACCGTCTTTTTTCCCGCGATTAATGGCGACAATCTGGTTTTGGCCGGCATGCGTCACCCCACCGTAAATCGATACGATGCGGGCATCAACCGGCTGCTCGGGTGGATGCGGCACGTAATTCAAAATAGGAGCGGGAGGGAGCGCCAACAGGCGATCGCCCACACCCATTTCTTCCTTGGCAGAGATCACTGTGAACACATGAGCGCTATTGCCACCGCTCTTGTCAGCCTGTACGAGCTTGACGCTGCCAAGGTAGGCTGATTCGTACCCGATCACTTTTCCGGTTTCGGGATCTTTCAACGGCAAGCCCGGACGGAATACCTGAAACGACGAGTCTCCTTTGAGATCACCGCGTACGTAGGCTTTATCGTTTTTGCCGAGGAAGACATGGCCTTCCTGTGTCGCGACGATGCGAGGCGTGCCTTGCAATTCATCTTCTTCAATGATCAGTGGTTGCGACAAAAAGGGTTCGATGACGTTCGACGGGATGGCCGGGATGGCCGTCTGGCCCAGACCTTCGCTGCGAATGTGCGGCGACAAGGTCTCGGTTCTCATGTCGCCACCCGTTGACTTGCCTAATCGCAAGCGGCCATTGACGCGGTCGAAATACACGATCTGTCCCGGATAAATCCAGTGCGGGTTACGTATCTCTTCACGGTTCATGTCCCATACTTGCGGCCAGCACCAGGGATGCTGCAAGAATTTTCCGGAAATATCCCAGAGCGTATCGCCACGTACTACCAGGTGACTATCGGGCGCATTGGGCAGAAATTCGCAGCGGGTCGGTGCCGCCTGGACACTTGTCACCACAAAAGAAAGCGCGGCGGTGGCAAGGGCGAAGCAGACGACTGCTGTGCTAAACTTTTTCATGGTTGATCCGGTGAGATAGGCTTGCGACGTAAATAACTAGCCTCGCGACAAAAAGCATACGCAAAAAAAGTATGTAAAAACTTGCCAAATTGAATCAAAGTCTGCCCACAAATCCTTGAACTAGCAAGATAAAACACGTTCATCACTCAACGCATTGTTGCGCAAAAGCCGTATGCCACTCCTAAATATATTGCGTTACCCCGACCCGCGTCTGCACAAGGTTGCACGGCCTGTGACGATTTTTGATGCCCGACTAAAACAGCTTGTCGCCGACATGGCAGAAACCATGTACGACGCGCCGGGTGTTGGCCTGGCCGCATCGCAGGTCGACGTCCACGAGCAATTGATCATTGTTGACATCTCCGACAACCAGACGGAATTGCGCGTGCTGATCAATCCGGAAATTACCTGGGCCAGCAGTGAAATGCAGGTCTATGACGAGGGTTGCCTGTCCGTTCCCGGCGTGTATGACGGGGTCGAGCGGCCCGCCCGCGTCAAGGTCCGGGCACTCGACGTCGACGGCAACACGTTCGAGACCACCGCAGAGGGTTTGCTGGCGGTCTGTATCCAGCATGAGATGGACCATTTGAAAGGCAAGGTATTTGTCGAATATCTGTCGCCGCTCAAACGCAACCGGATCAAAGCGAAGATGCTTAAAGAAGAGCGCGAACTCAACCGCGACAAAAAACGCAACAGCGATCGCTGATCACAGCACTCCGTCAGGGAAAATTCATACCCATGAAAATCATCTTTGCCGGCACGCCGGAATTCGCCGCCGTGGCACTGGCTGCCATCCACGCGGCCGGTTTCGAGGTTGTGCTGGTACTCACGCAACCCGATCGACCAGCCGGCCGCGGCATGCAGTTGCATGCTTCCGCCGTTAAACAATTCGCCTTGTCGCACGGCATGGCCGTCGCGCAACCCAGTTCGTTGCGCCTCGATGGGAAATATCCCGATGTGGCCAGCGAAGCCGATGCACTGTTGCGTTCCACACCGCATGATGTGATGGTCGTTGCCGCCTACGGTTTGATCCTGCCACCGTCGGTACTGGCGATCCCGCCATTGGGCTGTCTGAACATCCACGCCTCGCTGCTGCCACGCTGGCGCGGCGCGGCCCCGATCCACCGTGCGATCGAAGCCGGCGATAGCGAAACCGGCATTACGATCATGCAAATGGATAAGGGTCTAGACACCGGACCAATGCTGCTCGCCGAACGCCTGGCCATCGGTGCCGACGAGACCACCGGCAGCTTGCATGACCGGCTCGCGGCGCTGGGTGGGGAGCTCATTGTTGACGCACTGCGCCAGCTTGAACAGGGTCCGGTCGTCGCCACCGTGCAATTGGAAAGCGGCACCTGCTATGCCGCCAAGATCAGCAAGGAAGAAGCGGCACTGAATTTCGCACAACCGGCCGAGGTCCTGGCGCGCAAGATACGCGCATTCCATCCTGCTCCGGGTGCCAGCGCCATCATTAATGACATCGCGATCAAGATCTGGCGTGCCGATGTCGTGGCCTGCTCGGACCTGGCTGTTCCCGGTGAAATCATTGCCGCCGACGCCGTGGCCGGACTGGTGATTGCCTGCGGGAGAGGCGCTTTACGACTGACGGAACTGCAAAAACCGGGCGGCAAACGCTTGCCTGCATCAGAATTCCTCAAGGGTTTTCCGATCACGGCAGGTACCTGCGCCACAGTCGCTCCTGTGAGCTAGCAGAAAAGCTGACCGGCAAATTGACAGACAAACCCTCACGTCCTGAACTGGTATTCATCGATCCGATATCTGGTATGTCCAATGACAATTGGCGGGATGGGGTGGGACGCTTTTATACTCCGCCCGTCTCCTCCATGTCTCTTCTTTTTGATATGGATTCAAGCCCGCCTCCGTTGCGGGCTTTTTTTTGCCTGGACTTGCCGTTAGCCGCTTTGACGTATAATTTTTCAGCGCCGATTTGATCCAAAAAGTCAAACCCAGCTTGCGGGCGCCAGGCCCGTACCACGACGGCACAGGCCCAAACAAATACCGCTAAAGCGGCCCTGAAGAAACCCGGCTCCGCTTTGCCAGCCGGGTTTTGCATTTCCAGACACTATTTTTATCGAGCACACCATGAAACGCGACGACTTCTCCGCCACCGAAACAACTTTGCGCGACCTGATGTCGCGCCGTATCCTGATCCTCGATGGCGCGATGGGTACGATGATCCAGCAGTACAAGCTGAGCGAGGAAGATTATCGCGGACCGCGCTTCGCCGATTTCACCGGGCCGGGCCGGGAGCTATTCGTCAAGGGCAACAATGAATTGCTGTCGCTGACCCAGCCGCAGATCGTCAGCGAAATCCATGAGCAATACCTCGACGCAGGTGCCGACCTGATTGAGACCAATACCTTCGGCGCCACCACCGTCGCGCAGGACGACTATCACATGGCGCATCTGGCCTACGAGATGAACGTCACATCGGCACGCCTGGCCCGCGCAGCCTGTGACAAGTACTCGACCCCGGACAAGCCGCGCTTCGTCGCCGGCACCCTGGGTCCGACGCCAAAGACTGCCTCGATTTCACCGGACGTCAACGATCCTGCTGCCCGCAACGTGACCTTCGACCAGCTGGTCGCGGCCTATCTGGACCAGACCCGTGCGCTGGTCGAAGGCGGTTCCGACATCCTGCTGGTCGAGACCATTTTCGATACGCTCAATTGCAAGGCGGCGCTGTTCGCCATCGATGCGTTTTTCGAGGAATCCGGTCTGCGCTTGCCGATCATGATTTCGGGTACCGTCACCGATGCGTCGGGCCGTATCCTGTCGGGCCAGACCGTACCGGCATTCTGGAATTCGGTACGCCATGCCCGACCAATGACGATCGGCCTGAACTGCGCACTCGGTGCCGCGTTGATGCGTCCGTATGCCGAAGAGTTGTCGAAGATTGCCGATACCTTCGTCTGCATCTACCCGAATGCCGGCTTGCCCAATCCGATGAGCGATACCGGCTTTGACGAAACGCCGGACGTGACGTCGGCGCTGCTCAAAGACTTCGCCGAAAGCGGCTTCGTCAACATCGCCGGCGGCTGCTGCGGCACCACACCGGACCATATCCGCGCGATTGCGCAAACCGTCGCCAGCATCGCGCCACGCCAGATTCCTGCGATACCGCAAGTGATGCGTCTGTCGGGTCTCGAGCCCTTCATCATTGATGAGGACTCGCTGTTCGTGAACGTTGGCGAGCGCACCAACGTGACCGGCTCGAAAGCTTTCTCGCGCCTGATCCTCAACGAGCAGTACGAGGAAGCCATCGCCGTCGCCCGCCAGCAAGTCGAAAACGGCGCGCAAGTCATCGACATCAACATGGATGAAGCGATGCTCGATTCGGTCGCGGCGATGACGCGCTTTTTGCATCTGGTGGCGTCCGAACCGGACATCGCGCGGGTGCCGATCATGATCGATTCGTCGAAGTGGTCGGTGATCGAAGCGGGTCTGAAATGCGTGCAGGGCAAGTCGATCGTGAACTCGATTTCGATGAAGGAAGGCGAGGAAGAATTCCTGCGCCAGGCCCGGCTGTGCCGCAGCTACGGTGCCGCCGTGATCGTGATGGCGTTCGATGAAAAAGGCCAGGCCGACACCTTCGCGCGCAAGACCGAAATCTGCCAGCGCGCCTACAACCTGCTGGTGTCGAAAGTCGGCTTCCCACCCGAAGACATCATCTTTGATCCGAACGTTTTTGCGATCGCTACGGGCATCGAAGAGCACAACAATTACGCGGTCGATTTCATTGATGCGACACGCTGGATTCGCAAGAATCTGCCGCATGCCAAGATCAGCGGCGGCGTCTCGAATGTCAGCTTCAGCTTCCGTGGCAACGACCCGGCGCGCGAAGCCATCCATACGGTATTTTTGTACCACGCGATTCAGGCCGGCATGACGATGGGCATCGTCAATGCCGGCATGATGGGCGTCTACAGTGAGCTCTCACCCGAGTTGCGCGAACGCGTCGAAGACGTCGTGCTCAACCGGCGCGACGATGCAACCGAACGGATGATCGAGATCGCCGGCACGCTCAAAGCCGGTGACAAGAAAGAAGAACAGAACCTCGAATGGCGCGATGGCCCGGTACAAAAACGGCTGGCGCACGCGATGGTGCATGGCATCACGCAATGGATCGTCGACGACACCGAAGAAGCCCGTCAGCTATTGCTGGCCAATGGCGGTCGGCCGATTCAGGTGATCGAAGGCCCGCTAATGGATGGCATGAATATCGTGGGCGACCTGTTCGGCCAGGGCAAGATGTTCCTGCCACAAGTGGTCAAGTCGGCCCGCGTGATGAAGCAAGCCGTCGCGCACCTGATCCCGTTCATCGAAATCGAAAAGCAGCTGGAAGAAAAAAAGACCGGCATCGCCGCCAAGGCCAAGGGCAAGATCGTCATTGCCACCGTCAAGGGCGACGTCCATGACATCGGCAAGAACATCGTCTCGGTGGTCCTGCAATGCAATAACTTTGAAGTCATCAACATGGGCGTGATGGTGCCGTGTTCGGAAATTCTGGCGCGTGCCAAAGCCGAAAACGCCGACATCATCGGCCTGTCCGGATTGATCACGCCGTCGCTCGAAGAGATGGCCTACGTCGCCAAGGAAATGCAGCGCGATCCGTATTTCCGGATGATGAAAATCCCGCTGATGATTGGCGGTGCAACGACATCGCGCGCCCATACCGCCGTGAAGATCGCACACAACTACGAAGGCCCCGTGGTCTACGTGGCCGATGCATCGCGCTCGGTATCGGTCGCGCAATCACTGCTGACACCGGAGCAGCGCGACCAGTACATCGCCGACATCGCCACCGATTACGAACGCATCCGCGAGCAGCACGCCAACCGCAAGGTCGTGCCCATGCTGTCGATCGCACAGGCGCGTGCCAACAAGATGCTGGTGCCGTTCACTGGCGATGACGCTCCGGTCAAACCAAAGTTCATCGGCCGGCGCGAGTTCAGGAATGTCGACCTTGCCACGCTCGCCAAATACATCGACTGGGGTCCGTTCTTCCAGACCTGGGACCTGGCTGGCCCGTTCCCGGCAATCCTGACCGATGAGGTCGTCGGCGAGACTGCCAGCAAGGTCTATGAAGAAGGTCTGGCGCTGCTCAAGAAAGTGATCGACGGACGCTGGCTGACCGCCAACGGCGTGGTCGCGCTGATGCCCGCCAACAGCGTCAATGACGACGATATCGAGATCTACACCGACGACACCCGTACCGAAGTGGCTTTCACTTACTACGGCATCCGCCAGCAAACCGTCAAACCGGTCATCGATGGCGTGGCGCGACCGAACCAGTGCCTGGCTGATTTCATTGCGCCGAAATCGTCCGGCATCGCCGACTACATCGGCCTGTTCGCGGTCACCACCGGCATCGGTATCGAGAAATACGAGAAGCGTTTTGAAGACGCCCATGACGACTATTCATCGATCATGTTGAAGTCGCTGGCCGACCGTCTGGCCGAAGCCTTCGCCGAGCAAATGCATGAACGCGTGCGTACCGACTTGTGGGGCACGGTGCCTGACGAAGCGCTGAGCAGTACCGCGCTGATCAAGGAACAGTACCTCGGTATCCGGCCCGCGCCGGGCTATCCGGCCTGCCCGGAACACACGGTCAAACAAGAGATGTTCACGCTGTTGCAATGTGCCGATATCGGCATGCAGGTAACCGAATCGCACGCGATGTTTCCGGGTGCGTCAGTGGCCGGTTTCTACTTTGGTCATCGGCAATCGAAGTACTTCAGCGTCGGCAAGATTGGCGACGATCAGGTCAAGGACATGGTCACCCGGCGCGGCGCGAGTCGTGAAGAGGTCGAGCGCTGGCTGGCACCGAATTTGTCCTGATGATGGTGCGAACCGGCCTCAGACCGGTTCGCCATCAACGAACACCTTCAGTTCGCCGGCACCAAAACGGGTCCAGTGTTCGTTGGTTGTCAGCGGCACCGTGACGATGATCGCGACCCGGTCATTGGGTGTCGTGACTTGCGAAAAATCGACGCTGATATCGTTGTCCGATAGTTGCGCCTGCGCGAACGGATATTGGCGAACGAGGTAATGCAGGTGCGTCGAGCAATGGGCAAATAATGCCGAACCGTGCGACAGCATCATGTTGAAGGTACCGTGTGCGGCGATCTCGCGAGTCAGCTCGGCGAGTGCCACTCGCAGTTCGGCAAGCGCCGGTAACTGCTCGCCGAAGCGTCGCTGCAATTGCTGCAGCAGGTAGCAAAAAGCCAGCTCGCTATCGGTACTGCCGACCGGTCGGAAGGCACCATCAAGTACCGGCGCGAATTCCTTCAGGTCGCCATTGTGCGCAAACACCCAATACCGCCCCCACAATTCCCGCACGAACGGATGACAGTTTTCCAGCACGATGCTGCCCTGCGTGGCCTTGCGGATGTGCGCGATCACGTTGGTTGATTTGATCGGGCAGCGCTTGATCAGCTCCGCAATCGGGGACGCCACGGCGGCCTGGTAATCGACAAAATGACGCACCCCGCGCCCCTCGAAAAAAGCAATCCCCCAGCCATCGTTGTGCTCGTCGGTACCACCGCCACGGGTGGCGAAACCCGTGAAGCTGAACACGATATCGGTCGGGACGTTGCAGTTCATTGCGAGGAGTTGGCACATGGGGTCAGGCGGTCAAGACAAGGAATGCAACGGTATCACGGGCGACGACATCTGATACTGCGGTAGAAACTAGGCCGCCATGTGCCGCGCCTGCCGCTGCGGCACACTCTTTTCAGCAACCGGTTCAGGCTTTGCGTCAGACTTCACGCGCGCACCGTGGCGCGGCAAATTGACCTTGCCGGCGTAGTCGCTGGCGACCAACGCCTTGGCGGCATCGGCGTCCATGCCGCGCTCGGCCAGCCACTGTCCGACCAGTACTGCGAGACGCTCCAGCGCAATCCGGTGGGTCGCGTCGGTGCGGGCAAACAGCCAGTCCGACAGCAGCATGAAATTATCGAACGGCGACTCGGCCAGCAGCATCGGCAAGCTGTTGGCGAAGCGGCCCGAGTTGGCGATCATGTCCCAGAAGCGGGCGAAGCGGACCAGTCGCTGCATGTCGGCAAAGCTGATGCGGTCGGTGGCGAGGATGGTGTACGGCGGGGCCGGATCGAAGATCAATCCGTACTCGGCGGTGTGACGAATGATGGGCGTGCCGCGCAAGCGCTTGAGAATACCGAACTGGATTTCATGCGGTTGCAGCGCGACCAGCCGGTCGAAGCCGCGCGCGAAACTGGCGACGTCTTCGCCGGGCAAGCCAGCGATCAGGTCGACGTGCAGATGCGCGTTCGAGTGTTCGCACAACCAGCGGATATTTTCTGCGGCCTTGGCGTTGTCCTGCTTGCGGCTGACCAGCGCCTGCACGTCGGGATTGAAACTCTGGATACCGATTTCAAACTGCAGTGTGCCAGGCGGGAATTGCATGATGCCGGCCTTGAGTGCATCGGGCAGGTGATCGGGCACGACTTCGAAGTGGGCATAGACCGGATCGTCGGGATAGGCGGCCAGTTTGTCGAGGAAGAACTGCATGATCTTCAGGCTGGACTTGATGTTCAGGTTGAAGGTGCGGTCAACAAATTTGAACAGTCGTGCACCGCGCGCATGCAGCTTTTCCAGCTCGGCGATAAAGCCGTCCAGCGCGAACGGCCAGGCAGTCTTGTCGAGGGCCGACAGGCAGAACTCGCACTTGAACGGACAACCGCGCGAGGCCTCGACATACAGCGTGCGATGGGCGATGTCTTCGGCGCTGTAGAGGTCATACGGCATCGGCAGTTCGGCCAGCGGTGCCTGCACGCCGGCATGCACTTTCATCAGCGGTTGCGGGCCGTTGAGGATCTGGCCGCACAGCAGCGGGAAGGTCACGTCGCCCCAGCCGGTGATCAGGTAATCGGCCAGTTGCACGATCTGCTGCTCGGCTGATTCATATGACACTTCCGGGCCACCCAGGATAATCTTGACGTGCGGCGCGAGGCGTTTCAAGAGCGCCACGACCCGGGTGGTTTCGTCGACATTCCAGATGTAGACACCGAAGCCGATGATGCGCGGGTTCGACGCCAGCAGTTTTTCGACGATGTCGGTACTGCGGGTGCCGATCACAAATTCACGCAATTGCGTTTGGGCTTGCAGCGCACCCATGTTGGCCAGCAGGCAGCGCAGGCCGAGCGAGGCGTGGGCATAACGGGCGTTGAGGGTGGCGAGGAGGATGGTCATGGGGTGCTTTGGGAGACGGGAGATCAGACGCCATTTTACGCGGAGTCGGTCAGTACGCCGGTGGCGCACACGGCCAATTGCTTGCTGATGCAGTGCATTCGGTGCAATGCCCTGCGGTTATTGCACCCTACGTGCAGCAGCGTTGCCAAAGTAAGGTGCCACTGCTTCGATCAACCCGCCAGTTCCTTCTCCTGCAATGAGCGCCACATGACTTTCCCGGTCGCCGACTTTGGCAAGGCGCTGACAAATTCAATCAGCTTGGGCACCTTGTAAGCCGCCATCGTTTCGTGCGCCCAGTGCATGATGTCTTCTGCCGTGGCGTCGCTGCCGGGCTTGCGCACGACGACTGCCTTGACGGTTTCGCCGCGGTACGCATCGCGCGAGGCGATGATGCAGCATTCCTCGATGGCCGGATGCTTGTACATCATCGATTCGACTTCGGCTGGCCAGACCTTGTAGCCGCTGGCGTTGATCATGCGTTTAAGGCGATCCGTAAAAAAGAAGAAGCCTTCGACATCCTGATAGCCGAGGTCGCCGGTACGCAGGAAGCGCTTGCCATCGAGCTCGATGAACGAGTCGGCGGTCTTTTGCGGATCGTTCCAGTAGCCCTGCATGACTTGCGGACCGTGGATGATGATTTCACCGACTTCGCCTTGCGGCAGTTCGGCTTGTGTGATCGGGTCGATGATGCGCGAATCGACGTTGAAAATCGGGATGCCGAGGCATTGCTGCTTCATGCGCTGCGGCGGGTTGGTGTGGGTCGAGGCCATGGTTTCGGACAGGCCGTAGCCTTCCATGAAATGCAGGCCGGTCAGGTCGAGCAGCTTTTGCGCGATCGCCGCCGGCATCGCCGCACCACCGCCGGAGATCCGGCGCAAACCCGACAGGTCGTACTCGGCCAGTCGCGGATTCGACAGCAGATCGATCACCATGGTCGGGATGTTGGTCCAGACCGTGACGCCATAGCGGGTAATCAACTGGCCAGCCACATCGCGATCCCAACGCGGCAGGATCACCAGCGATCCACCACCAACGATGACGGCATTCATGCTGATTTGCATGCCGGTGACATGAAAGAACGGCAGCACCGCCAGCGTGACCTGATCCGGCACCATCGCCGTAGCCCAGTGGGGCGCTCCGGCCGCCGTGAACATGACGGAGGCGTGGGTATGCACGCATCCCTTGGGCTTGCCGGTGGTGCCGGAGGTGTAGGGCATGCAGGCCAAATCATCAGGCCCCGCCAGGTGTTCGCGCAGTGTGCCGCCTTGGGCCAATGCCGCATGCCACGCAATCACACGCGAGGACTGCACGACGTCACGGGCAGCGGTGATGATGTCGGGCACGGCCAGGTCGGTGTGTGCAGGAAGGTAATCGGAATAGGTCGCCACGATCGCCGTGGTTAATCCGGTGGTGCCGATCAACGGCGCGAGCCGCGCAAAAATATCCTGCGACGCCAGCGCCACCTTGGCGCCGCTGTCGTCGACATAGTGACGCAGCTCTTCGGTCATCAGCATCGGATTGACCGGCACCACCATTGCATCGGCACGCAGAATCGCAAAATAGGCAATCACCCATTGCGGCGAATTCTGCATGTCGAGCAATACCCGGTCGCCGCGCTGCACACCACACGCGTCTTGCAGGTAGCCCGCCAGCGCCAGCACGGCGTCATGCAACTGGCGATATGTCAGGATCGCATCGTAGTAAATGATCGCCGGCTTGTCGGGATAACGTAATGCACTGATTTGCAGGTTGACGTAGACGCTGGTGGCGGGAACGGTCAGGTGGAACGGCAAACCGGCAGGCCAGTGAGCGTAGTGGAGGGTGTTCATGGATTCGCCTTGTGTGATTTTTGTAGGTCGAAAAAACAGCTGTCTCACATTTGATTATAGGGGAACTAGATGAGCAACTAGCAATAACGATACTTCGTCATCAACGTCGATTGGTTCAATCAATGCCATCAGACCCTGCTCGACCCGACGCTGCGGACCAGCAATCAGTTACTTTGATGCACTGCACAATTAAATCTTGACATCTGTTTTAAGGCACGTAGAATCACGTTTGTTGCGGCGCACCATGCACTGTTTGGTTGTACCGCTTACGAATCCGCTATTTACAACCACTCCAGGAGATTCACATGTTCTCGTTCCAAGACCAGTTTTCCGCCGCAACCAAAGCCAACTTTGAAGCCCAAGTAGCTTTGATGACCACATTGACCAGCAAAGCTTTCGAAGGTGTCGAGAAGCTGGTTGAACTGAACCTGACCGCCGTCAAAAGCACGCTGGAAGAAAGCACCAACAACGCCAAGCAACTGATGGCCGCAAAAGATCCACAAGAATTCATGACGCTGGCGACATCGCAAGCCAAGCCAACCGCTGAAAAAGCACAAGCTTACGGCCGTCACGTTGCCAGTATCGCTTCCGAAGCCCAAGCCGAACTGACCCGCGCTGCAGAAGCCCAGATCGCTGAAACCAGCCGTAAAGTTTCGGCTCTGGTTGACGATGTAAGCAAGAATGCACCAGCCGGTTCGGAGAACCTGGTTGCCATGGTGAAATCGGTGATCAGCAACGCCAACGCCGGTTACGAGCAATTGACCAAGACCACCAAGCAAGCCGTGCAAACCATGGAAGCCAATGTCCACTCGGCAACCGAGCAGTTCACACAAGCGACTGAAAAAGCTACCCGCGCCAAGAAGTAATTCTTTGCTGCAGTAAAAGAGACGGACCGCCACGCGGTCCGTTTTTTATTGGGCGCACGGTTTGTCGTGTGCGTCACCGCGATGACTGGCGCAACGACTTCAACCTGAAACGCGCCGGGTCCAGCGCATCCACCAGATCACTCTCCAGTGGCAGCGGTTCACTGTTCAGCTGCGCTGCCAGCAATTCCGCAGCCAGCGGAGCCCATATCAATCCGCGCGACGCGTACCCCAGCAGACCATGCAATCCGGGCCAGCGCGGCACATCACGCAAACGCTCTGCACGACAGGCTCCGGCAGTCACCGGCAGCGCGCCGACCAGCGGCAAGCGATCCGGTGCGACACAACGAAACCCGACTCGGCCAGCCAGTGGAAAATCGAATGCGTCGGGCCAGATACCAGGCAGCATTGCCTGCACCCGCTGCAAATTTTCGTGCTGACTGGACCAGCGCAAACCAGCCTCGACGTCCTGATCGTAGGTCGCGCCGGCACAACGCCAGCCTTGTACTGGCGGCGTCAGATATCCTTCGCGACACACCACCAGCGACGGCGCAGAAGCGGCCGGCGCGCTGACATGCGTGACCTGTCCGCGCACCGATTGCAGCGGCAGGTCGGCCAGTTGCGCAAATCGGGTCGCACCATTGCCATTCGCAAAGATGACAGTCGGGGCCTGTGCCAGCAAGACGCCATCGGCATCGCGCACTTGCCATGCATCATCGACACGCTGCAAGCAGGTCGCTGCCTGCTGATAGCGCACCGTCAACTGGGTACCGCACGCTGCCAGCATCGCGCGACACACGCCGGCAGGATGGGCCCAGCCGCCCTGCGCAAACAGCCAGCCGCCGTCCGGTGCCGCACTGCCCAGCAAGGCAGTCGCTTCGGCGCTGTCGAGCCAGCGTGCATAGCTGGCCGGATAATTCCAGCGCCGGTCAATGCGCGCCTGCGCCGCTGCGTGGTCGGCGTCACGCGCCAGTTGCAGCACACCGCAGCGCTCGCCCTCGAAGCGTGGCTGTGCCAGCCCTGACCAGCGCCGCAACGCAAACAGATAGGCGGCCCGACTCAGGCGCGATGCCAGGTTGTCGTCCTGGGACAAGACCGGCATCACGATGCCAGCCAGGTTACCGGAGGCTTCCTGTGCGGGAGCAGCGTGACGCTCCAGCAGCGTCACGCGCCAACCCCGCACCGCCAGCCGTTCGCAGATTGCCGCACCCGCCAGACCCGCGCCGAGCACAATGGCATGGCGTTCGCCTGTGGCCACCGTCTTGCCGGAGGAACGACGCGGCTGATAGGTGGCCTGCAACGCCGACGTAAAAACAAATCCGGCCCGCTCCAACGCATCAACCGGACACGCTGCCGACAAGCGTAGCGTCGATTGCGACGCAGCCAGTTGCGCCAGCCGGCGCGCCATCGTTGTGGCAGCCAGCATGTCAATCCGGAATGCGTCAACGTGTGCCACGCATTGCGACAGGCATCCAGCGAGCGTGCCGATCATCAGCGTCAGGCTGACGCGCCCTTCGTCAAACAGCAAACGGTGGAAACCGGCAACATGATCCGGCCATGCTGCGCGCAAAGCGTGCGCCTGACCGGCGAGTTCAGGCCAGTCGGCATGACGGCGCAACAGTTCGTCCGCACTGATCGGCTGCGCCAGAAAAGCGAGGTAATGCAAGGGGCGCGTCGCGGCTTGCCATTGATGCAGGAATGCGTCACCGGTACCAAAGCAGGTATCGAGCACGACGTGCCGGGTATCGGAAGGAGTACAGATTTCAGCCATGCCGTCAGGATAAGGGTTGTTGGAAGGTGATCGCAGAACCGCCACGCCGCGGACAGGTGGTGCCGATCTTCACGGAGCAGGATGAGACACGGCAGCGGCGTGCAAATAACAATGCGGCGCATGGTCGTTAACCACGCCTATTCCCTGCAGATACGCGTACACGATGGTCGAGCCGACGAACTTGAAGCCGCGTCCGAGCAGGTCCTTGGAGAGCCGGTCCGACAGCGCAGTTTTTGTTGGCACCGCCACCGCTGCGCCCTGCACAGGCACACCGCCGACGAAACCCCACAAGTAAGCATCGAGCCCACCCACTTCGTCACACAGGCGCAAGTAGGCACGCGCATTGGAAATCGTTGCGGCGACTTTCAGGCGATTGCGCACGATGCCCGGATCAGCCAGCAACTGTGCCACCTTGTCCGCATCGTAAAGAGCAATCTTGCGCGCATCCCAGTCGTCGAAAGCAAGCCGGTAAGTGGCCCGCTTGTTCAGAATGGTTGACCAGCTCAGTCCGGCTTGCGCCCCTTCGAGATTGAGCATCTCGAAAAGACGGCGCTCGTCATGACACGGCACACCCCATTCATCGTCGTGATAAGCGACATACAAGGCATTGGTAGTCGGTACCCAGGAACAGCGGGAGAGAGTCATCGGCATGGCCTCCTTCAAAAAAAATGATTCTACTGTCGATCACCCTGTCGACGCGTCCACTGCGCATTTTTGCAGACCAGCCGGAAGCCCCGGCAAGCGCGCTGCAAGCGCAATTAGGGCGAGACTTTCAGTCTGCGTTCGACTATGATCTGCGACCCATTTCCGGTTGATGAAAGTAAGCTCATGGCGAACGCTTGTGGCGTCGATTTTGGCACCTCCAATTCCACGGTTGGCGTCGTCCGGCCCGGACACGCCGCGCTGCTGGCGCTCGAAGACGGCAAGCTGACCTTGCCTTCGGCGGTATTTTTCAATGCCGAAGACGAGCAGGTCAGCTATGGCCGCGCCGCGCTGGCCAATTACCTCGCCGGTTATGAAGGCCGCCTGATGCGCTCGCTGAAAAGCCTGCTTGGCACCGGCCTCATCGATGGCCAGACCGAAGTGCTGGGACGCGCACTGCCGTTTCGCATGTTGCTGGGCCAGTTCATCGGCGAACTCAAGCGCCGCGCCGAAACCGCCAGCGGCCAGTCCTTCCAGCATGCGGTGATCGGACGCCCGGTCTTTTTCGTCGATGGTAACGAGAAGGCCGACCGGCTGGCCGAGCAAACCCTGAGCGACATTGCCGGTGCGGCGGGGTTTCGTCAGGTCGCTTTTCAGTTCGAGCCGATTGCTGCCGCGTTCGATTACGAGTCACGCATTGATCGCGAAGAGATCGTGCTGGTGGCCGACATCGGCGGTGGTACGTCGGACTTTTCGCTGATCCGCGTCTCACCGCAACGCGCCCGCCAGGTCGATCGCCGCAGCGACATCCTCGCCTCGGGCGGTGTGCATATCGGCGGTACCGACTTCGACAAATACCTCAGCCTGTCGTCCGTCATGCCGCTGCTGGGACTGGGCAGCCAACTCAATAATGACAGCGAAGTCCCCTCCAGCTATTACTTCAATCTGGCCACCTGGCACACCATCAATCTGGCCTATACGCAAAAAACTTGGCTGCAGCTCAAGGACATCTATCGCGATGCCCGCGACCGCCCCAAGCTCGATCGGCTACTCGATGTGATCCGCGAGCGTAGCGGCCACTGGCTGGCGATACAGGTCGAGGAAGGCAAGATCGCACTGTCGCAAGCCGAGTCGGCCATCCTGAACCTGGACCGCCTGGCACCGCGCGAGGAAGTGACGATCACCCGTGATGCGTTCGATGCGTCGATCGTGCGCCTGTTGGGCACCGTCGAAAGTACGGTCGCCGATTTGCTGCGCGATGCAGGCGTTGCGGCCAGCGATGTCGACACGGTGTTTTTCACCGGCGGCTCCAGTGGCGTCGGTTCGCTGCGACAGCGCATTGCCCGGCTGGTGCCGGATGCGCGTGCAATCGAAGGCGATCTGTTTGGCAGCATCGGTGCCGGACTGGCACTGGATGCGTTGCGCCGTTTCGGCTAGCGCTTACACAAATAAATCGTACGCAATGACCTTGCCTACGATTTGATTGCGTGCGATTTATTCCTTGAACCAGACGGCTTGCTGGCTCGTTGCCAGCAACCGGCCTTGTGCGCCCCAGACCTGCGCGACCTGATCGGAAAACCCCAGGTTATATATCTGCCCCTGCGCCACGCCCAGCACCGGCGCACTGCCCTGCTGCGCCAGGGTTGCTGCGTCTACGTGAAAATGGATGTTTAACGAGATCGTCCCGATCGGTACCATCTGCGCACGGCGCGAAAACAGGCGTGGGAAAAACGCGTCGCAGATCGCCGTCAGCGATGCGAAATCCAGTGCTCTTGGTGGTTTGTCGTTGATCCATAGCTGCGTCAGGCTGTCCGGATTATCGCCAGTACCATCTACCCCGCGCAGGCCACCACGGGCAAAACGCATGTCATAGCATTGCGGCCAGCTCACTCCCATCATGTTGCCAACCAGCGGCAGCGTATCGGCAGGGACTACCTCGGGCATGACCACCTCCGTCGCCGACCAGGTTGGCCGGCGCAACGCAAACACGGCGATGGCATTGATGACGCAATCATCACCCTGAACAATCTCGACCGACCAGTGCTGGGTGGTGCGACTGCTGCGCATCATCCGCACGCGCACCTCGAAGGCACCGTCACGCACCGGACCGGCAAAATTGACGGTCAGGGCCACCGGATCACCCAACCGCTCCGGCTGAATCAGCAAGGCTTGCAAGGCAGTCGCTGCGGTCACGCCGCCAAACGGTCCGATCATGTTGGCGTAGTCCGTGCTGGTGTGTCCTTCCCAGTTGCCATTGGCCTGCGGCGTCAGTGCGATGGCACGGTCGAAGAGGTGCATCTCCGGCGAAAGCGTTTCGTAGTGCGGCTGAGGCATTGTTACTCCGTCATCAACTCATATCAGGGAGCCAATGATAGACGAGCAATACACGCAAACCAGATACTGATTCATCCTGGTGGCAGCACAAATTCGTTTATAGTTTCCGCACAAAAATGTACGCCCACAATAAAAATGCCCGGAGATAGCAACGTGAAAATAGTAAATCTGCACATCGGTACCCGTTTGGCCGTCGGTTTTGGCGCTGGCCTGGTCCTCATGCTGGCCATTGCGGCGGTGGGTCTGACCGGCCTCGGCTCACTCGACAAGGCCACCGAACGCCTCACCCGTGACCGGGTACCAACGGTGCTGCTGGGCTACCAGATTCAGGCAGCGGTTGATCGCGGCGACCAGGCCATGCGCAATACGCTGTTCCTGATCGATCCGACCAAGGTCAAGATCGAAGCGGGCATCGTCGCCAGCGCCAACAAGCTCATCAGTGACAACACGCGCCAGCTCGGTGCGCTGCTGGCCAGCCCCGAAGACAAGCAACTGCTCGCCACACTGGGAACCACCCGGGAAAAATACCTGGCTGGCCAGGCAGAATTCATGAAAACCATCAGCGAATATAAAAAGGAGCAGGCCGCCGATTTCCTGATGAGCGATTTCCGCGCGCCTCAGCAAGCCTACAGTGCGGCGCTCAACGCCATCATCGAACAGCAATTGAAACGGGTCGATACCTCCGGTCAGGACTCCAGAAGTGCCTATGCCTTCGCCCGCAACCTGATGCTGGGACTGGCCGCAGTGGCGCTGCTGCTGACGCTGTTTATCAGCGTGACCATCACGCGCAGCATTGTGCAGCCATTACGCGCTGCCATCACGATTGCGCGCCGGGTGGCCGATGGCGACCTGACCGCCGAGATTGCAGTACGCAGCACGGATGAAACTGGCGCACTGATGCAGTCACTGAAAGACATGAATGACAGCCTGATCAGCACCATCAAACAACTGCGCCAAGGCTCCGACACCATCGCCGTGGCGGCGCGCGAGATTGCCTCCGGCAATGCCGATCTGTCTTCGCGCACCGAGTCACAAGCCAGCTCACTCGAACAGACTGCCTCGTCGATGGAAGAACTGACCGCAACGGTCCGGCAGAATGCCGACAACGCCCGGCAAACCAATCAACTGGTCATTTCCGCATCCGATTTTGCGCTCAAGGGGGGCGGTGTCGTTGGCCAGGTGGTCGACACCATGTCGTCGATCAAGCAAAGCTCAAGCAAAATCGTCGATATCATCGGTGTCATCGATGGCATTGCGTTCCAGACCAACATCCTGGCGCTCAACGCGGCAGTCGAAGCGGCCCGTGCCGGTGAACAGGGGCGGGGGTTTGCGGTCGTGGCGTCAGAAGTGCGCAACCTGGCGCAACGCTCGGCAAGCGCTGCCAGAGAAATCAAAATCCTGATCGCCGATTCCGTCAGCAAGGTCGATACCGGCAGCAAGCTCGTTGACGAGGCGGGCCAGACCATGCACCAGATCGTCAGCTCGGTCAAACATGTGGCCGATATCATGGCCGAGATTACCGCCGCCAGCCAGGAGCAGAGCGCCGGCATTACTGAAGTCAATCAGGCCGTCTCCCAGATGGATGAAATGACCCAGCAAAATTCAGCGCTGGTCGAACAAGCGGCCGCAGCCGCCGAAAGTCTTCAGGACCAGGCTCTGGCATTGACCCGCGCCGTGGCTATTTTCCGGTTATCGGACGACATGACACCTACGCTGCGATTGGGCACGTAGCGGGACGCCAGCGATGACTCGTCAAATTTAATTGGCCTCATACAATTAAAGTAACTACCAGTGGTAGACTCTGGATGTTGTTGAGTAGTCATGTCTCGATCATTGCAGAAGTAAGCGCAAACAATGATCGCGCATCGCACACATCAACGACTCGCAGACGCCACATTCTCCGGAACCTTGTTCACGGGACTGTTCGCCTGCAGCGGTGCAGAGCCAATCCACGAATAAGGTCTGTATGTTTGATGCCCATCAGCTTCCGTTCCCCGAAGCCATCATCAGAAACGCCACCGACGGTATCGTGATCTGTGACATGCGGCTGCCTGGCGCACCCATTATTTTCTCTAACCCGGCTTTTTCCAGGATTACCGGTTATTCGCAGGAAGAAGTGCTGGGCTGGAACTGCAATTTCCTGCAGAGAACCGATACTGACCAGCCAAACAGAGTATTGATTCGTGCGGCCATCCGCAAGCGTGAACCCCTGCGCACGCTGATGCGCAACTATCGCCGCGATGGCTCCCTGTTCTGGAATGAACTGGCCCTGTACCCGCTCAGTGATGCCCAGGGCGGAGAACACTTCTATGCCTCAACCCAGCGCGACGTTACACAGGCCGTCCTCAACGAAGAGGCACTGCGCAACGGCCGCGACGAACTCGAACAGCGGGTGCTGGAACGCACCGCCGATCTGGTCCACGCCAATACAATGCTGCATCAGGAAATCGCCGAACGACGGCGCATCGAAAGTGCGCTTATTGATACCCGTGCAATTCTGAAGACAACACAAGACATGGCACATTTAGGCAGCTGGTCGTTCGATATTTCCAGCAGTGAAATGCATTGCTCCGACGAGATTTTTATAATCTGTGGAATACCACCGCAATCCGTCTTGCCCACCATGGCGCTGGCACACAGCTATGTGCATCCTGACGACCGAGAGCATTCGGAAGCAGAATTTGCACGCTGCCTGCGCGAACGCTGCGACTACAAATACGAAAAACGCATCCTGCGTCGAGACGGCACCGTGCGCACTATTCGCGCCTGGAACAGGACCGTGGTTGACGCTGCAGGCCAGCCGGTGCGACTCATCGGCTCCTGGCTCGACATCACGGAACATCGCGAAGCCGAACGCGTACTGCGTCACACGCAAGAGAGCCTGCGTAAACTGGGTGCCCACCAGGAACACATCAAGGAAAATGAACGCAAGCGCATTGCCCGCGAAATCCATGACGAACTCGGTGCTTTACTGACGGGCATCAAGGCATACCAAGCGGTTGCAATCGATCAGGTCAGCCGGTGCAAAATCCCGCCTTTTGGAAGTCTCGCAGAAGCCAACCGTCTGGCCGATGAAGCTATCGGCACCGTGCGCCGCGTCATCACTGACCTGCGTCCCAGCGTGCTTGATGAACTTGGCATCTGGAGCGCCATCGAATGGGTCGCCGAACGCACCGCAGTGCGTGGCGGGCTGCTGCTGAACCTGCAAATCGATGATCACATCATGCAAAGCGAGCTCGATGCCGAACGCAGCATCGCGCTGTTTCGTATCGTTCAGGAAGCACTGACCAATGTGAAGCGCCATGCACGGGCGTCGCATGTCAGCCTGCACATTTTTCGCGATGGCGATGCCTTGCATATCAACATCACAGACAACGGCATCGGTGTGAGTGCCGACCAGGTCAATCAGCAAGAATCGTGGGGATTGCTAGGCATGCGCGAACGGATAGGTCATTTTGGTGGCACGTTGAACATTGTCGGCAACCCGGGTCGCGGCACCACCGTGTCTGTCCTGATGCCTTTGCCGGGGATGACGCATGAGCGCTGAAACAATACGGGTCATGCTTGTCGATGATCACGCGGTAGTGCGCAGCGGCGTACGCCTGATGCTGGGCACGACCGACGATATCGTCGTCACCGGCGAAGCGGACTCGGGCCATGCAGCCATGAAGCTGGTTGCCGCGCAGGTGTTTGATGTGGCACTGGTCGACATCGCCTTGCCTGGCAGAAACGGCCTGGAGTTACTCAAGCAGCTGCGTCAGGAACAACCCAAGCTGGCGGTCCTGATGTTCAGCATGTACTCGGAAGAAGTCTATGCAGTCCGTGCGCTGCGACAGGGTGCGGTGGGTTATCTGACCAAAGACAGTTCTGCGGCAGTCATTATCGATGCAGTGCGCACCGCAGCAGAAGGCCGCAAATATGTCAGTCCGGCATTGGTCGAGCGACTCGCAGAATTGATGGGCGAAGGCGTACGGTTTCCGCATGAAGCTTTGTCGGACCGCGAACTTGAAGTGATGAAATTACTCGCCTCAGGAGAAAGCTTGGTGCAGATCGCTGCCGCGCTGCACCTGAGTGCCAGTACGGTGACGACCTACCGGGCCAGGATTCTTGAAAAGACAGGCCTCAAGGGCAATACCGCGCTGTCGCGTTATGCGATCGAGCATGGCTTGATCAATTGAATCCGCCAGGCAAACAACCAAAAGTCAAGGCCACTTGTAGCGTTTCCCCGACAAACCATTAGAATTTCCCCGTCAGAAACTGTCCTTGTTTTGTGGATTGTTAGCTTGATGGCATCTGGACATACTGCATTCAGGGCATCAGCAATTACATATTCTCAAATCACTCACAGAAATTCAGGAGCAGGCTATGACTAGCAGAAATAATGCCAAACATCTCGATGCGACGTTGAAATCAATTGATTCGACTGATGACGGGGAAAAATGCGTGACACCGCCAGTCGAGCCCAGCACCGTCAATATAGACAGAGATGGTGCCGTGCGCCGCTCAATGAACAGGATCATGGAAATGCAACAACACACCGAACTCCACGAAGAGCTGCGCAAACTGCTTGGCCATCTGCATGCACAAACCATGTTGATTAGCGGCGAAGGTCTGGAAAATTTCTGCAATCACAACGACCAGATCAAGAGCGACTATTTGTGGGCAATGACCGACACCGC
Organism: Actimicrobium sp. CCI2.3; assembly: GCF_035019065.1. Lineage (NCBI taxonomy): Bacteria > Pseudomonadati > Pseudomonadota > Betaproteobacteria > Burkholderiales > Oxalobacteraceae > Actimicrobium > Actimicrobium sp. CCI2.3. The sequence goes on along the minus strand of NZ_JASJWR010000006.1, from coordinate 87,014 downwards.
AGAACGTGCACTGAAATTGCTTGACGACGCCTGCTGATCCCTCTTTCTGGCAGCGAACGGGGCAGATACCGGAAAAGATACGGGGCCAGGTTAGTTACTGGCACAACAACCACGCAACGTGGTTGTGATAGCGGACAAAACCAGCGTCCGCGCCGTCGAGACTTCCTGCAAAGCGACGAGAAGATCCTGTACTTCGGATTTCTACTGCTGATTTGACGGTATCTGCGCATTGGCACAAACCCGTGATTCCGCCAACCAGTTATGATGCGCCCTCAGCAATTAATGGAAGCATGAATGGGTACCTCACCAGTCTTGGATAATGTCACTTCGACGCGCCAGTTTCGCTCGGTCGACCTGTTCAAGATCATCGCTGTACAACTGATCGTGCTGCATCATCTGGCTTTTTATGGCCCGATGTCCGATCAGGTTGAATTGGTCGCGCCGGCACTGATTGCCTGGCTCGATGATTACGCACGGATTGCTGTCCAGGTCTTCCTGGTAACTGGCGGCTTTCTGGCTGCACGGTCCTTGTCGCCATCGGGAACCCCCGGCATTGCGCGCCCATGGCGCACGATCGGTCGACGTTACCTGAAGCTGGTACCGCCATTTCTGGTCGCCACCTTGCTGACAGTGGCCGCATCAGCGCTGGCAAGTCTCTGGATGACCCATGCGTCGATTTCGGCAACACCAACCATAACCCAGCTAGCCGCCCACGCTTTACTCTTGCACGGCGTGCTGGGCTATGCATCGGTATCGGCTGGTGCCTGGTATGTCGCGATTGATTTCCAGCTATACGCATTGATGACACTGCTACTGTGGGTCTCCGGTGCGCTAGCCACACGCCGCTCGGTCCCCTGGATGTTACCGGCACTCGTGGTGCTGATGTCATCGCTCTCATTGCTGGTGGTCAATCGCGATGCAGCGTGGGATGACTGGGCCCCGTATTTTTTTGGCAGTTACGGACTGGGTGCGATGGCCTGGTGGGCACGTGATCTGCGGCGCTCCCCGGCTACCGCGAAGTGGTTACTGGGAGCCATTCTGCTACCAGCAACCATCGCGCTGATGATTGATTTTCGTAGCCGTATCGCGGTGGCTGTCGTGCTCGCCTGCGCCCTCGTACTCATCAACCGAAGCAATACGGGTGAAGCCTGGAACCATCACCGGGGACTGAATTGGATTGACCAACTGGGCAAGCGGTCCTACTCGGTGTTTTTAATCCATTTCCCGGTCTGTCTGCTGGTCAATGCCTGGTTCAGCCACTTCGTTCCGGCCGAGCCACTCTGGCAAGGTCTTGGCATGCTGACCGCATGGATCAGTAGCTTGCTGGCTGGTGCGATGTTTCATCAGTGGATTGAATTGCCGCTCAGTCAGCTATCACGGGCCGGTGGACGCCAAACCCGGACCGCGCCGGTCACCAGATAAATAGTAAAGGCAACCTTTCCGGGCAACCCGTGTCAGACTGGAACACCCACGTAAAGAAGGAAAGACCATGCGCATTGATTTATACCAACGAGCTGAACCTGAAGGCCACGTTTCTTACCTCGCCGTCCCGGAAGGAAAAACCATCCCGGATGAAGTCACTAACACCGAATGGTCCGATGTGGCGCGAGGCATGGAACTGGGCGACCAGCAGGCCCGCTCAACATATGCGATCGATGATGCCGAGCAACAAATAGGCAAAAAGGGCTACGCAATTACCGGGCTGAACAAGCTGGCCTGACACGCCAGTCGAGACACCGTTGCGCCCGATTGATCTGGTAAGGTTGCATCATTCAGATTCCTTCGGGCCAATGCGAGATGCATTCTTTTTTCCTCCGCTTTTTTCTGTACGCCCTCCTGCTGTCGACAACCGGGACAACGCTGGCACAAAGCGATGCGGAACAGACGCGCATCGAGCAACAGGTCGAGGCCGCCCTGTACTTGCAGCGGCCGCTACTCGATTCGGCGCTGGCAACGCTGACACCATCCGACCCGTCACGTATCGGCATGTATTTTCTGGGAGTGGCCGGCGACGGCACGCAGGAAGTATTCCGGCGCGAAGTGGAATTCGTGCGCAAGCAATTCGATCGTGACTTCGGCACGCGCGGGCGTTCAGTGATGCTCATCAATAGCCGCAATACGGTCGACTCCCAGCCGATGGCCACCCGGACAAGCCTGCGCGTCGCCTTGCAAACGATCGCCAGCAAGATGGACCGGCAAAAAGATATCCTGTTTCTATTCCTCACCAGCCATGGCACGCCGACACACGAACTGGTGCTGGGCCAATTCGGCATGGACCTGCCCGGCTTGCCGGCACGCGAGCTGGCTCGGCTACTCAGACAACAGCAGATCCGCTGGAAAGTGGTGGTGGTTTCGGCCTGCTATGCAGGGGGATTCATTGCGCCGCTGAAGGATGAACATACGCTGGTCATTACGGCCGCACGGCAGGATCGCAGCTCGTTTGGCTGCGCCGACGACAATGACTTTACGTATTTCGGACGCGCTTTTTTCAAGGAATCACTGCCAAAAAGCAGTTCATTCGACGACGCTTTCAGACAGTCCAGCGAACTGATTACCCGATGGGAATTACTCGATCGAAAAGCCGCACGGAAAGGCGAAGTCATCCCGCACTCTTACCCGCAAATGTCCGGCCCGGCGGCCATTCTCGCCTATCTGGCGCGCTGGCAGGCGCAACTACCGCCGCGTTGAGTCAGGTATCTCGACGCGATCAGGAAGCCCGCAAGAGAGGTAATCGTACGAACTGCAGCGCGGACTGTGATGCGGACTGTGATGCGGCCTGAAATGCACTCTGATGCAATGACGGTTCAGTAAAAAAATCGATTGCGTCACGTAATTGTTCACTTTGCTGACGCAGTGCCGCGGTATTCGCCACCGCTTCCTGAACGAGCTGCGCATTTTGCTGCGTGGCGGTATCGATCTCGGCGACTGCTTGATTGACCTGCTCGATGCCAATCTGCTGTTGGCGACTGGCATCAGTAATCTGGCTAATCAGACTAGCGACTTGCTGCGATGAGGTAACAATGTCGGCGATGGTCTGACCGACATTCTCGACATGGCGACTGCCGACTGTGGATCGCTCCACCGATAGCTGGATCAAGCCCTTGATTTCGCGTGCTGCCGCTGCAGAGCGTTGCGCCAGGGCCCGTACTTCGGTGGCCACCACGGCAAAGCCGCGTCCGTGCTCGCCGGCGCGCGCTGCTTCGACCGCTGCATTGAGCGCCAGGATGTTGGTCTGAAAAGCAATACCGTCAATGACGCCGATGATATCGCCCATGCGTCCCGAGCCTGCCGCGATGCTGGTCATGGAGACCATCAGTTGTTCGATTTCCTGTCCGCCGCGAGAAGCATGTCCGGCCGCAGCCGATGCCAGCGTCCTGGCTTGCAATGCACTGGACGCATTCTGCTTGACCGTGACGGCCAACTGCTCGATGGAACTGGCCGCCTCTTGCAGCGCGCTGGCCTGTGATTCAGTTCGGTCCGACAGATGGGCATTTTCCTGCGTCATCAACTGCGCAGAGTCTTCGATCGCGACGATGCCGCTGCGAACGTTGCCCACCGTGCGGGACAGACTGGCCGTCATCTGTTGCAAGGACTGCAGCAAGGTACCGATTTCGTCGGTACGGCTGCTGTGGGGCTCGACAGTCAGATCACCGCTGGCCACACGCGCCGCAATCGACACCGCATGTCTGAGCGGCAGCACCAGCGTGCGGATCAGCAACCAGGCCGCCATCACCGCGATCAGGATTCCCACCGTACCGAGTCCGAAAAGCAGCGTCAGGCTGTTGCGATATAGTTGGTCGCTGTCGGCAGCCATCGCCCGGGCCTGGGTTTTCTGGCTATCGAGTAGCAAGCGTATGCCTTGCAACAAAGCCTCCTGCGCGGGTGCCATCTTCTCGTTGACCTGCTGCTCGACGTCAAGGGTCCGGCCAATCGCTTTCAGTTTGAACACGTCGTCGCGCGCCGCCAGATACGTGGCTTGCTGCCGGTCTATCGTCGCCAGCGCGGTTTTTTCTTCCGCTGTCGTCGTCGTCAACTGCATGTGTGCGGACAGCGCCGCAATCTCTTTGTCACCCGCGATGACCTGACCTGAAAAAAATTCTCCCAGTTCCAGGCTGTCACTTTTGGCGCTGGCGATTGCCCGCACACCATTGAGACTAACCGCACCCAGCCAGTCGGCGACCAGTACCTGATTGGCCAGCTTGCGATTGACCAGATAGTCGGTCATCTGATGCGCGGCCTGCAAACGCCATAGCGACACGGCCGTGATTGCCATCATCACGAGCAGCACAATCAGGAACGAAAGGATCAAACGCGTGGCGATGTTGGTCTGGGATTTTTGCATGACGAGAAGGAAGAGCTTTATGTTGCTTGAGGGCATTTGAGAGTAAGCCTGATTTGTGACGAAGTCATGACCCTTCTGCTGATCTTCTTCCTGACTCGCCAGGTAGACTGATGCCAACCTAGCGGGATTCCTTTTGGCGTGCGACTTCATGATGTTTCATGAGCAGATAATCGCTCCGTTCGACTTCATGCAACTGCAGCGCATAGTCTTCGGTGGCAGCAAACCAACTCTGCAGCCGGGCATCGAGCTGATCTGTCGCAGGCGCATTGAGGTAAGCCTCGATGGCGAGGTAATACCGCATCGTATTGCGCTCGACCACACCACGCATGCCGCCAATATAGACCGGTGACCCGTCAGACTGTCTGCCCTCCCGGGTAAAGCCGACCTTGTCGCTGCCGGCGGTCGACAGATAGGCTTGCATCGCCAACTTGCTGGCAAAACCGAACGCATACGAATAGGTCAGATGCAGGAAAGTCTTGTTACCGGGCGCGGCTACCGCTTCCAGCACGATGCGGTAATTACTGGTGCCTAGCGGTCCTTTGTCGGCATCAAGCCGGGTATCGAAATAGGTCGGCGTGTGCGCCCCGGTGCGATAGACGAAGTCAACCTGGTAGGCCTGTTCCAGCGTCTGCTCGGTTTTTTTGCCGATATTAACCTGTAGCAAAGTCCCGGAGTCATCGGTGAGCGGACGGCAATATTTGGTATTGAGGTGCAAGACCAGCACGTCGCACCAACGCGCCGGCCCGTTCAGCGTGGCATTGACCTCGCCGAACGGATGATCGACCAGCGCATAAATGTCGCCCTTGAAGGCAGACGACGATTCACTCGAATCGAGGACGATCGGCCGCTTGAACTGGTTGCTCGCCAGTTGCGGTGCCAGTTCTGCATACTTGGTCGACAGCATGGCCGCCGACGAGTCGGTTGCAGCCTGGGCGCTCGCCGCCAACGCGCCTAGCGCAAGTACGACGCAGACCTGGGTCAGCGCCTGCGAAATCATCATCCGTAGCGTCTTTTTCGCCATCATCGTCGATCAATCCGGCGCAGCGAGGATAGCTGGTTCGACCATGGCCCCAGATTGGCATAGCGCCCCGGTCCGAAGACGACACAGCGCCCGCGAAACCCGGCATCGACGCACATTTCCCATTGACCGCCCGTAATGACGAGCGATGAAATCCGGTCATTGAAGCCCCCATTGCTGAAGTTGTCGAGATCCTGATCTACCAGATACCGGTTGCCGCCAAAATTCGGTGAGGTGAACAATTCGACACTACCGCGCGGCAGTGCGCCACCGGCTGCACCGCGTTGCGCGATGCGCATCGACGTGACCGCCCGGTACAACGCGGGTTCCAGACGCCGGTACTCGCCCGGCCCGAATACTCGGCACTGGCCGCGAAAATCGCGATCGGAACAGAGTTCCCAGACACCACGCCGAATCACCATCGAAGCTGCGGCATCATTGAATCCGGCATCGGCGAGCGTACCGACATCGCCAGCGACCGGCACACTGCGACCGCGCAGATTCTCTTCGGAAAACAGCACCACACTGGCACCCTCCTCTTGCTGGTCTTGTTGCCAGCCACGCTGCCTGTCGTCTTCACCCCGGCCATCGCGACGGTCATCACGATCATCACGGTCATTTTGACGGCGATCGCCAACCTCACGTGCAGACGAAATCCGGTCAGCGAGACGCCCGTCAAGCTGCGGATAATCGCCGCGTTCCAGTACCGCACAAAAGCCACTGAAATTGTCGTCGCTGCAGACTTCCCAGCGTCCGGCACGCACCACAATGCTCGATGCACGATCATTGAAACCGAAGCGGCTCAGACTTGGCGTGACCGATTGCAGACTTACTGCGCGACCGCCGAAATTGGGCTGTTCAAACAGCGCGATTTCACCTGCCCGCGCCACTCCGGAAAACACAGTGACAAGGCCAAACAGCGCAGTGACGACCAGGAATTTACTCATGTTGCAGCCTCGAAAGGGATAAAGGGATGAAGGGAAAAGAGCCAGAATCATACGAATCCGGTCACACTGGTTCACAATAGGATCGAACCCGCCGTAGCGGTCCGGTTTTTACATGTTGCATCACTCATCGCGCGCTGCTTGCTAGTAGCCGGCCGGGACGCTTGACGGCAAACAGGCCACCCCGGACAATGCGCCGCGCGCAACTGCCGCGCGCAGCGCCCTGCATTATCGTCGCGATCCATTTTCATTACATTACGGAGTGCCAGTATGCTCAAGCCCGGCCTTACCTATGGCTCCGATCAGTCCGGCCTGATCTGGGGCTATGTCTTCGAACCCGACAAGGCAGCGGTAGCCATCAGCTCTGCCCAGGCAGTCGACTGGTTGCAAGCCATGCGCGCCCATGGTTCGGAACAATTCATCTGGTTGCACTTCAACCTGAGCAATACGGCAAGCGAAAAATGGATCCGCGAGCACACTGGTGTGGTCGATGAATTTTATGAGGCGCTGCATGAAGGGTCACGCTCTACCCGCATCGAACTGGCTGAAAACACATTGATCGCGGTGATCAACGATGTGCTGCACAATTTTTCCTTCCAGCCCTCGGATACCTCGACGGTCTGGATCAGCCTGTCGGAACATATCGTGATCAGCGTACGGCGCACGCCCCTGAAATCGATCGAGCGCCTGCGCGGTGCCGTCGAGAGCGGCGAACCGATACGCTCGACAGTTGAACTGCTGATCCATTTGCTGCGCGATCAGGCTGATGTGCTGGTCAGCATCGTGCGCGATGCGGTCGCCAAGGTCGATGACATCGAAGACAACCTGCTGGCTGGCCGGCTCAATCACCGACGCGCCAAACTGGGTGTGCTGCGCCGGGTACTAGTGCGTTTGCAGCGCTTGCTGGCACCGGAACCGGCCGCGCTGTTTCGCTTGCTGCAGCGGCCACCACGCTGGGTTGTCGATGAAGACCGGCAGGAATTGCGGCAGTCGACCGAGGAATTTTCAGTGGTACTCAGTGACCTGATGTCGATTCAGGAACGCATCAAGCTACTGCAGGAAGAAATCGCCGCCACCGTCAACGAAGGCAATAACCGCAGCTTGTTCGTGCTGACCATCGTCACGGTGCTGGCGCTGCCGATCAACATCATCACCGGCTTGCTGGGCATGAATGTCGGCGGGATACCGCTGTCTGGTCACAATCATGGCTTCTGGGTCGTGGTCGGCATCGTCGTCACGATTACGGCAGTGGCTGGCTGGCTGGCATTACGTGCCCAGCGTGATCGCTAGAATCAAGGAACCGTGTTGTCGACCTGAGCCATCCCGACTGCGGGTAGCTTGTCAGGGCGGGCAGTCACTGCCTTGAATACCGGCGCAAACGCGGTACTGTTAGCTGGTTTGGAACTGCACTTGACGGTACGAGACGTGCCAAGCGGTATCGAATAGCCCATCTTGAACGCAACGGCGCTGTCGCCACTTTCGCGCGCAGTCTGGCGCGACACGCCGACCTGCCAGCTACCGCGGGTCATGTCGAGCTGCACTTCGTCGGTCCACGGATTGCCACGATAGCCGCCGCGCACCTGCAGGCAATCGTCCAGATACTGCGTAAAACTGGCTTGTCGCACGGCGTTGCCCGTCCCGTTACTGGCACCATCGGCCATTGCATACTCGGTCCGGTCAATGCCTTGACCAAAATCGAGCTTGGAATACGAGGTGGGTGCCAGGCTGAGATTGAGCATGTATCCCTTCTGCGTGCCGGTGGCCAGGCGGCCAGTGCCATCGGGATGCAGCACTGTTTCTTCCGCTCCGCGTTCGCGGGAACCAGCCTGGTAAGCACTGGCACCAAAGTTGCGCAACAGCGAGCCCGGCACCCAATACTTGCGTACATCGAGCAGGTAACTGCTTTGCGCCACGCTCTTGGCGTAGTCACCATACACAAATTGATAGGTATTGTTGCTGCGCAGCTGCCCGACAGCCAGATGCAGACGCAAGTCGTCAGCCGGGTCATAGATACCGTTGAGTATGACTTCGCTCTGCTTTGGTCGCACCTGCACGTGCAAGCCGGCACCCAGACCTTCGCTGAGCACGGAACCATAGGTCAGCTGCAACGCGGGATCGGTTCCAGCGGGACGACTCGCCAGTGCGCCCCAGCCCGCGTCGGCATCGGCATAGCCGAGCGTCACGCCACCAGGGTTGGCGTCGAACCGGGTCACCTTGGCACTGCGCGGTAATGGCAGATCCGGCAGGGTCGCGCCGATATCATTCGGTTCCGCCCACACGTGGCAAGGACCGAGCAAGGACATCAACAACAGAAAACGCAAACGTAAATGCATTAAAAAAGCTATTTTTTTTTGGGGGAGCGGCCACGGTAACACAAGCACGGGCTCGATACTGCTATTCAAACGAGATAGGCGCGGACGAACATCCGGATGATCAGAAATGAAAAATGCTGCACTGGCAGCGAGGTTTTATGCCTGGCGACCACGCAGCGAGAGCGCATCGGCAACAGCATTGCGTCGCCTCGGTATCCAGCAAAAGCGCACTCCACCCAACTGCGCCAGCACGGCTAGCGCACGGTGGCGGTAATCGGCGAGGCTGGCAACACGATGCGTTCCAGTGACGTCATCGATGACGATGCGGCTGTCACCATGGATCAGCAACTGGTCGGGACGCTCTGCCAGCGCCGCATTGAGCAACACCAGCAAGGCCATATATTCCGCCTGATTACTGTCCCCCTGGCCGCCCGCCAGACTGAATTCGGTGACGAAGCCATCAGGTCCGCACAGCCTCCCACCCAGTCCGATGCGTCCCGGATTCGGGCACGCCGAGCCGTCAAACCAGCCGGTCCAGCCTGCACTCGCCGGCATCCTGGCGGCTTGCTTGCGTTGCCAGGCAAGCGCCTGTTCCTGCTTGCGTGCGGCGCTGCGCGCCTGTCCTTGCACGATCCCTTGCAACCGCGCGGCGACAAGGTCGTCCAGGCTCCGTGGTTGCGCAGTTGTCTTCAACAACTGCTGCAGCGCCTCGGACTCGGTCAAGCCGCCATGACGCGCCATCCGGCGTGCGCGGACCCGCTCGCCAGCAAAAGCCACCGCGCACAACTGGTCCCAGTCGGGCTGCGGCACTGCTTGCCCGCTCAGGTGCTTTTGAACTTGCGCATCAGTGCATCAAGCTGCGCTGTTGCAGCAGGGGCGACCGCGTCGACATCGTCGTCCTCTTCATCAAACTCCGAGGACAGATCTTTCCAGCCGCGGCTCTCCGCAAACACATTGAATGCTTCTGGTGCTTCGAGCACGATCAGCTTGTCGTCCTGCAAAGCCACATCGCCGACCAGCAAATCCGGACCAACGTAGCCGAGACTCTGCAAATGCAGCGTGATGTTGTGAATCAGGATGGTATCTTCGGGCAACGGATCGTCGCCCATCTTGTGCTTCATGTCGACGTAGACGTCGATGGTGCCGTAGCCCTCGTCAAAAATGCGGATCATGCTGATCTCGCGTGTGTTGCCGGAAGAATCCTTTGCAGAGAAAGGACCGCTGAGCTGGATGTCGGTGTCATTGTTCATGACTCGCAGATTACACCAGGAAGACGGTCTGAGCCATGCTGACTAACGAGCGCTTGAACAAACGCATCATGGACCCATGTAAATAACTAATTCATTGCGATTGCCCATCATGATTCCCTTATCGATCCTTGATCTCTGCCCGATTGTCGAAGGCAGCACCGCCGCCATTTCCTTCCGTCATACCCTCGATCTGGCGCAACATGCCGAACGACTGGGCTACCAGCGCTACTGGCTGTCCGAACACCACGGCATGCCTGGCCTTGCCAGCGCCGCGACCGCCGTGGTGATCGGACATGTGGCGGCAGGCACCAGTACGATCCGCGTGGGTGCCGGCGGCATCATGCTGCCAAATCACTCGCCGCTGGTCATCGCCGAGCAATTTGGCACCCTGGCCGCAATGTTCCCGAACCGCATCGATCTCGGTCTGGGCCGCGCACCGGGTTCGGACCAGGCCAGCGCACGCGCTTTACGCCGCAACCTGACGAGCGACTCCGACGAGTTCCCGTCCGATGTGCTGGAACTGATGGATTACTTCAAGCCCTACAGCGGCCACGGCATACGCGCCGTGCCGGCCAACGATTCGACAGTGCCGATGTGGATACTCGGCAGTAGTACGTATGGCGCGCAAGTAGCGGCCGAATTCGGATTGCCCTACGCCTTTGCCTCGCACTTCGCACCGGCGCAGATGATGCAAGCCATCGAGATCTACCGGGCCCGCTTCAAGCCATCGGCACGACTGGCGAAACCTTATGTGATGCTGGGCTTCAATGTCTTCGCCGCCGACACCGATGAAGAAGCCGTCTTGATGGCCAGCTCGATGCAACAGGCCTTCGTCAACTTGCGTACCGGCCGCGCTTCGATGCTGCAACCGCCAGTCCCCGGTTATCTTGCGCAGCTGCCGCCCGACGCCCGCGCAATGCTCGATCACACGCTCTCGTCATCGGCCATCGGCAGTCCCGCCACCGTTGCCGCCGCGCTGGATGCATTCATCGAGCGTACCGGTGCCGACGAGCTGATGATCGCCTCGCAGATTTTCGATCACGACGCGCGCCTGCGCTCGTACGAAATCCTGTCCGAAGTCCACCAGCCAGTAGCAGCCTGACCGAACCAGTAGGTTCAGGATCTGACAAGTAGCGTACTGGGCTGGCCGGCTGGCTCGAACAGAGTCAGTGCGGTCATCGCCCGCGTCATTGCCACATACAGCAAGCGACGTTCCTCGCCGAGACTGGCGGTGCGCGGAAACTGGCCGCGCTCAAGGTACGGAATTAACACCTGCGGCCACTCCTTGCCCTTCGCATATTGCACCGTCGTCAAATCCAATTGGGCACGACCTTTCAGGTAATTGAGCTTCTTGCTCACGCTGGCCTGTCGGGTTGCCAGTTCAGTGAGGAAGTCGACCGTCGACTGGTCAGGCCGGTTGCCAGCAAAGCGGATAAACGCATCGATGGACCGTACGGCCGAATCAGCACGACCGCGACTGACGAAAACCCGACTGGTGGCCGACACCAGATCGAGCTGTCGGGCGGCGTAGGTCAGCAAGGCCACTGCCGTGTCGGTTCGAGCCATCGTGCGCAAGGTCTCGACGACCTCGGCAAAGCGGATTTTCCAGCGCCCGGTGCTATCCGAATCGACCGACGCAACCCGGCACAGGATGCCTGAAAAAAAAGACTCCAGCGTGGCCGGTTCGGCGGTGATCATGCGCAGGGCTTCTTGCCAGCGCCGTTCGTTTTTCAGCTCCGGGGACAGCCGTTCGTCGAACGACAGCAGCGAGGCAAAATCGGCATCCGAATCAAACCGCGCCGACGCATACAGACCAAGGCTGCGCACCAGCTTTTCGCAGGTCGGCTTGTCGCCGGCCAGCGTGGTGTAACTGCCAGAGGCGATATGCAGCAAGCCGCGCAGCATCAGTATCTCGGGACGCACCAGGTACGAATCGAAACCCGTACAGCGGAATGGAATTTGCGCGTCGATCAGCTGGTTTTCGATCTCGATACTCTGGTCGGCATCGCGCACCACGATGGCGAACTCACTGAGTTTGACCACCTTGCGCGCGCGTGCTGCAACGATGACCGCAACAACCTGGGCAGCGCAATCATTGTCCGGCCCGGACTGGTACGAGACATGGGTGACCTTGGTACTGAGTCCCGGCTGCGAGACGCATTCGCGCCGCATCATCGTGGCGGCCAGCGTCGACACGGACGAGCCAAAACGAAACGTGCGGGTAATGGCCTGCCGGGTCGCTCCGGGAAAAGCGAAATCAAAGCCATTCGATGACAGCGCCGGGTCGGCTCCGCGTTCGGCATTGATAATCTGGTCGCGATCACCCACCACCACCAGCCGCGCATGCCGCGCCAGCAATTGCACCAGCGCAAACTCGGCTGCATTGACGTCATGCCATTCGTCGACCACACAAATCCGGAAACGCGGCAACACGTCAATCGCCTCTGGCTGGCGCCGGAATAACGCGATCAAATCGGTCGCATGATCGAACGGACTTTGCCAGATGCACTCGCCGGTATCGGCCCCGCGCTGGCGTTCGATCTCCTGGCAAATCGCGATGATCTCCGGCGATTCGTCGAGCGACTCGGCGATTTCGTCAGACTCGCGCGCATCAAATTCGAGTGTCAGGAGGCTCGCTTTCAGGCGCACCAGCAAGCGGATAAAGTCTTCGACCCGTTCGTTGCTGTCAAAGGAAAAGTCAAAATCAGTACGTACGCCGGCATCGGCGTATCGCTGCCACACCATCTCGGCTGCGGCCACGATATGTGGCCGGATCTGCTCATTGCTCTCGTAAAAAATGGGGATGTCGAGATAGCTGGCGCTGGCCATGTTGAGCACTTGCTGACGAGCGAACTCTTCGACGGTCTGGACCACGATGCCGCGCGGCGTTCCTTCTTCCAGGAATTTTTGCATCAATCGTTCCTTGGCCCCCTGCGAAAAACACAGCGCGATGGCCTGGCCGGCAGCGACACCTTTTTCGCAAGCCCGTTTGAGCACGCACGCCAGCACCGTGGTCTTGCCGGCACCGGCGACGGCTTCGATCATCGTGACCGGCTTGGTCGAATCAATGATCGCGATTTGTTCGGGGGTCGGGGAGACGGGCATGGAAGTCCATTGAAGCGGAAATCAGTATGGTAGTCGAGCCGCGCTGCGATTGAAAAAATTACCGCGTTTGAAGCGAGCGATTATCTGGCTTGCTGCTTCGGTAGATCCGCCTGCCCCGACCGCGGACATCATCAACTCATCGGCCCGAAAACCAGTTCCGGCAACACTACCTCCCATTGCTCGCAACGCGCAAGCGCCTGATAGCCGGGATCTGCCTCGTCGCGATACCACACCAGCACTGCTGCCACGCGAGCACTCACGAAGCGCATGCCGGCTGGCGGAGTGAACGCCTTCGACAATCGCCCGATCGTGCGCCCCATGCAGTCGTTCAACTCCCAGTGACGCTCTCCCCGTATCAACGTGATCGGATCACCAGCCGACAGCGCTGCAATCGCAGCATGCACCGGGTCCGCAAGCTGATGTCGACCGGCGAAACCAATATAGACATCCTGCGGCGTGAGCGACAAGTAGCGCCGCGCCAGCTCCGGCGGCGACGCAGACAGCATGGCCGGCTGACGACGCAACAGAGCGGGCGACTCCGGCAAGGCATCGATCAACACGTGCCGCTTGCCCGAGCGCGCCAACAGCAGCGTATGCCTGGCGCGAGTCATCGCCACGTAGTACAGGCGACGCGGTGCATCGGCATCTTCATTTCCGCCACGTCGATCCCAGTGGCCGTCAAGAATCGCGACATGGTCAAACTCCAGTCCCTTGGCGCGATGCGCAGTGAGCAACAGCAATCCGGTCTGGCGGCGACGCATTTCGCGGCCCCATTCGGCCAGCCAATCGATGAGATAACCCGCCGGCAATTCGGCACCAACGGTCTCCAGTCGATAGTCGTCAATGGCTTCACGCAACAAGGCCCACCAAGGTCCTGAAGGCTGGGTAGCGAGCCAACCGTAGACAGCGCCCGTATCAATCAGCGCGCTCTCGCGGGCATGTAACCAGTCGATCAGCGCGCGGGTTTCGCGCAGCCGCCAGAATGAGGCAATTTCTTCGTTGGCCAGCTGGACCGGGATGGCAGCGCGTTCGCAGTAGCAACGCACCGGGTCCAGAAAATACCAGTCACGGGCAATCACGGCGACCCGGCTCCAGTCCCAGTCGGGGTCAAGCGCGCACAGGCGCTGCAACTCGGTCATCACCGCGACGGCCTGGTCGACCGGGCTCTCACCGGCAGGGAGAATCTGGACACGTCCCTTGCCGACCGGGTCGCGCACCGCCCAATCTCCACCGCCATCGGCTTTGCTGCGAGCACTGTCTATCGTGACCGGATTGTCGGCTTTCATACGCTCCCGGGCCGGTGCAACGAGCGCGTTGGCCGCCGCGATAATGTGGCGCGTCGAGCGGTAATTGTCGAGCAGGAAAGCCGGCCTGGCGGCGTAATCCTGTTCAAAGCGGCGAATGAATTCGACGGAGGCACCATCAAAGGCATAGATGTTCTGGTCGTCATCGCCGACCGCAAACAGGCTGAGCCGACCATCTTCTTCGGAACGGGTGCGACCGGCCAGCGCGGAGATCAGATAGTACTGGTCAGGACCGATGTCCTGGTACTCGTCGACCAGAATCCAGCGGAACGCGGCCAGCAGTTGGTCGCGCTGCTGGTCGGCTTCATCGGCGGGCAGACCGTCGCCCTTGAGCAGTGCCACTGCCTGGCGCATGACCTCCCGGAAGGCCTCACCGTCGTGCATCGAACGCCCACGAAAACTGGCACCGGTAAGGCGCATGGCAAAGGCATGGCAGGTCAGCACGACCACGCCCCTGGCGTCATCGCCGATCAACGCGGCAAGGCGACGGCGCACTTCGACGGCAGCGTGGCGGTTGTAGGCGAGCGCCAGGATGGCACGCGGGTTTTCGCGTTTCACGCGGATCAGGTAGGCAATCCGGTGCACCAGCACGCGGGTCTTGCCGGAGCCGGGTCCGGCCAGCACCAGAACATTGGTTTGCTCGCGGTCGTCGGTGACGATTTTTTGCTGGACCGGATTGTTGAGCTCCTCGACGATGCTGCGCCATGAGGCCGGCGTGGTTTGCCGCGCCAGCTCCTTCTCGCGATCGGGCAGCCAGCGCTGCATGAATTCATCACGCTCAAGGCTGAAATAATCCATCGCCAGTTGCACCGCTTGCGCGATCGCCTGCAAGCCACGCTGCACGTACTCGGCCATCACGTGGATCTGCACGACCTGTTCGTCGTAATGCAGTTTCAAGGGCGCGAAATCGGCTTTGGCGAAGCCGCGCTTGTCCATCGCCAGCCGGATCGTCATCGCCGGCCGGAATACCGCCAAGCCCTTGTTGAGCCGGATCACTTCCTGTTCATGCAACCACAACAGCGCACGGTCGAGTAATTTGGCCGGTTCTTTCACATCCATCTTCAGCGTTAGATCATCGTCCATGGCAGCATGGAGTTTTCCCAGCGTTGTCACTGCCAGCAAGTCAGCGCCGCGCAATCCCGTCGGCACACTTGCCAGCAAGTGGGCCAGCAATACGGATGCCGCCGATCGCCGCAATGCAGCCGTTTTTGCCAGTGCTGACCAGTCGCGCTGCAACGTGATGTGCAGCGATTCTGCATCCAGCCGGCGCAGGCGCAGGCTACCGGTACCGCCATCTTCGTTGCGTCCGTCACTGGCCAGACTGCGTACGATCCGTGCCAGTTTTTCCGGCAGCGCGGTGGTGTGGCCGGCGTCTTTCAGGGCCTGCGTGGCATGGCGCAACTGCAGCAGGGTGTCATCGCCTTTGCCGAGCTCGGGTGCCGCTTGCCGCAGCAAATCGATCAGCGCGATTTCCAGTTCGGCCGCCTCGGCGAGGCGCTTGAGCGAAGAGCGCTCGACGCCGACGTGAACAAAAGCGGTCAGCGCCGTATCGTTGCTGGCAATGCCCAGCGTCTCAAGGTCGTACAGTGCGGCACGCACTTTGTCGGCCGATAGCCCGGAGACGCCCATCAGTTCATCGGTCGAGATTCCCTCGTCGGCATCGGCCGAGATCAGCGCTTGCACCAGCGCCAGTAACTGGCGCTGGTAGTCGGCAAACAAGGATTGGCCGGCCAGTTTTTGTCGCGCCTCGTCGAGCGAAGCGACCCGCAACGACGACGGGAACACCTGCACGCGATTTTCTTCGCGCGTCAGCAATGCGGCTTCTTCGAGCCAGGCGATACCGGTGCGCACCCGCGTGTCATCGGTGGCCGAATCGCGCTGGAAAGCGGCTTCATTGTCTTCGGCCAGAATCTCGCCAGCGGTAGCGATGATTTCACCATCTAGCCGCTTCTTGCGATTGATGTTTTTCAGCGCTTTCAGGATCGACTGGATTTCGCGCTGTGTCAGGCGGGAACGAGCCGACATGCCGAACTGCCGCTCGACGTCTTCCGGCGTGTACAGCAAAACGCAGCGCGCCGCGGCACGATCGCGACCGGCGCGTCCGGCTTCCTGCAAGTAGTTTTCCAGCGAGCCGGGAATGTCCGCGTGAATCACCAGACGCACATCCGGTTTGTCGATACCCATGCCGAACGCGTTGGTGGCGACCATCACCGTCAGTTTGCCGGCGATGAATCGCTGTTGCGTGACTTTCTTGACTTCGGGTGCCAGACCGGCGTGAAAGTGACTGGCGCGCACACCCTTTTCGCGCAGGAATTGCGCGACCTCTTCGGTTTGCTTGCGCAACGCACAGTAGACAATCGCGCCGCCCAAACCGGGCAGCGGCAGATCGGTCATCACGAGCTGAAAGATGTCGGCGAATTTGGTCGCGGGGGTAGTCGGAACAACGACGAAATCAAGGTTCTTGCGCTCGGCCCCGCCATTGAACACGGCAAGCGCGATGCCGACCTTGTCGCGGAAATAGCCGACCATGTCGGCGACCACATCCGGCTTGGCGGTAGCGGTCAGGCACAACACCGGTGGGACGTTGCCCGCGCCGGCGCTTTCACGGATGAAGCGTCCGACATAGCGATAGTCCGGCCGGAAATCGTGTCCCCATTTCGAGAGGCAATGAGCTTCATCGAGCACCCATGCGCCAATCTCGCGCTGTGCCAGCACGGTGCGCAGCGCGCGGTTGCGCAACTGCTCGGGCGAAACGATCAGGATGCCGATATCGCCCAACCGCACGCGGTCGAGCACGTCGGCGCGCTCCGGCATCGAGAGCATCCCGTTGATGGCAGCACAACAGGCAATACCACGCGCTTCGAGACCGGCGACCTGATCTGCCATCAAGGCTACCAGCGGCGAAATAACGATGGTCAGCGCACCGGTCTTGTCATAGCGCGACAAGGCGGGCAGCTGATAGCACAGCGATTTGCCGGTGCCGGTGGGCAGGATGGCCAGCGCGTGGCGGCCCGTCATCGCGGCTTCGACGATGGCTTGTTGCAGCGGACGACCATCTGCATCGACCGGTTCGGGACGAAACCCGGGCAAACCGAACCAGCGCTGCAACTCCTTGAGGGCATCGTGCCTCTCGCTGCACCAGTCACAGGACGGGTCATCACAACGGACATCACGCAATTGCCTGACCAGTTCGCCGGCGGCGGGGAATTGATGCCGCACCCATGGCGGCATGACGGAATTGCCGCCAGCAACAGAGAGCCACGACAATGCATAGGCCAGCGCCCAGCCGTGACGGGCGCTGTCGTTGAGGATCGCCTGACCTTGCACACGGCAAGCTTGCCCGGACAAGCGCCGCAGGATCGCGGCGTGGGCGCTCTCTGACGATGGGCGTGCTGCACGGCGGATGGTCATGAAGACTGCGTTGAGACCCGAGCTGATACCGTCGGGCACGGTGAGCCAGTGCCATGCCGTCAGCAGGTCGGGGGTGTCGGACTGAAGTGTCTGGAAGGCCAGTAACTGGTCATGAAATACCGTCAGCGCCAGGCGCGCATCGAGCTCCGGATCATTGAGCGAGCCACTTTGCAGTCGTCCATCCTGGTAGTGCTTGACCAGGTGGTGATAAGGATTGCGCGGAAAGGCGAGCGGATTGAGGCGCAACGTGTCGACCGCCGGCAAATGCAGCAGGGCGAGGGTAGGCGCAGCAGCAGCGAGGTGCGGCAGGTCAAAACCGATCAGGTTATGACCCAGCAGGAACGACGAGCTCGCCGCGAAGTCATCGAGCTTTGACAGTGCTTCGGACAGATCACCTTTGCGGAAAACAAACGCCGTCCGGGTATCCCCCTGAACGGCCGCAAAACTGTGGATACGGCAATCCTGAATGCCAACTTCGAGATCAATGGACAGGCAGCGCGGGGCCATGACCACCGGAGCCAGATTTTCCGGGAGAGGCAATTTCATGGAGGGTTCGTCATCGTCGCAATCAGTGTTGCTGAGGGTAGCCTGAGAGCGGCACTGACGCCATGCGGTAATCGGTCATCCGGTACTGATGTGATTGAAAAAGTCCGGCTCACGCCGCAAACTCGATGCAATTGCGCCCCCTGCTCTTGGCGCGGTACAGCGCGGCATCGGCTTTGGCCAGTGCGGCCTCGACGTCCTGTGTGCCGGCATCGAGCATTGCCAGCCCGATGCTGACTGTCATCGTGACCAGTTCGCCGGCGTTGCTGGCAATCCGGCAATGCAGGATTGCCTGACGCAACCGCTCTGCTGCCACCTGCGCACCGTCGATACCGGTATCCGACAGCAAAATCGCAAACTCGTCGCCACCGAAACGACTCAGGAAATCAATGTCACGCAACACCGTCTGGCAGGCTTGAACGCAGCTGAGTATGGCCTGGTCACCCATCGCATGGCCGTAGGTATCGTTGATCTGCTTGAAGTGGTCAATATCGAGCATGAGTACCGCCAGCCCGGAACCATGTCGTTGTGCATGCTTGAGTTCCACGCTAAAACGGGACATGAAATGACGCCGGTTGGCGACGCCGGCCAGCGTATCGGTATTGGCCATCTTCGACAACATCTGCTGATGGCGTAGCAGTGCCCAATGCTTGCGCAACATCAGGATCGCCATCGTACAGAGCAACAGTAGCGCCACCATCTCTCCCAGCGCGCGCCGTCGCCAGCTTGCCTGCCAGTCGCTATCGGCTTCTCCGACAACGACAATGAACGGCAGGTCATCGACCTTGCGGGCACCATACAGACGTGTGATGCCGTCAATGGTCGAGCGCCCACGATAGGACGCGTAGGCCCCGCTCGAGGCGACGAATTGCGCGGTCTGCGCATCGTCGAGCGTTTTCCCGAGCAACTCCGGCCTGGCCGGCTTGCGCGCCAGCAAACCTAGCCGCGTATCAGCGATCAGGATCGCGCCGCCCGGACCCAGCGCCATCAACGCGATCCTGTCAGAAAAAAAACCAAGGTCCAGCGCGACACCGGCCGAGCCTTGAAACCCCTTCCCGGCATCCGGGAAGCGCCGCACTTGCGTGACCGATAACCGTCCCGCCTTGTTGGTGTAGACGTGTGAAACGAAGGTCTCGCGCAACGGATCTTCCCGCATCGACTTGCACCACTCCCGGCCACTCGCATCGACACCTGCTTTGGCGTTCGTGTGCGTGACCACGCAGTTCCGGTCAACCAATCCAACCCCGGCCGCATTGGGCAGCGTGGTTCGTTTGGCTTCGATCAGGCGGGTGATGCGCGCCTGCCGTACCAGGTCGGCATCCGGATAGAGCAAGGCATCCGGCGAGACCTGACCGATGATATCGCGTAGCACGTAGTCGGAATTTTCCATCGCTCCATGAAGCCATTCGCTGAGCAGAAAGCTGGCGTTAGCGACTCGGTTATAGGCAGATTTTTTTTCCTGTCGGTAGGACGTCAGTAAATCAAACGCCGCAACAATGGATAGCAACAGGCAAAAGCACAGACACCAAAAAAAGCTTTTCCGATATTCCGACATCGCTGCACTCCATTGAACCCCAGTAAAGCAATCGATGCCTGCCAGATCAGCAACCAGCAATCGAAGCCCAACGGCGCGGCTTAGTCTGGTAGTGTGAGCAGAGGCAATTCATGCATCCGGTCCCTGCTGGTCAGCTATTGGCTAGACGCATTCACAAGATACCTGCATTATCTGCTGGCGCTGCAAGCTTGACGAACAATCATGCAACTATTTGATTCCCTCCATCGGAGATCCCATGTCACAGCAACCTGAATTCGAGTTATTTGCCTTCTGGCGCACTTCGGCGACGTATCGCGTACGCGTCGCACTCAACCTCAAAGGCCTCACTGCCCATGAACGCATCATCAATCTCGATACCGGCGAACAGCGCAGCGCTGCCTTTTTGAAGATCAATCCGATGGGTGCCATTCCGGCACTCATCGAGCCTGGTCAGGCACCCCTGACGCAATCTTTGGCGATCCTCGAATTCCTCGATGAAATGCAGCCTGCGCCAGCCTTGCTGCCGACCGGACTGCATGCGCGTGCACGGGTTCGTTCCCTGGCGGCGATGCTGGCTGGCGATACCCACCCGCTCGTCACACCGCGCATCAAAAAGTACCTGACCGGCACCAGTAACTTCGACGACGCAGCCTGGCGCGCCTGGCAAATTCACTGGTTCACGACAGGTTTGCAAGCGCTGGAACAGCGCCTCGCGTCGGAGCCCGGCACCGGCATGTTCTGCCACGGTGAGTCGCCCACCATTGCCGACATCTGCCTTGCCAGCATTGTCGTCGTTGCACGCGTTTTCAAGATCACGGTTGCCGACATCCCGACCGTCGACCGGATCATGGCCCGCTGCGACGCGCTCGACGCCTTTGCGCACGCCGACCCGCGACGTCAAGCTGGTGCGCCGGCCTGACACGTAACGGAGACTTCACAGCCCGCCAGCGCAACCGCGAAGCAGGAGAACCAGCGAACAGGGCTGCCAAAGCAGCCCTGTCAAAAACGCCGGTTTCCCGCTACCCGAAACGGGCGGCTTGCATCAAATATCGATATTGCCCGCCTGCAGAGCATTGGCTTCGATAAATGCCCGACGCGGCTCGACATCGTCACCCATCAATGTCGTGAAGATCTGGTCGGCAGCGATCGCATCATCGATCTGCACTTTCAGCAGACGCCGCACTGCTGGATCCATCGTGGTTTCCCACAACTGCGACGGGTTCATTTCGCCCAGTCCTTTGTAGCGCTGTTTCGACACACCCCGTTCGGCTTCTTCGCGCAACCAGGCCATGACCTGATGGAAATCGTTGATGCGGATTTCCTTGATGCGTTCGCCGGTACCACGCCGCACCATCGCGCCCTCACCCAGTAAACCCTTGAAGGTGGCTGCGGCATTGGCCAGAACCGTGTAATCCGGACCGCTGACGAAATCGGCATCAATGACGCTGGACTTGATATTGCCGTGGTACATGCGCTGAATACGCAACTGATGCTTGTCCGACAGGTCATCGGAACGCACCACGACATCGACGGCAGGATCATTGATTGCGGCCATCATCTCGGCGGCGGCGCGGGCAGAACTGTCTGGCGTGCTCAGGTCGAGCGTGACGCCGGTCATGATGGCCGTCAGTGCCGCATTGTCGATCGCCCGCGCCAAACGCATGATGATCGCGTTGGCGGTGTTGTACTGGCGGACCAGCTCGGACAGTGCATCACCGCTGATCGGTTCGGCCTGCTCGTACGGAATCAGGGCGGCGTCGTTGAGCGCGATCTGCATCATGTACGCGGCTTCTTCGATATCGTCTTTCAGGTAGCGCTCGTCACGACCATGCTTGACTTTGTAGAGTGGCGGCTGCGCGATGTAGACGTGACCGCGCTCGACCAGCGCCGGCATCTGGCGATACAGCAGCGTCAGCAGCAAGGTGCGGATGTGGGCACCGTCGACGTCGGCGTCAGTCATGATGATGATGCGGTGGTAGCGCAGCTTGTCCGGATTGAACTCATCGGGACCGATGCTGGTGCCAAGCGTGGCAATCAGTGTGGTGATCTGCTCGGACGACAGCATCTTTTCAAAACGGGCTTTTTCGACGTTAAGGACCTTGCCGCGCAATGGCAGGATGGCCTGGAATTTACGGTCGCGGCCCTGTTTGGCGGAACCGCCAGCGGAGTCTCCTTCGACGATATACAGCTCGCACAGCGCCGGGTCTTTTTCCTGGCAATCAGCCAGTTTGGCCGACAGGCCGAGGCCATCCATGATGCCCTTGCGACGGGTCAGTTCGCGAGCCTTGCGGGCCGCTTCACGAGCGCGCGCGGCTTCGACGATCTTGCCGCAGATGATCTTGGCGTCGTTCGGTTTTTCTTGCAGATAGTCCGACAAGGTCTTGGCGACGATTTCCTCGACCGGGCCGCGCACTTCGCTCGAGACCAGTTTGTCCTTGGTCTGCGAACTGAACTTCGGCTCCGGCACCTTGACCGACAACACGCAGGTCAGGCCTTCGCGCATGTCGTCACCGGTCACTTCGACCTTGGCTTTCTTGGCGAACTCGTGCTCTTCGATGTACTTGTTGATCACCCGCGTCATTGCCGCACGCAAGCCGGTCAGGTGGGTGCCGCCGTCGCGCTGCGGAATATTATTGGTGAAGCAGAGCACTTGCTCGTTGTAGGCATCATTCCATTGCATCGACACGTCGACGCTGATGTTGGTGTTCTGGTCCGACATCTTGTCGCCAGTGGCCTGGAACACGGTCGGATGCAGCACGGTCTTGCTCTTGTTGATGTATTCGACGAAGCCGCGGGTACCGCCTTCAAACGCAAATTCTTCTTCCTTGCCGGTACGATGGTCGCTCAGCTTGATACGCACACCATTGTTGAGGAAGGACAATTCACGGATGCGCTTGGCCAGGATGTCGTAATGGAATTCGATGTGGCTGAAGATTTCTTCATCGGCCCAGAAGTGCACTTCGGTGCCGCGCTTGTCGGTGTCGCCGGTGACCTTGATCGGTGAAATCTGCACGCCTTCAACGGTTTCGATGAGGCGGTTTTGCGGAATGCCGCGCACAAATTCCATGTAGTGCGCCTTGCCGTCGCGCCGCACAGTGAGCTTGAGCAACTTCGAGAGGCCGTTGACGCACGACACGCCGACACCATGCAACCCGCCGGATACCTTGTACGAGTTCTGGTCGAACTTGCCACCGGCATGCAGCTCGGTCATGACGATCTCGGCGGCGCTGCGTTTCGGTTCGTGCTTGTCGTCCCACTTGATGCCAGTCGGAATGCCGCGGCCGTTGTCGGTAATCGAAATCGAATTGTCGGAGTGGATCGTGACATTGATCTCGGTGCAATGACCGGCCAGCGATTCATCGATCGAGTTGTCCAGCACTTCAAACACCAGATGATGCAGGCCGGTACCGTCGGACGTGTCGCCAATGTACATGCCGGGCCGTTTGCGTACGGCTTCCAGTCCTTCAAGAATCTGGATGGATGATGCGCCGTACTGGTTGGACTGCAACTGACCTGGAGTATCTTGAGGAATCGCGGACATGGGTACCTTCTAAACGGTGACTGACTGCTGGGGCTAACGAAAAAAGTGCATTCTCGAGTTCTGTAAAGCGGCAAGGGGCCAACCGGCCCCTTGCAGTGACCGTGATGAGCCGGTCAGATTCTCATCGGCATGACGACATACTTGAAATCAGCATTGTCCGGAATGGTAATGAGCGCCGATGAATTGGCGTCTCCGAGTGCGATGTTGACCTGATCGCATTTGAGATTATTGAGGACATCAAGCAGGTAGGTAACATTGAATCCGATGTCGACGCTATCGCCGCCGTAATCGATTTCGATTTCTTCAACCGATTCTTCCTGGTCCGCATTGGTTGAACTCACCTTCATGCTACCGGGTGTGACGATGCAGCGCACGCCCTTGAATTTGTCGCTGGTCATGATGGCCGCACGTTGCAGTGATCGCAGCAGCTGGTCACGACCGAGCGTGAAGTTATTCTTGTAGCCCTTCGGCACAACGCGGGTGTAGTCCGGGAATTTACCCTCGACCAGCTTGGAAATCAGTTCGATATCGGCAAAGGTCAGCTTGACCTGATTGGTGGCGATGTCAATTTGTACCAGCTCGTCGGTGTCTTCCAGCAAACGCTGCAATTCGATAATGGTCTTGCGCGGAATGATGACTTCCTGGCGTGTGAATTCCTGTTCGGTTTCGACCTGGCAGAATGCCAGTCGATGACCATCGGTCGCGACGGCAATCACGTTCTTGCCATCGACGACCAATAGCAGGCCATTGAGGTAATAGCGAATATCCTGCTGCGCCATCGAAAAGTGAACCATGTTGAACAGGTGCTTGAGCGTTTTTTGCGGCAAGCTCAGTTGCGCGTTGTATTGCTCGGCTTGCGTAACAGTCGGAAATTCTTCGGCCGCCAGCGTTTGCAGTGAAAACCGTGACTTGCCGGTTTGAACTGACATGCGCTTATTGGCCAGTGACAGCGACACGTCGCCCGACTCGGGCAGAGCACGCAGAATATCGAGCAGCTTGCGGGCTGCCACCGTCGTTGCGGCGAGCTCCTCGCCGCCTTCGACGGTGATGTGCGTTGTGATCTGGACTTCGATATCCGTCGACAGGAACGAGACCTTGTCGCCGTCCTTGCGTATGAGAATATTGGCCAGAATCGGCAATGTGTGCCGACGCTCGACAATACCGCTCACGATTTGCAGTGGCCGGAGTAGGGTGTCTCTGCTGGTTTTAACCAATTGCATGGTGTCATCCTTGGTAATCATTGTTGGTGGAAATGGTGCCAGTGAAAGTCCCTGCCACTGGATCCGGCCCATTGAATCAGACTGCAGTTTTACTCCCTCCGCATTTTGACAGAAAAGGTTTCGTTCCTGACAAAATGCGCATTCCTGCCCGATTCGCAAGGACAGCCAGCGCCTGCCTTGCGTGAGTTATCCACAGGGCCGCAAGCACTGCCTGCCTATCCTTTCAGTGTTTGTTCCAGCACATGCAATTCATGGTTACATTCAGGGCTCTTGGAACGGTCTGCGCCAATTTTTCGTACCGCATGCAAAACCGTGGTGTGATCGCGACCACCGAACAATTCGCCAATTTCCGGCAGACTTTTTTGAGTCAATTCCTTGGCCAGGTACATGGCGATCTGGCGCGGTCGGGCAATGTTGGCCGGGCGCTTTTTCGAGTACATGTCGGCGACCTTGATGTTGAAAAAATCCGCCACCGTCTTCTGGATATTTTCAACTGAGATCTGGCGATTCTGGACCGACAGCAAGTCTTTCAACGCATCCTTGACGACCTCGATCGTGATGTCCTTGCCGTGAAAGCGCGAGAACGCAAGGATCTTGCGCAATGCACCTTCGAGTTCGCGCACATTCGAACGCAAATGCTTGGCCACGAAAAAAGCCACGTCATCGGAAAAGTTAACCCCTTCCTGTGCTGCTTTTTTCAGCAAAATCGCGACGCGCATTTCCAGCTCGGGCGGCTCCACGGCAACCGTCAGGCCGGAATCGAAGCGTGAAATCAGGCGATCATCCATGCCGGTGATTTCTTTCGGGTACGTGTCGCTGGTGATGACGATCTGCTTCTTTGCAGCAATCAGCGCCTCAAACGCGTAGAAAAACTCTTCCTGAGTACGGCTTTTGCCACCAAAAAATTGAATATCATCGATCAGCAAAACGTCGAGCGAATGGTAGTAGCGCTTGAAATCATCGAAGCCCTTGCGCTGATAAGCAGTGACGACGTCACGGACATATTGCTCGGCGTGGATGTAACGGATTTTGGCAGAAGGATTGTCGGCCATGACCTGGTTGCCGATCGCGTGAACCAGGTGGGTTTTCCCCAAGCCAACGCCGCCATACAGGAACAGCGGGTTATACGAGCTACCGGGATTATCGGCTACCTGAATTGCCGCAGCGCGCGCGAGCTGGTTGGCCTTGCCAGTGACGAAGCTGTCGAATGTCAGTGCGGTATTGACCCGGCTCTGGTCGCGACGTGGCGCGCTGTCAACCACCGGCAAGTCAAGCAAGCCGTCAATTGGGGGGGAGATACCATTGATCCCATTTCCTTCAACCCGCGCCGTCACCGGCATCGCTACGGTTGGCTTGCGCGGTGCGTTCAGGCGCGGATCGAGGACGAACTGCACATCAATCGGTTCTTCCCAGTATTGCGCTGCCAACACCGTAATGCGGTTAGCGAACTGTGTTTTGACCCAGTCGAGCTTGAACCGGTTGGGCGCGGCAATGCGTAGCCGCCCCTCTTCGTAATCAAGGGGGATCAGTGGTTTGATCCAGGCGCTAAATTGCTGCGGCGTTAATTCCTGCTCCAGTTGGGCTGAGCAGGTTTGCCAGAAATTATCCATGCATCTTCTATTGAATTGGGGGAGGCGGAACGGTACTGACGAACAGCACGGTCATTATCCTCAGGCTGATCTTGGCTAGCTGTGGGAAGACGCCATAACGGACCGTATTCTACCCTTGACGGAGATAGTTATCCACAGGGGAGCCGGACTTTTCTCGCGCACCGCCGGTATCAGGACCGCATCAGGAAATCTCGCTAAGTTATTGACAAGCAAGCCGAAAGTACTGTCTAATCCCGGGTTCACTGTTCGACCCGCCTGCGTACCATGCTGTTGCCGTTTGCAGCTTCATCCGCCTCTGGGGACAGAGTGAAGAACGATTGAAGCGCTTTCGAGCACCGGGACGCAAGCAACCCCGGACCGGGTCATTCCCCGGCTTTCATACTCCGATTTTTTTCAGCTGAATAGCGAGACCATAATGAAACGTACTTATCAACCTTCCGTCGTACGCCGTAAGCGTACCCATGGCTTTCGCGCTCGCATGGCAACCCGTGGCGGCCGCGCCGTGCTTAACGCACGCCGCAGCAAAGGCCGTAAGCGCCTGGCAGCTTAAAAGCTGTTGCAACAGCTCGCATCCGGTGTGACCGGCGCTCGCTTACAGGACTTTGCACGGGAACGGCGCATCGTTAAAACGGATGAATTTTCATCCGTTTTTCGTTTGCGGCCTGTGTATCGCAGTGCGCATTTTGTGTTGTACACCCGTGTCAATGCGCTGGCCCACGCCCGACTGGGCGTCGTGGTTGCCAAACGCCTGGCACCGCGAGCTGTCACGCGTAATACCGTCAAGCGCGTCACCAGAGAGTTGTTCCGGCTTGCCGCTCTACCCCCAATAGATTGCATCGTGCGGCTATCAAAACCAGTCAATGTCCGCAAAGGTCCCGCCACCACGAGCACCTTGAAGAAGGTACTGCGGTCAGAGCTACTGCAACTTTTTGCGTCGCAACGACCCAGGGAGACAGTTTGAAATCCGTTTTGCTAGCGCTACTGCGTGCCTACAAATTAGGCATTAGTCCTTTTCTGGGACAAAACTGTCGCTTTCTTCCCAGCTGTTCGGACTACGCTGCAGAGGCAATTACTGAGCACGGTGCCCTGAAAGGCGGTATCCTCGCGGCCAAGCGATTGGCACGATGCCATCCTTGGCACCCGGGAGGTCTCGACCCGGTTCCACGACGCGACACCGCGAGTGCCACTGCGACGCCTTCTTGCAATTGCCACCATCCCTGAACTCCTGACTACTCAATTATTTAAAACACCTATGGATATCCGACGTACCGTACTGTGGGTTGTGTTCTCCTTGTCCCTGTTAATGCTGTGGGACAAATGGCAGCAGCACAACGGCAAGCCTCCGATGTTATTCCCAGGAACCAGCGAGCAAGTAAAACCTGCCAGCTCGGCCACCGTTGAAAAACCAAATCCTGAATCACTTCCAGGCGCTACCAATGCAACTGGTGCGATCAGTGTCGATGCAGCAAATATGGCCGCTGCGACCAAAGGCGAAACAATCACGCTCATCACTGATGTGTTCAAAGCTGACATCGATACACAAGGTGGTGAACTGAAACGCCTTGAATTGCTCAAGCACAAGGACACGGTCGACAAGACAAAAAATGTTGTTTTATTCGATAGCAGCGCAAGTCGCACTTATCTTGCAGAAAGCGGCCTGATTGGCGGGGCGTTTCCTAACCACAAGACGGTGTTTATCGCCCGTCCCGGTACGCGGACAATGGATACCAGTGGTTCGTTGCAACTGGTACTTGATGCCGATCAAGGTGGTGTAAAGCTCACCAAGACATTCACTTTCAAAAGTGGCGATTATCATATCGACCTGAAACACGATGTCACCAATACCGGCACAGCAGCGGTAACCCCTTCGGTCTACCTGCAACTGGTCCGTGACGGTAGCAAGCCTGAGGGAGAATCGTCGTTCTACAGTACTTTCACTGGACCGGCTGTTTATACGGAAGAGCAAAAATTCCAGAAACTGACTTTTGAAAAAATCGAAAAGAATACCGAAGAGCATGCCAGCAAGGCTGACAACGGCTGGATTGCGCTGATCCAACATTACTTCGTTTCGGCAATTATTCTGCCGCCACAGACCCAACGCGAAATTTTCACGAAGAAGATCGCAACCAACCTGTATGCGGTTGGCAGTATCGTTTCGCTAGGATCGCTGGCTCCGGGAGCTACTGCCTCACTCGATTCGCTTCTGTATTCGGGTCCTCAGGAATCGGCCGTGCTGGAACAGACTGCGCCTGGACTTGACCTGGTGAAAGACTATGGCTGGCTCACGATCATCGCCAAGCCAATTTTCTGGTTGATGACGCAAATCCACAAGATTCTCGGCAACTGGGGCTGGACCATCATTGTCCTGACGATGCTGATCAAACTTGCGTTCTTCCCGTTATCGGCTGCCAGTTATCGCAGCATGGCGAAAATGAAAATGGTGACGCCAAAAATGACGGAGATCCGTGAGCGCTTCAAGAGCGATCCGCAAAAAATGAACCAGGCAATGATGGCCTTGTACAAAACCGAGAAAATCAATCCGCTTGGTGGCTGCCTGCCGATCGTGGTCCAAATCCCGGTGTTCATTTCGCTGTACTGGGTTTTACTGGCCAGTGTGGAAATGCGTAACGCGCCATGGCTGGGCTGGATTCATGATCTGGCGTCACCGGATCCCTATTACATCTTGCCAGTACTGATGGCCGTGTCGATGTTTGTCCAGACCAAACTCAATCCAAAACCACCTGATCCGATGCAGGCCAAGGTCATGATGTTCATGCCGATTATCTTTTCCGTCATGTTCTTCTTCTTCCCGTCCGGTCTGGTGCTGTATTGGGTAGTCAATAACGTGCTGTCGATCGCCCAGCAATGGGTTATCACCAAAAAGGCCGAGCAAAAATTCAAGCCGGCCTAAGCAAGACACCCTCGTTACTCAAAACAGCCCGTGATTTTTTCGCGGGCTTTTTTATTCGTTGTCCCTCCCTGGCAAGAAGTTAAAATCCATCCATGAAATTAGATTCCTCTCCCATTGTTGCCATTGCCACTGCGCCTGGGCGCGGTGGCATCGGTGTCATCCGTTTATCCGGCAAGAATCTTGGCAATATTGCCGCCGATATTTGCAGACTGGTTCCTGGGTCGACATTGCAACCGCGCCATGCGACCTATACCCGTTTCGTTGACGCTGATGGCAACACGATCGATCAAGGTTTAGCGCTGTATTTCAAAGCGCCTCACTCCTACACGGGCGAAGACGTCCTTGAATTGCAGGGGCACGGTGGACCGGTGGTCATGCAACTGTTGCTGGCGCGCTGCCTGCAAGCTGGCAGTGCTATTGATTTGCGTCTCGCGCAACCAGGCGAATTTACCCAACGCGCATTCCTCAACAACAAACTTGATCTGGCCCAGGCCGAGGCAGTCGCCGACCTGATCGATGCCTCGACCGAAGCTGCGGCACGCTCGGCCTCGCAATCGTTGTCTGGTGTTTTTTCCGGAATCATCGGGGCACTCGTCGAGCAAGTAACCACTTTGCGCATGCTGGTTGAGGCAACACTCGATTTTCCGGAAGAAGAAATAGATTTTCTGGAAAAATCGGATGCGCGAGGCAAGCTGACGGCCATACGAGAAACATTGCATCAAGTATTTCGTCAAGCCGCTCAGGGCGCATTGCTGCGTGATGGTCTCAATATCGTTTTAGCTGGTCAACCCAATGTTGGCAAGTCATCACTGCTCAATGCGCTGGCCGGTGCCGATGTGGCCATCGTTACACCAATCGCCGGTACCACCCGCGACAAAGTCACCGAGACGATCCAGATTGAGGGAATCCCGCTCAACATCATTGATACTGCCGGCATTCGTGACGCCTCTGATGCAACGGATGAAGTGGAGCGTATCGGTATCGAACGTACCTGGGCTGCCGTCGCGAATGCTGATGTCATTATTCACTTGCTGGACGCTTGCCGCGGACCGACGCTGGCCGATGAACACATCACGATGCGATTTCCAGAAAATATTCCGGTAATGCGCGTATGGAACAAGATTGATTTGTCAGGACACAAGCCTGCCGTTGATCGCCTCGCCGATGCAACGCATGTCTATCTGTCCGCTACCGACCAGCTCGGCATGAATTTGCTACGTGAAGAATTATTACGGCTGGCTGGCTGGCAGCAAACTGGCGAATCGCTGTTCCTTGCGCGAGAACGTCATCTTGTAGCGCTCGCCGCTGCACAAACCCATCTGCAATTTGCTGCTGACCACGCCGCATTGAGCGACCATGCACTGGATCTGTTCGCCGAAGAATTGCGCCTGGCACAAGACCAACTGAGCAGCATCACTGGCGCTTTTACGTCGGACGACTTATTAGGTGTCATTTTCAGTCGTTTTTGTATCGGGAAATAAGGTGTGCTTTCAACACTTCAAGCAAGTGCCAGTGAGGAAAACTGGGCGGTTGACACTGTCAACAAGGCCACCGAGGAGCCGGTGCGCTCGATTAGTCCCATAATCTGATCGATTTCTCGGCGGCACTTGAGCAACGCGGAGTCTATCCGCGTTGTTAATTCTTCATCGCAATATTTGCCATGCTCGTCACGAACATTTATTAGCCGTGTCATGCGCAATCTGCTCTCAGTCAAGTATCGAGCAGCAACTTCAATGAATTCGATGTGCAACTCACCTGCCAACTTTGCCAAACGCCGGGTATCGGCAACCAGCAAGGCCATGTCAGCGCGCAACCGCACTACGCTTAATTCAAAAACATTACCTGGTGATCGTCTGGTATGTGTCGTTACCTGGATAACTTGCTCTTGTAACAGCACCAGTTTTTGTACGTTTTCACCGATGCGTCGGCTAAGTAATTCTATTTGGGCGCGTTGTTCGCAAAAGTGAATGAGCGCAAGCTGGAAAGTGCTTTGTTCAAGCGATGACATCACGATCTCCTCAAGGTAGCTCTTTGGCCGCCAATATTGTCGTCATTAGTACAACCTAAATACTAACCAACAGTATTGCCTATTTACAGAGAGTTACCTAGAGAAAATATTACCTTGTCGTAAATGACCAGATTCGGTCGGCAGCCAGACCGGACACGGTGCCTACAAATTTCACGTCATAGGTCGTTGCGGCACTCAGCTCTGCCGAAGGAATAATGGCTGCTGCAGAAGACGGGGTTTCAGGGTCGGTCGAATTGATCAGCAGGCGCGTGGCGAGTGCTTGTCCGCCACGTGGGCTGATCGTAAATGTCTGTACGGTAACGACCGCATCGATATCTGCATGAACACTCACCGGATAGCCAACTGCATTCTGGTTCGGCACAGGATCAGGTAATTCCTGATCACTATAAAAGACGGTCGTTACTCCAGTCTGATTGGCTGACGGATATACCGCAAATTTGCCTTTACCTAAGCCGGGTCCTAGTCCGTTCGCAGTGAAGTTGACGGTTAGAAAGTTGTATCCGGTAGCACTGAAACCATCCGATCCCGCTCCTGCCTCCAGAAACTTTGGTTCAAAAATGACAAAGCGGTGATAAATGGCGGTAATCAAATCTTCTACATTGGTAGCACCCGCAAGATTGGCGCTCGCTGCAATGACTTCACCAAATGCGTACCCGCGCGTTGACGTAAAGACGTAATTTGCAGCGGTCAGCCTCTCTGCCACACCTACTCCTGTAAAACCAGGTTTGCCGGCAACCTGAACGTGGGTAATCTTGTCATTTACTTTTTGGTAATTGGAATGTCCACGTGCCGCGAGATCAACGTTGGCATTTCTAGTAAGTACTCCGAGTCCCATTTGTTGCCTGCGAAAATTGAGGCGATTGTATCCATCGGTGGCAGTATCGTTGGTGAGAGTCGGGGTCCCAGGCTCGGCGAGTAGTTGTGTTGTCGTGTCTCCGGCTGGCGCTGGTGCCGATGCATTATTGCCACCACCGCATGCCGTCAAGAAAAATAATAGAGAGAGCGCACTGGCGCAGGCGGCAATGCGTCGAGATTGGGTCATGGAATGTCTCCTGGATAGGCCGCTAGCGATGCACGCTGGCATGCGTATTTTAAATCTTGGTTAAATAGGACTACGCAATTTCAATCAACAAAGATTTATAAACCCCGCCATTCTAAGCAGGCTCAAAGACACCAGCAGAGCGATTTTTTTTCACCTTATCCCAATTAAAAAACTGTCCGTTCATCGCTACATAGACACCTGATGGCAAGACTTGGGCCACTCCGCAGGCAAAACCAAAATTGAACAACGCGTCTGAATTCGCGATTTCATAAGGAATCATCGCTCCCGTTAACACAATGGTCTGAGACAAACCGGCAGCACCCAGAACGGTCGCTGTTTCGGACATCGTGTCAGTACCATGAATGATCACGATGGCTGACTGAGCAGACGCAAGGCAACTGGCAAGGATATGCTGACGATCTGCATCTTGCATCTCCAGCGAATCAAGGAAAGGTAGTTCTTCGAGAATTACAGGCAAGGTAATGCGCGCACGCGCAATCGCGGCAGCCAGATGGCCGGCACCAAAAATCAACTTGCCGGCAATTTCATCGTAATGCTTGTCGAAGGTACCGCCGGTGGCAATTACGCGAAGTGTCATGGGAATCAGGCAGAGTGCCCGGCGGGTGCCAGGTCGAAAGACTCATTGTAATTCAGTCCGGACAACCGACGTAGGCTAACGGGAAAAGGCACGCACGTAGCGGGTTTGAGACGATCCAGTGAAAATTGTCGCAAATGTTTGTGTACGCTTTGATTGATCGCCAGTGCAGCCTGCATCAACAGTAAATCAGCAGCGTGGCTAAGATGGTGATCACTCTGTCTTGCAAAAGGAATTGTGTCCGATTCGGTTTTTGCCATGGCACAACGATAAACGTCTTCCAGGGTCAGGTCGGCCGCTGCTCCGGCCAGCTTCCAGCAGCCATATGATGTTTCAATGATCAGATTACTCAGGAGTAAATCGCTGCAATATTTATTTATTTCACGACTATTAAGTCCTGTATCTCGCTTTATTTGAGCCAGTGTCAACGTCAATGGAGCAACTGAGACAAACTTCCCCAGCAACTCGGTAATGACGCAACATCGCTTGTGCAGATCCCCGTTGCCAAGAATGAAATCGTTACCCGCTGTCATTACATCTCCAACATTACGCAAAGGGAAAAGTAGGAGTAGCCCTCTGATGATGACAGAAGTGGTTACCCTGAGAAGAACGAATCGTAGGCGAAGACGAGGACGCAAAGCCAATGCCTTGTAAGCATCACTTTATGCGGTTCAAGCATAGATCAACAGACCAAGGCTCAGGCGACGGTCGCCGAACGGCGCGGCACATGACGCGATGATCTCGGCACCGGGTAGGCGGCAGCTGAACTCACTTTGAGACGATCAAGGGAAAATTGACGCAAGTGCTTGAACACACTTTGGTTGATCGCCATCGCGGCTTGCATCACGAGCAGATCGGCGTCATGTTGCAAACGCTGTGGCTGATAGCCAGGAATGGGAACGAAGGCCGAACCAGAAGAATGTCCTGGCGCAGGTTGTTCCGCCATCACGCAACGAAACACATCCTCCAGAGTAACCTTGTCCGGTGCACAAGCCAGCGACCAACTGCCCGGCAACTGCAAGTTTGATTTGAGTAATGCTGCACGCGCTAACCCAGCGCACAAGTTTTCAAGATCGCACTCACTCCGCCCAGTGCTTTCGACGAGATTCCAAATGCTGAGTTGACGCGGCGCGCAGGCAACAAATTTTCCGAGAATTTCTGTAATTGCACACAAACGCTGGTGTAGGGCACCGTCACCTAAAATGAAATTTTCTGTCATCACAACATTCTCCTGAATCCGGCAGATCGCCGGCATAGTAGTCCGAGGGGTCGGCAACTGTTGCTATAAGGCCGGGTGGGCAATAACATCAATTGAACTCGCAGCAATATATCGAGCGAGGAAAGTTCTTATAGCAAATTACAGGCCAGGTCTGCAGGTGCAGTTTTCGGCGTTCCGTGATCCCCACTTGTTTCGACGGGTCAGAAACGCCCTAATGTGTCTCCATTTCGATTTTTGCGCATCGCCCTGGTGCGCCCGAATTGTCAGGAAGACAAATAATCCAGCTCGACATTTACCGCTAAACTAATCCCTGAATTCATTTAATCCGAGCAAACCGATCATGAAACCTGTTGCCCCTGGTACTGTTATTTTTCACCGTCATCGCGGCTACGGTGTCATCGTCATGGTCAACTTGCTCACAGGATGGATCGCCGCCCGATTCGGTAGCGAATCCAGAACTCTGGATCTGAATCTTTCCTCCGACGAGATCCAGCATGCCGATGGCGAACCTATTTTGTTTCGGCGCGCTCCACCGGACCGAATGCCGCAGGCGCGGCTCATGGCAATGATGCGGGAGTTGCATCAGGCGGGATATCAACGTTTGTATTTATATAATTGGCCAAACCCATCGGGAATGCACTGGCGCTGGCAACTATTTTGTGGGCCGCGAAACTGGATGCACCGGTCTCGACGAGAGGGCTGGTACGGGTCTGGGGCTGACTATAACTTCAACCCGGTAATGGGCTGGGGAGATGCGCCAGGTGCGAGCACTGTTGAACTTGTTGACGCTTTGGCGCGCTTTGACCCGCAAGGATTGGCGCAGGCACTTGGCAGAGACGAAGATCACACGGACTGGTTCGCACGCACTTGTGATTTGCTGCTACCAGATTACACGTTTAGTCTGAGCTGGAATCATCGTGAAGACCCGGCAGCCCGCGGTGTACCAGTTATCCCTGTACGTAGCGGAGTCCAACAATACGCTGGCCCCCCAATAGCATGGCCACCTGGATGGGCGAGGTTATGGAACCATGGTGGAAGCCTGGTTGATGGTCCGGCTATGGGGCGATACTGCAAAACATCCAACGACACGTTATCTGATTGACGGTAAAGCTCCCGACGTTGATACGTTGTGCGCCAAGCCAGTAGAAAAATCTATAACACTCTGAAAAGCCGCAAAAAAAATCAGTTCATAGCTACCCTCCTCGACATGACCCAAGTGAGGTGAAGCCAGTACATTGGAAAACTGCAGCAGCGGCGATGTTGCGGGCAGGGGCTCAGTATCGAAAACATCCAGCACAAGATAACCAGGACAGCCCGCTATTAATGCTTGCTGAAGAGCATCTTCTGCAAGCAATTCCGCACGACTTGTGTTGACTAGCAATGCCGAACGCTTCATTGCCGCAAGATCAGCAAAAGTAACGCATCCACGCGTGGTTTCGCTCAAAATTAAGTGCAAGGAAAGCACGTCGGCGCGAGAAAAAAATTCTTCTTTTGATACTGCTGTCTCAAAACCCGCATTTTTTGCCAAGATGCGGCTTTCAGTGCTCCCCCATACAAGAACTGACATACCGAATGCCTTGCCAAAAGTGGCCACTAGGCGACCAACTTTTCCGTAACCCCAAATTCCCAGCGTTTGTCCCTTTAATACGCGACCTAGCAAATTTTTATCTGGCGAAGTCGATACGGTTTGCCAAAGACCATCCCGTAAATTTGATGTGTAGTCAGGAATCCTACGCATTGATGCCATGATTAATGCCCAAGTCAGTTCAGCAGGTGCCGTTGGATCACTAGTTCCTTCGACAACCGTTATTCCGTTAGCCGTCGCAGCAGCAAGATCGATGAGACCATTTACCCTACCGGTTTGCACGATTAATTTAAGGCGAGGCAATTTGTT
This sequence comes from Actimicrobium sp. CCI2.3, assembly GCF_035019065.1. NCBI lineage: Bacteria > Pseudomonadati > Pseudomonadota > Betaproteobacteria > Burkholderiales > Oxalobacteraceae > Actimicrobium > Actimicrobium sp. CCI2.3. Next base: position 51,190 of record NZ_JASJWR010000006.1, on the reverse strand, counting down.
GAGCAACGCTGCAGACAAACTGGTTCGCGCGTCTATCAAAATCAGCGCATCAAAACTCGCAAGACGGATTGCCAGTTGCCCGAGTCCGCGCGCCGAATGATTAAATATTTTAACGTCGTGGCCAGCAAGCAATTTATAACAGTCTAGATGACGAACTCGGTCCTGATAATCATCAAGAATGGCAATTTTCATGGTGTGGAGAAAAATCGGTTAAGCAAATCCGTAATGGAATAACGATAAAAGTAAAACTTAAAATTTATTACTACAAAATTTATTCTGTTATTACTCCCTTTTTGTCGCGAATCACTAACCGTAACAAATCTCAGGTGTACAATTTAATGCCATTTTTGTTGCAATTTCCTTAAGCATCATTCCAACACAGAGTGGTACGGTTCAGCACAGCTCCGCCAGATTATGGCGACTTAGCCCTGATTTTACGGCGAGATCATTATTATATTGATCGAACCCGTGACAGATTTCTTTATTGGTATTGGAGGTTTTACTTCATGAATCAGCCCATTATGGGTGGCGTCGCTTGCATTAACGCCCCGTCCTACGTCAAACAGCAAGAATTGATCAATTGGGTTGCCGAGGTAGCGTCACTTACCAGGCCGGCACGTATCGTCTGGTGTGACGGCTCACAAGAAGAATATGACCGGCTTTGTAGCGAAATGGTCGCTGCAGGGACAATGAAAAAATTGAATCAGGACAAACGACCAAACAGCTATCTTGCCTGTTCCGATCCGAGTGATGTGGCGCGCGTTGAAGACCGAACTTTCATTTGCTCAGCCAGCGAAGCAGAGGCTGGACCGACCAATAACTGGCAGCCCCCTGCTCAAATGCGTACTACGCTCAATGGACTCTTTGACGGGTGCATGCGTGGAAGAACTCTGTATGTTATTCCTTTCTCGATGGGTCCTCTGGGGTCACCGATTGCACATATCGGTGTTGAATTATCCGACTCTCCTTATGTTGCCGCCAACATGCGCGTGATGACACGCATGGGCAAAGCGGTATTTGACGTTCTTGGGGTAGATGGCGAATTTGTTCCTTGCGTACACAGCGTGGGCGCACCACTGGAATCTGGCCAGAAGAGCGTAGCTTGGCCATGCAACCCGACAAAATATATCGTGCATTTTCCCGAAACCCGGGAAATCTGGTCATACGGATCAGGTTATGGTGGTAATGCCTTATTGGGCAAAAAATGTTTCGCATTGCGTATCGCATCAAGCATGGGACGTTCCCAGGGATGGCTGGCAGAACACATGTTGATCCTTGGTGTTGAATCACCAGAAGGCAAGAAGCATTATGTCGCTGCTGCTTTTCCGTCTGCATGTGGAAAAACCAACTTTGCAATGCTGATTCCGCCAGCTGGATTTGAGGGCTGGAAAGTTACTACGATCGGTGACGATATTGCATGGATTAAGCCCGGTAAAGATGGTCGACTGTATGCGATTAACCCCGAAGCGGGTTATTTTGGCGTGGCTCCCGGCACCAATGAGAAAACCAACTTCAATTGCATGGCTTCAATGGTTAGCGATACGATCTTTACCAACGTTGCATTGACCGATGACGGAGATGTCTGGTGGGAAGGACTGACCAAACAGGCACCTGCACATCTGATCGACTGGCAAGGCAAAGACTGGACGCCCGAAGTCGGCGAGGAAACAGGCCGTAAAGCAGCGCACCCGAATGCACGATTTACTGTCGCGGCTATCCAGAATCCGGTAATTGATGAGGCTTGGGATGATCCGGCTGGCGTACCCATTTCAGCTTTTATTTTCGGCGGCCGTCGTTCAACGACAGTCCCACTCGTGACCGAAGCACGTGACTGGATCGAAGGCGTCTACATGGCTGCGACGATGGGATCAGAAACCACTGCCGCAGCGACTGGCCAAATGGGCGTGGTTCGGCGCGATCCGTTCGCCATGCTGCCGTTTATTGGTTACAACATGAGTGATTATTTTCAGCATTGGCTAGATATGGGTAAGAAACTAGCCGCCACTGATGCAACCTTACCAAGTATTTTCTGCGTCAACTGGTTCCGTACTGATGGTGAAGGCAAGTTTGTCTGGCCAGGTTTTGGAGACAACATGCGCGTCTTGAAATGGATGCTGGATCGGATAGAACAAAAAGCTGGCGGTGTGGAACACCTGTTTGGTACCACTCCGGGCTATGCGGACTTGAACTGGGATGGTATTGATTTTTCGCCGAAGCAATTTGAACAAATTACTTCAATTGACGTAGTTGCATGGAAGGATGAGTTGAAATTACATACAGAGCTATTCGAAAAACTTCATCATCATTTGCCGCAAGAACTGGCTGATGCAAGAAACAAGCTAGAGAAACAATTGAAGGCTTGGTAACGTAACTGTCAAAATAATAAAAGCGCAATCTATTTATTTAATTGCGCTTTTTTTTGCCAGCTTCATGTGCGATTGGTCACTACAGTAAAAAACGTACCCGATTTAAAGATCGAGACACTTTACTTAGTCACGCACAATCGAAGAGATCGATTAATTGTCAAGCCATGATGCATAGTTGCCCGGCCTGATGCCTCGGCAACATCTGCCGTTGACAGCCCGACAGCGCGTCGCGCCGATGGTGCATCCAATCTTGCCGCTGCTATTTTTCTAATCGGGGATGCCAGTGAAGGAGTTGTAAAGAAATCCACCGTCGGCTTAAAAATTAATGTTTTCATATGGCGTTTCTACAAAATAAGGATGACAAGAAAATACAACTCAGTCGCGTGAAGCAACTGCCCTTAATTCTGATGCCATGTTTGGTTGCGAAATCTCAAGATCCCTTGCCATACGATTTAGGATTAGCATGCTACGCAAATGACTGCGAATCGATCTTTGCTCAAGTGACTGACGCGGTTTTAATGTCAAAAAACTTGCCCTTAGCAAACCAAGCAACAAAGGCTTGAAAATCAATAAGAACGTGACTAAAACTCCTAGACCAAGTAATGGTCGTGCTGCAGCAATGATGGAACTTGTTACAACCTGTGCAACAGGAATTGCTGACTGAGCGGGAAATGCAATGGCCAAGATGGACATGATGGACCTCGGTAGATTTGGCTAATATGTTGCAGTGCAGTATGCAAGATATGCCTGCTATTAAGCCAATTCCAATTTCACATATCAGTTATACTTTTTGTGAATGAAATCAAGTTGATAACGACGTTTCATTTCCATTTTCAACAGACAGTCAGAACTGATGAGCTTTCTCACCCTTGATCTCAATTTGCTGCGTGTTTTTGATGCCGTGATGAGCGAGCGAAATTTAACGCGTGCTGCAAATCGACTTGCGATGACGCAACCAGCGGTATCCAATGCACTTAAACGACTGCGCGATTCGGTTGGCGACGAGTTGCTAATCCGAACTGCCCATGGTGTTAAGCCAACACCTCATGCAGATGAGCTATGGCCCGCTGTCCGACGTGCTCTGTCAGATCTCGAGGCGGCGATGGCACCGCAGAGTTTTGACGTCTCTAAGACGCAAGCAACTTTTCGTATGGCGATGGCGGATGCAACTGCAGCGCTTTGGCTGCCTTCATTGGTGCGTTCGATAGAGCGCGACGCGCCACGCGTCAATGTCAGAATGGTTCCTCTAACGACACGCGAGCCAAGACCGATGCTCCTGCGAGGAGACATCGATTTGGCAATTGGCTTCTTTCCAGGTGTTGTAGCGCAGTTGGCAGGTGAGCCAGATACACCGATTCGCCATGAATTACTCTATTCGGGAAAGTACGCTTGTGTGATGCGAAAGCAGCATCCGCTTGCAAAGGAAGAACTCACTCTGGATTCGTATTGTGCAGCAAAACATCTATTAGTGAGTTTTTCAGGTAGGGCGCATGGCATCGTCAGTGATACGCTGACTCAGTTAGGTCGGGAACGTCGCATTCTATTGACCGTTAACCATTTTTTCACTGCTGGACGCGTTGTCGCCAACTCGGATTTGCTCACTGTGATCCCACGCCATTTGATTGCATCAACTGGCATGACAGGGGAATTAATTGCGAAAGAGCTACCGTTTGAATTGCCACAAGTGCAAGTCGACATGCTGTGGCATGAACGCGATGCCCGCAGCCCTTCTCACAAGTGGTTGCGCGAACACATGACTACAATTACCGACGAATCATTTCTACGAGATACGGTAAGACGCTAACTGCGCTTAGCGGATAGGAAGCTTGGTCGTGTTCTTGACTTCTTCCATGACTGCATAAGTGTGCGTTTCACGGACACCTTTCAATTGCAAAAGTGACTTCCCCAAAAATTCTCGGTAAGCGTTCATGTCGCAAACCCTGGCCTTGACCAGGTAATCAAATCCACCTGCGACCATGTGACATTCAAGCACCTCGGGAATGATCTGGACGCTACGCTTGAACGCATCAAAGACCTCGGGCGTAGTCCGATCTAACACCACTTCGATGAACACCAACAACGACACATCCAGTAGTTGCGGATTCAGTTGTGCCGTGTATCCCAATATATATCCACCTTCGTGCAATTTACGAACGCGCTCCAGGCAAGCTGCCGGAGACAAGTTAACTCGTGCTGATAGCTCGACATTGCTAATTCGGCCGTCGTTTTGCAACTCGTTTAGTATTTTTTTGCTAATTTTATCTAACATTGCAAATCTCAGGTAAGAATTTAATTTGGCTAAATTTTCTCACCAAATACAAAATTTTGATAGTAGTTAGTATTACCAGAATTAATGCGATGCTTTCGCGCATACAATCAAATATAAGACAGAAAATGACTTTTCATAAAAAGTCGTTTTGTGCAATTTCATTTACCCGTGACGTGATGCCGAGCAAAATATGTCTACTTCTGTACTATTTAATGACCCCGCTTTTTCAGCTTTGCATGCCGAAATGCATTTTCCTACTTCGTTGTTACGCGAGAAAATTACAGCTGCATACCGACTTGAGGAGCAGCAAGCAGTAGGCTTGCTGCTTGAACAATCCCCACAGGATACCGCATTGACGGTACAAACTACGCAGCTGGCAAAGCGGCTAGTCATTGCCGTAAGGGAAAAACGTACACGGGCCTCCGGAGTCGATGCACTAATGCACGAATTTTCATTGTCATCCGACGAGGGAATTGCGTTGATGTGTCTGGCAGAGGCGTTATTGCGTATTCCCGACCATCACACTGCAGACCGATTAATCGCGGACAAAATTAGCCGCGGCGATTGGCGAAAGCACTTGGGCGTCTCGCCCTCGCTATTTGTTAATGCTGCCACTTGGGGATTGTTGATCACTGGAAAGCTAGTAAGCAGTAATAGCGAACAAGGTCTCGGATCTGCATTAACCCGCCTGATTGCGAAAGGTGGCGAACCCCTGATACGCAAAGGAGTCGATCTTGCGATGCGTATGTTGGGCAACCAATTCGTGACTGGTGAGACCATTGATGATGCGATTGTTAATAGTCGTCACAACGAAGCTCGCGGGTATCAGTACTCGTACGATATGTTGGGTGAAGCCGCGCTAACGGCCGAGGACGCGGATAAATATTTACAATCCTACGAACAAGCAATTCATGCAATCGGACGAGCATCGGCAGGAAGAGGAATACGTAATGGACCTGGAATCTCGGTGAAATTATCGGCATTGCACCCTCGCTATTCCCGTGCCCAGCGCCACCGGGTAATGACTGAATTATTGCCGCGCTTACAAAGTCTTTTGCTGCTGGCTAAATCATATGACATCGGTTTAAATATTGATGCAGAGGAATCAGAACGCCTTGAACTATCGCTCGACTTGATAGAAGTGTTGGCTCACGATCCGTGCCTCGCCGGCTATGACGGAATAGGCTTTGTGGTACAGGCCTATCAAAAACGCTGCCCTTTTGTGATTGATTACCTTATTGATCTGGCGCGTAATAGTGGACGAAAATTCATGGTTCGGCTGGTTAAGGGTGCTTATTGGGACGCAGAAATAAAGCGTGCGCAGGTTGATGGCATGTCGGGTTATCCAGTTTTTACACGAAAGGTCTACACCGACGTGTGCTATCTGGCTTGCGCTGAAAAGTTACTCGGGGCGACCGACGTGTTGTATCCACAATTTGCTACCCATAACGCACAAACCCTTTCAGCAATTTATACGTCAGCACAAGCTCGCGGTGTAACCGACTATGAATTCCAGTGCCTTCATGGCATGGGTGAAACTTTGTATGACCAAGTGGTTGGTAAAGACAATCTGAACAAGCCTTGTCGTATCTATGCTCCGGTAGGTTCGCATCGGACATTACTTGCTTACCTTGTACGACGTTTACTGGAAAACGGCGCCAATTCGTCGTTTGTAAATCAGATTGTCGATACGAACGTACCAGTGGACGCGTTGATTGCAAACCCTATGGACGAAGCGCGAAAACAAGGTGGAATTCCGCACAGGAACATCGGCCTACCCCGCGCCATGTTCGGTGACGAGCGAGCGAATTCCTCAGGTATCGATCTAAGTAATGAAAAAGAGCTGGCGCGCGTCAACCAGGCCTTTGTCCATTTCGGTAGCAAGCAATGGCATGCGGTACCGATGCTCGGTACAACGTTTAGTACTCTGGCATCACATACAGTGAATAACCCGGCTGACCGTCGCGATCAAGTGGGTTCCGTAGTTGAAGCCAACAAGACCGATGTCGATGCAGCACTACTTGCAGCGCATGACTACGCTTCCGCGTGGCAAGCCGTGCCCGCGTCCGATCGCGCAACCATTCTTTTCCATGCTGCTGATTTGTTCGAATTGCACCAATTGGAACTAATGGCTATGGCAATTCGAGAAGCAGGGAAGTCTTTACCGAACGCCATTGCCGAAGTACGTGAAGCTGTCGATTTCTTGCGATATTACGCAGCTCGCATTACTGAAACGCCAACAATGCTGGCACTTGGACCGGTAGTTTGCATTAGTCCCTGGAATTTTCCGTTAGCAATTTTTACAGGTCAAGTTAGCGCCGCGCTTGCTGCAGGTAACGTAGTCCTTGCCAAACCTGCCGAGCAAACCCCGCTAATCGCGTATCGCGCAGTACAACTCCTGCACGAAGCTGGTATTCCACGTGCCGCGCTGCAATTTCTGCCGGGACAAGGCGAAAGTATCGGCGCTTCATTAGTTGCAGATCATCGGACACAAGGCATCATTTTCACAGGATCAACAAGCGTTGCGCAATTAATTAACCGTACGCTCGCAAAGCGCGCCCTCGTTGAATCCTGCGATATTGTCTTGATTGCCGAAACCGGTGGACAAAACGCAATGATCGTCGACTCCAGTGCGCTGACAGAACAAGTCGTGCAGGACGTTATTAGCTCCGCATTTGATAGCGCCGGACAACGTTGCTCCGCATTAAGGGTGTTGTGTCTGCAAGAAGAAATCGCCGATAAAACACTAGTCATGCTGAAAGGTGCGATGCGTGAACTCGCTGTTGGCAACCCGGACCGGCTGGCAACCGATATTGGTCCTGTTATCGATATGGAGGCAAGAGATAGTTTGCTGGCGCATGTCGAACGGATGAGAAAAACTGGGCATTCGGTTTTCCAATTGGTACTGTCCGTCGATACGCAATATGGGACTTTCGTTCCACCGACAATTATAGAAATTGATTCATTATCGGAACTTACCAATGAAATTTTCGGCCCGATATTGCATGTACTACGTTACCGCAGCGAAGACTTGCCACAAATAATCGACGCTATTAATGCAACCGGCTATGGTCTAACATTCGGTATTCATTCGCGCATTGACGAGACTGTCAACTTCATTAGCAACCGCATTCATGCTGGCAATATTTATATTAACCGTAACATCGTTGGTGCAGTAGTTGGTGTACAACCTTTTGGTGGTGAAGGCAAGTCGGGAACCGGTCCGAAAGCAGGTGGCCCGCTCTATCTGAAACGGTTGCAGCGTTCGAAGGACGGCGAGCTCAGCGTAAATATTATCGAAATCGGTCGTGGCAACATGCATTCGCCTGCACTGAATTCACTATTGGCGTGGGCCAAAGCTTTTGGCCACGAGACTCTTTTCGATTTAGGTGAGCACTACATACGTCACAGCGAACTCGGTAAGAAGTTGGTATTACCAGGCCCAACCGGTGAAATTAATACGCTGCTATTGGCCGCTCGCGGCGATATCCTTTGTTTGGCACCTGATATCACCAGTTTGCTCAATCAACTGTTTGCTGTTTTTGCTACAGGAAACAACCCGGTTTTGTTAACGTCATCGTTGCCACTTCTCCCTGTTAGTTTGCCGGAGTCAGTACGTACTGCAATAAGGCAAATCAGTGACATCAACGATGAAGGCCAACCATTACAAATTGCATTGATTGATGTATCACTGGTTGCAGGCACTCGTACCCTGCTGGCAGATCGTGGTGGTGCGCTCGTACCATTAATTGAAACGACTCTCGGTAAGTCTATTCCTTTATGGAGACTACTTTCTGAACGTGCCACGTGTACCAACACCACAGCAGCGGGGGGCAATGCAAGTCTGATGATGCTGGAAGAGTAAGGCGTTGAGTTTCCGTACATTCTGTCTGGATAACTAACCTAGCTACGTTTGCACTTCATTATCACGCAAGCGATCAGACATCGATTTTACAAGCCCATAGAGCGCCAGGGTATAGAAAGTGCTGGCATTATCGGCGACAGAGGGTTGCATCGACCTGTTCAGTGACGGGATCTCCTCGGCATGTACGTTACTGGCAGCACGATTATTTGCGCTTATTCCTGGAACTGATCTTCATCCACAGCATCTTTATTCTTTGACACACAGAGTTGCTGGTACTAATTCTAGACCAGCAATCAAAATTGATTGTGTACTGCCGCCTGTGCCGTACGCTATTGCATCTCCACCTATCAGAATCACCATCAAATTCGTCAATCCCATTGTCGTGCACGACCATGCCAATGGATGGAACATGACCCGTTTGCGCACAAACTTGGTTTTTTTGATCAACAAGCGTTATTTCGAGAGTACTTTCAATACATGTTAATGTAGTAATAGTTGCTTTAAACCAACTAAAATGTCCTCAACATGTGGAAATCAGTTAGTGACAAAGAACCACCATCAAACGGCCATTAGCGCACCGCAGGCCTGGTTTACTTACCCTCCTATGCACACTACTTATTCAGCAGCTTGAAGGGCTTGCTGAGACTTTTGTGCAGCATCTTCTAACCAAGTTTGGCTTCGATTTTTTTCTTTCAGCGCTTAAATAAAAAACAGAGATATTTCAATACTGGTTTTAAGTTAACGATTTATATATCTGTTTAGTAGTAGTAGTTAACATCCGTTCAATTCTGTGGATAACTCTCTATTTCACTTTCCTATCAATACCTTAGAGAAAAAATAACCAAGTTGACAAAGTCGCTTTTTGCGCAGGACAAGTTCTGGATAACTTTCGTGACAGTGACCACGCTTTCACTTATCCACAGTTGATCCACTGGTTATCCAGAGTCTTATAAAGATTTGTGCTTTTTTCAACTATAAATAAGCAAAAATTTCCTTTTTGGGTAGTGCGCCATCATTTTTACCCAGGCCAGCGCAAAGGTACCTGGATGACGTGCAAACACAGTTTTTACCCCGCACCCAATGAAATGGTGCAGGCAAGGCGTCTGACGCCCTTTCAGTAGGTCAGGGCGTGTTTTTAAAAAAGGTAGGCAAAAAGTTAGACAGTGAAAATGCGTTTGATGCAGGTAGGGGATGTCAGCGGCCGTCCGATTTTTTTTTCGTCTTAGTTTTGTTCTAATTGTTTTATATATCTCTTTAGTAGTAATAATTAACGATAAGACTTTTCTGTGGATAGATAGGTTAACCATATTAGAATCAAGCACTTGGAAGAAAGATAACTATTCCAACAAAGTGCTTTTCGACTCAGGACAAGTTCTGGATAACTTTCAGGGCATGAACAAATTTTGTAGTTGTTCACACTTGATGCACCTGTTATCCATAGGTTTATCCACAGCTAAATGGTGCTGGCATCAACTTCGGGTCTCTTGATCCGTTACTGAGTCCAAAGACCAGCCAACAAATCAAAGGCAGCGGCGATTGCCGGTTCTGTTTTTCGATTCTGTAAAGTAATAAAAGACAGTTCGGTGGACAGACTTACTGCATCAGCAATGACTAATCCATGCACATGTGCTTCATGCAAGGCTATTGATTCACGTACCAATGACAGTCCGACACCAGATTTGACGAGGTCTAGCATTGACGATTCCTGATCTACCAGCGCAACTTGTTTGGGTAATTTTTTATATTCGGCAAATTTTTTGACGAGTAGCCGATGGTGGGCCGACTCTGGCGGTGCCCAGATCCAAGGTAATGTTGCTAGCGCGTCCCAGTTTTTTCCAGAAACACGTGCCTTCCAACCTTGCGGTGCAACAACGTTGTATGTGAATGACGTGAGTACTTGAGAATGAAATTCTTTGGTCGGTATTCCGAGGTAATAACCGGCATCGAGCGCGCCATTTCGAACCTGCTGCAGGACGTTACCGGACATGCCCTGCCGTAATTGCGTCGATAGTTGAGGATAACTTTCGACCAGCTTTTTTAAGAAAGCGCCGAGTCGCGTAAATTCAGGATCAAGAATGGTACCAATTGCTAGAGGGCCGGAAATACTCGATTGCAACGCTCTTACACCTTGATGAAATTCGGTGATACCAGCTAGTACGCGCTCTGCAAAAGGTAGTAATTTTTCACCATCACTTGTTAGTCCCATGCCGCCGGGTGAGCGGATGAACAAGGTGACTCCCAATGATTTTTGCAAGGACTTGAGTTGCAAGCTAACAGCAGGTTGGGTTAGGTGCAAATGTTGCGCTGCACGCGTCATATTGCCCTCTTTTGCAAGCGTAACAAATGCCCGAATCTGAGTAAAATCCATCACTTTTCCATAAGTAATGCTTATGAGGAAACGATGATAACTCATTGGATTTTGCGTGGTGATGGCTATATTCTGTTTTTCACCTTAAATTTCCCAAGGATTTGTTATGACTCAGTCCATTCCTGTTATTCAGCATTTCATCAACGGCCGCATCGTCGAGTCCACTAGTGATCGACGCCAAGATGTTTTCAATCCGGCAACAGGCGCGGTTGCGGCTCAAGTTGTTCTTGCAAGTGTTGAGGAAGTAAATCAAGCGGTTGCTGCGGCGAGTGCGGCAGCACCTTCATGGGCAGCTACTGCACCATTGAAGCGTGCTCGGATCTTGATGCGATTCAAAGAGCTGATGGAACAAAACCACGATGCATTGGCTGCAGCCATTACGAAAGAACATGGCAAAGTTTTTTCGGACGCAAAAGGGGAAGTAACACGTGGCCTCGAAGTCGTCGAATTTGCCTGCGGCGCGCCTCAATTGCTGAAGACGCAGTTCTCAGACAATATTGGCGGTGGTATCGATAATTGGCAGATGCGTCAACCATTGGGTGTCACAGTAGGAATTACACCTTTTAATTTTCCGGTCATGGTGCCGTTGTGGATGGCACCGATGGCTATTGCAACTGGTAATACGTTTATTTTGAAGCCGTCAGAGCGTGATCCTTCCGCCTCTATGTTGCTGGCAGATTTGTTTCATCAAGCTGGCTTGCCAAAAGGTGTCTTTAACGTTGTGCAGGGTGACAAGGTAGCGGTGGATGCGCTTCTTCAACATCCTGATGTGAAAGCAGTGTCGTTTGTTGGTTCGACGCCGATTGCCGAATATATTTATACCGAAGGTGCAAAACGTAAGGGCACTTACCCATTACGAGTACAGGCGCTTGGTGGTGCAAAAAACCATCTGGTGGTGATGCCTGATGCGAATCTTGAACTTGCTGTTGATGCACTCATTGGAGCGGCGTACGGATCTGCTGGCGAACGCTGCATGGCGATTTCAGTCGCAGTTGCAGTTGGTGCTGTTGCTGACAAACTGGTGGAGGCGCTGATTCCACGCGTTAAGTCGCTGAAAGTCATGAACGGAATGGAAGATGCCGCCGAAATGGGACCTGTCGTGACGGGTGTCCATAAGGCAAAAATTGAAGGTTACATTCAGGACGGCATCGATGAAGGTGCCACGCTGCTGGTTGATGGTCGCGGTCTCACCGTGCCAGGTCATGAGAATGGTTTTTTCCTGGGAGGCACGTTATTTGATCATGTCAAACCGGGCATGAAAATTCACAATGAAGAAATTTTCGGACCAGTACTTTGTATTGTGCGCGTTCCCGATTTTGCAGCAGCAATCGAGCTGATCAACGGGCATGAGTTTGGCAATGGTGTGGCCTTGTTCACGTCAGACGGCAACACGGCTCGCGAGTTCTCCCGTCGCATCGAAGTAGGTATGGTTGGTATCAATGTTCCGATTCCAGTACCGATGGCCTGGCATTCGTTTGGTGGTTGGAAGCGTTCGTTATTTGGTGATACGCATGCTTACGGAGAAGAAGGCGTACGTTTTTACACACGCTACAAATCCATCATGCAGCGTTGGCCGGAGACGATCGACAAGGGTGCCGAATTCACAATGCCAGTGGCGAAATAATCGGGCGAGGACAACGATGACGCAATCTGCAGGCAAATACGACTACATCATTATTGGCGCAGGGTCTGCCGGTTGCGTCTTGGCAAAACGGTTGTCGCAAAATCCTGCCGTGCGGGTATTGCTCCTGGAGGCAGGTGGCAAGGATGATTATCTTTGGATACACATTCCGGTCGGCTATCTCTACTGCATAAACAATCCACGCACTGATTGGCTTTACAAGACCGAAGCTGATCCGGGCCTGAATGGTCGCAGTCTGGGGTATCCGCGAGGCAAGGTATTGGGTGGGTCGTCATCCATTAATGGAATGATTTATATGCGTGGCCAATCGCAGGATTACGACACCTGGGCCAGTTCTTGCGGCGATGATGCGTGGCGTTGGGATAATGTGTTGCCGCTTTTTAAAAAAAGCGAAGATCATTATCTGGGTGGTACCGAATTTCACGGTGCGGGCGGAGAGTGGCGAGTTGAGAAGCAACGACTTTCGTGGGAAATACTCGATGCTTTTCGAGATGCCGCAGCCGAGGTTGGTATTCCAAAAACAGACGATTTCAATCGTGGTGACAATAACGGGTCCGCTTATTTCGACGTCAATCAACGTCGCGGTGTGCGCGTAAGTACTGCCAAGGCTTTTCTTAAAACGGCAGGCCATCGGGGTAACCTCGATATCATGACCGGTTGTCAGGTAAAGCGTCTGAAACTTGAAACAGGGCCTGACGGGGTGCGATGTCGCGGTGTTGAATTCATTCGTAATGGTCAGTCATGGACAGCCGAATCGGTACACGAAACGGTACTCTCGGCTGGTGCGATCGGGTCACCACAAATTCTGCAATTGTCTGGTATCGGAGCATCCTCGCTATTGCAAAAAAACGATATAACTCCACTCGTCGATTTGCCTGGGGTGGGCGAGAATTTGCAAGATCATTTGCAAATCCGTATGGTGTTCAAGATATCCAATGCCAAGACCTTAAATACGATGGCCAACAGCTGGTTCGGCAAGATGAAAATTGGTCTCGAATACGCGCTGACGCAAAAAGGACCGATGTCGATGGCACCATCGCAACTTGGCGCGTTTGCTCGTTCTGACGTATCGCAGTTGACGCCGAATTTGCAGTATCACGTTCAACCACTTTCGCTGGAAAAGTTTGGTGAGCCGCTACATCCTTTCCCAGCAATTACTGCGAGTGTATGCAACCTCCGTCCAACGTCACGCGGCCATGTGCGGATAGCCTCTGCAGATTCGGCGCAAGCGCCAAAAATCACGCAGAACTATTTGAGTACACAGGAAGACAGGCATGTGGCAGCTGACGCGCAGCGTCTGACGCGTTCCATTATTAACGCGCCATCATTGAAAAAATACACGGCAACAGAGCTCAAACCAGGACCACACGTTACTTCGGAAGAAGAATTAATTGGTGCTGCCGGCGACATCGGTACGACAATTTTTCATCCTGTTGGCACTTGTAAAATGGGTATGCCATCGGATCCGATGGCGGTAGTAGATAGCCAGCTGCGAGTACTTGGTGTCACCGGGTTGCGCGTTGTTGATGCGTCAATCATGCCGACAATAACATCAGGAAATACGAATTCGCCGACTGTGATGATCGCAGAACGTGCGGCAATTCTTATTCTCGCGGCGCATGAGGGATAACACCTAGAGGCACCGTTCCAGCACCTGATTGGCATCGAACAGGCTATGATTACGATCAGTATTAGATGGTGAAAATAGTGCAGTATTGATAAAAGTTTGCGTGGTAGTTGTACGGTATTGTTCGATCCGGTTGTCACTTGTACTATCAATAAAAATTTGCAGCTGCATAAAAAACAAGCAACCAGGAGACGCGATGACTGAAGTCATCCTAGAAACAAAAAACTTGACCAAGGAGTTCAAGGGGTTCACTGCTGTTGATGCTGTGAATCTGCGTGTTCAACGTGGTCACATCCATGCGTTGATCGGGCCTAACGGTGCTGGCAAGACAACTTGCTTTAATTTGTTAACGAAGTTTTTGACTCCAACTTCAGGCCATATCCTTTTTAACGGTAAAGACATTACCAAAGCCATGCCAGCGCAGATTGCCCGTCAGGGCATTATTCGTTCATTTCAGATTTCGGCTGTTTTTCCGCACCTCTCAGTGATGGAAAATGTCCGCATCGGGTTGCAACGTAGTCTTGGCACATCGTTCCATTTCTGGAAAAGCGAGCGCAGTTTGTCTTCGTTAAATGATCGTGCAATGGCGCTATTGTCTGAAGTCGACTTAGTTGAATTTGCAGATACGATTACCGTAGATTTACCTTACGGGCGCAAACGAGCACTTGAAATTGCAACTACATTGGCGATGGATCCGGAAATGATGCTGCTTGATGAACCAACTCAAGGTATGGGGCATGAGGACGTTGATCGCGTGACAGCGCTGATAAAGAAAGTTTCTGCGGGGCGCACCATTTTAATGGTGGAGCACAACATGAACGTAGTTTCTGGTATTTGCGATCGAATTTCAGTATTACAGCGAGGTGCAATGTTGGCTGAAGGAAGTTATCAGGAAGTCTCGAATAACCCGCTGGTAATGGAAGCCTACATGGGTACTTCAACTAGTGCGCTGGAAGGAGCTCACTGATGTCAGGTAAAGCTCTTGAAATTTCTGGCTTGCATGCCTGGTACGGCGAATCGCATATTTTGCATGACGTTAATTTGACGGTCGAAAAAGGCGAAGTGGTAACGCTGTTGGGTCGTAATGGCGCTGGTCGTAGTACGACGCTTCGCGCAATCATGGGATTGACCGGGACCCGCAAGGGCTCAATAAAAATCAACGGTGTCGAATCTATAGGTCTCGCGACACACAAAATCGCCCATCTAGGCGTTGGTTACTGTCCAGAAGAACGCGGCATTTTTTCATCGTTGACAACAGAAGAGAACCTGCTGTTGCCACCTGTAGTTTCGACTACTGACAAAGCTATGTCGGTAGCAGAAATTTACGAGATGTTTCCGAATTTAAAAGAGCGTCGATTTAGCCAAGGCACGCGGTTGTCGGGTGGCGAACAACAAATGCTGGCAGTTGCGCGGATTTTGCGCACCGGCGCTCGCTTGTTGCTACTTGATGAAATATCAGAGGGCCTTGCACCAGTAATCGTTCAGGCACTCGCCCGGATGATTACTACGCTGCGTGCCAATGGTTACACCATCATTATGGTTGAACAGAATTTCCGATTTGCTGCACCGCTGGCAGATCGGTTTTATGTAGTGGAGCATGGACAAATCGTTGAAACAATAGCGTCATCAGAGCTCGAGGCGAAGATGCCTTTACTAAATGAGCTGTTGGGCGTTTGAACGAAAAAATAGTTCTGCAAACCTTATCTATCCCTGGAGCGAGACATGATTACCAAATTAAAATTAATAACACCAAAAACGATGACGCTTGCCGTCGCCGCGGTGTGCGCACTGGCGTTTGCAGGTAGCGCTTCCGCTCAAATTTCAGGCGATACCGTAAAGATTGGATTTATTACCGACCTTTCTGGTGTCTATTCGGATATTGACGGGGTGGGCGGGGCTGAAGCGATCAAAATGGCGATTGCCGATTTTGGTGGCACCGTCAACGGTAAAAAAATCGAACTGATCACAGCTGATCATCAAAACAAAGCCGATATTGCAGCGAGTAAGGCACGTGAATGGTTCGATCGCCAAGGCGTTGATATGCTGATTGGCGGTACCAATTCAGGTACCAATCTGGCAATGTCAAAAGTTGCGCTCGAAAAGAAAATGCCATTCATTTCAATTGGTGGTGGTACTGCTCGCCTGACCAATGAAGAATGTACTCCCTACACGCTGCACTATGCGTACGACACGGTTGCACTTGCCAAAGGTACTGGCGGTGCAGTGGTAAAGCAGGGTGGGAAAAGCTGGTTTTTCCTGACAGCTGATTATGCATTTGGTGCATCGCTTGAAAACGATACAACAACAGTTGTCAAAGCCAGTGGCGGTACCGTTGCAGGTTCCGTTCGTCATCCTCTGTCGGCATCGGATTTTTCATCATTCCTGTTGCAAGCACAAGCATCCAAGGCACAAATTCTTGGTTTGGCCAATGCGGGCGGCGACACGGTTAATGCAATTAAAGCTGCCAACGAGTTTGGGATAAACAAGACCATGAAATTGGCAGGTCTGCTGATGTTCATCAACGATGTACATTCATTGACACTGAATTTAACCCAAGGCATGTATCTGACGGATAGCTGGTATTGGGACCAGAGCGACGAGTCGCGCAAATGGTCGCGTCGCTATTTCGAGAAAATGAAGAAGATGCCATCAAGTCTGCAAGCAGCAGATTATTCAGCAACGATGACTTATTTGAATGCCGTTAAAGCCACTGGTACTGATGATACGGATAAGGTAATGGCGGAAATTCGTAAAGTAAAGATCAATGACATGTATGCCAAAAACGGAACGATACGCGGTGACGGCAGCATGATTCATGACATGTTTTTAATGCAGGTGAAATCACCTGCTGAATCAAAGTATCCATGGGATTATTACAAAGTCGTCCAGACGATTCCAGGTGATCAAGCGTTCACGTCAAAAGCCGATTCTAAATGCGCGAGCTGGAAATAGTATTTTTGGATAAGTAATTCAATCGCAATTTAACTGCCCCGGCGCGTCGCCTGAATTTTCCTGCGCGCGCTTTTTTTTTGCAGTTCCATCCGGGTAGTTCTCGGATGATTTTTTACTATATTTGCCATGGAAATTTTCGGCGTTCCCCTGCAGGCCATGATGAGTCAGCTTTTGCTTGGTCTCGTTAATGGCTCGTTTTATGCCATGTTGTCGCTTGGTTTGGCGGTCATTTTCGGCTTGCTGAATGTGATCAATTTTGCCCATGGTGCTCTGTACATGATGGGTGCCTTTTCTGCCTGGATTGGACTCACCTATTTCGGTTTTAGCTATTGGACGATGCTGGTATTGGGACCGCTCGTGGTCGGCGTTTTCGGGATGGTCATTGAAAGGACCATGCTGCGTTGGCTTTACAAGCTTGACCATTTATATGGATTGCTCCTCACATTTGGCGTCACGCTTGTAGCGGAAGGAATTTTCCGTTCGATCTACGGGGTTTCTGGTCAGTCCTATTCCACTCCGGCTGCACTTTCTGGTGGGGTTGATCTTGGTTTTATGTATTTACCAATATACCGGGCCTGGATCGTTGTCGCTTCGTTGACTGTCTGTTTTTTAACCTGGTTCGTGATTGAAAAAACTCGACTTGGTGCTTATTTGCGTGCTGGTACTGAAAATCCGAAGCTGGTGGAGGCTTTCGGTATTAATGTCCCGTTGATGGTGACTTTAACTTACGGATTTGGCGTCGCGCTTGCGGCGTTCGCAGGCGTACTGGCAGCGCCGGTCATTCAAGTATCGCCGTTGATGGGATCGAATCTGATTATTGTTGTGTTTGCAGTGGTCGTGATTGGCGGAATGGGATCAATACTCGGTGCGATTATTACAGGATTGTCGCTGGGTGTTATTGAAGGGATGACACGTGTATTTTATCCGGAGGCATCAGCTACAGTCGTCTTCGTCATCATGGCGATCGTCTTGATGATCCGTCCTGCCGGTTTGTTTGGTAAAGAAAAATAGGCATTTCTTGATGACCCACTCGACACCATTACCGAATCACCCGGGCGAGACTGTAGTTTTGCCGCAATGGAGTTTTAAAGCATGAACAAGAAAATTGGTTACGCCATAGCACTGGCCGCTTTATTGGCAGCACCGTTTTGGCTTTATCCGGTATTTTTGATGAAAATACTATGTTTTGCTTTGTTTGCGTGTGCGTTCAACCTGTTGATCGGGTTCACTGGCCTTCTGTCATTTGGTCATGCTGCGTTTTTTGGAGGGGCTGGTTATATTGCCGGTTATGCCATGTCGACGCTTGGTCTGTCTTCGGAGATCGGCATCGTGTTGGGGACATTAACAGGCGCTGTGATCGGTCTGTTCATGGGAAGTCTGGCGATTCGGCGGCAAGGCATTTACTTCACGATGATTACTCTGGCATTGGCCCAAATGCTTTATTTCGCATTTTTGCAGGCAAAATTTACCGGTGGAGAAGATGGTTTGCAGGGTGTGCCTCGCGGCAAGTTACTTGGAATTATTGATCTTAGTAATGATCTGACGCTGTATTACGTTGTACTGGCCATTGTAATTTTTGGTTATGCGGTGATAGTTCGTGTTGTTCATTCACATTTCGGGCAGGTGTTAAAAGCAATTAAGGAGAACGAACCACGTGCGATTTCACTTGGTTATGATGTCGACCGATATAAGTTGCTGGCATTCGTTCTTTCTGCTGCCCTTTCTGGGCTTGCCGGAGCGACTAAGACATTAGTTCTTGGATTTGAGACACTGACCGACGTCCATTGGTCCATGTCTGGTTTGGTAGTGTTGATGACGCTTGTAGGTGGTTTAGGTACATTAGTCGGTCCTATTGTCGGTGCGGTGATTATTATTTCGCTTGAAAACAAATTAGGTAGTTATGGTCATTCATTGGCTGAAATTACTAATATTGACTGGTTTAATTCTATTGGGGATTCTGTTACGATTGTCATTGGTTTGATATTTATTATTTGTGTGTTGGCCTTTCGGCGTGGAATCGTCGGTGAAGTGGCGAATTTTTTCAATCGAAAGTAATTTTTTACCCAGACCGAGCAGTGTGCAGTTTTCTGTTCGGTCGGTTATATCTTCAACTGCAGCAATTTACATTTTTTAATTTATCCTTCTTTTCCTTCTCTTTTCTTTTCTCTTCTTTTCTTTCTTTCTCTGTCGTATTCTTGAATCACTCTGGTATGACAGTGTCTGCATCTAATCAATAATTTGTTATATTTTTACTGGCCAGAATTAACTATTTTGGTTTTTCATAAGTACGAATTTTGTGAATTTCTATAGTGGAAAGGTTAGTAATAGCTTTTTGAGACTGGAATTTAGGATTACCGTGCTGCGTTCCTGCGTCTATCCAAGGATCGTTTTTAGAATGGATTGCGTTGTTCACGTTCTCACTTTACGTTCATGTTTCGGTTTTATTTCAAATTCAAGTAGTCGGCATAATATGTCTACTCAGCTGCAACTTCGCTTCCTAATCCTAGTTTGATAAATTCCTGTTTGTTCAGTTAATGTGTGTTGAAGGCCACCTCGCTTGTTTCCGCTGTCTTTACTAGAGTCACCTTTTTCGCAATTTATATTGGTGTGAGCGATTTCTGTCACGGTACTGCGGCAGATCACATTGGTTTTCAACATAAGATGGTTTTTCACGATGTAGTTCAGTTTTTTTTCTTGTTAAGTAATATTGTGTTAGTCAGGTTATTAATATTATTTTTCTGTTTTTCCGGTTGTAGTTAAATCTGATAATGCTTCCGTTTCGACCATTGTTGTTTCGATAATCACTTAGAGGGAGCGACACTGAGTGTGGCTTTGTCATGAACTAATTTATATCCGTCGTTTTTTGTTTGGCTTGTTGATGTTGTTTTTTGCTTTTTTGGTTTTTTCAGCGCTATCCTTTGTTTGTCTTTGTATTTCCAACATTACTGGTGGTGAACAAAGGAAAAGATATTTGTAATGCAGAGAGTTGTTGTAATAGTGATTGCTATCTTTTTTTGGTGTTCAGGTTGTTCTCTATGTTGGTTCTGTAATTTTTTTGTTTCACGTGAAACAGAGTGGATTAAGGAGGAATGACTCGTGACAGATTCAGCTATCTATCAGCGCACCGATGCAGGTCGTATAGAGATTCAATTAAAAAAAGAGGGGCTCACACAAAGTGAACGGTTGGTTCTGATAGTTGTTGATGGTCGGGCCCCGTTATCTGAATTAGATGACAAGTTTAAGGGTCTCGAAAGTAGCAGAATACGGCGGGCGATTGAGAAACTGGTGGTTAAACAATTGATTTTTGAAGTATTGATGCCTGGGACTTCTGTTAAGAATGAAGTTGTTGATGCTGTGTTGATTGATCGGTTTCTCGAGCAAGATCCGCTTGATCCAGTAACTGTTGTTTCATTTGATGCAGATTATGAGTACGTAGAAGGGCAGCTTGCGAACAATTTAGATCAACAGGACTTCCCTATCCCATTTCTTGCTGGTAGTTCAATAATGCGAGAGAAAGGTGTTTTATATCCAATTTTGTCGTCTCAGCGACCTGACGTTTTTGTTCAATCTGTTGAGTTGGTAGATTTTTATATCCCATTATTTAAAAGTTCTCCAGCTGAGACGGGTGGTTCTGTTAGTCCTCGCTCCACGGGATTTGGGTTGTCTGCTGCAGTACGTTCAGTTTTTCATTTGAGAGATCGATGGCGGCCAAGTGATCGAGGGCAAGTCATTCTTATGTTGTGGCTTCTATTATTTTCTTTTGGGCTTGTCATAGTGTCACTTTCTATCTGGGACAAAATTAGTCTTTATTTAGGTTTCACGTGAAACAACGAGCACTGTAACTTCATTCCCTGCCTGGTTTCCCGAAAAAAGCCCTTATAATCCTTCCTCTATTTACCGTTCATCGGGTCAAGTTATGCAATTTCCCTCAGAGTTTGACGTTATCGTAGTCGGCGGTGGACACGCCGGAACCGAAGCGGCTTTAGCCGCCGCTCGCATGGGGCGAAAAACGCTACTGCTTACTCACAATATCGAAACATTAGGGCAGATGTCCTGTAATCCATCTATCGGTGGTATCGGAAAAGGGCATCTCGTACGCGAAGTCGATGCAATGGGTGGAGCAATGGCACTCGCAACCGATGAGGCCGGTATACAGTTCCGGATATTAAATTCTTCAAAGGGGCCAGCGGTACGTGCAACGCGCGCGCAGGCGGATCGCCTTTTATACAAGCAAGCCATACGTTTCCGCCTTGAAAACCAGCCCAATCTGTGGCTCTTCCAGCAGGCAGTAGATGACTTGATGGTGGAAGGTGATCGTGTTGTTGGTGCAGTTACGCAAATCGGAATTCAATTTAGGTCCCGCTCAGTCGTACTTACAGCTGGTACTTTTTTAGACGGAAAAATTCACGTTGGATTAAACAACTATTCAGCAGGACGCGCTGGTGATCCACCAGCTGTATCGCTGTCAGCGCGTTTAAAAGAGTTGAAGATGCCCCAAGGGCGTTTAAAGACAGGAACACCACCTAGATTGGACGGCCGCACCATCGATTTTTCAGTTATGCAGGAACAGCCTGGGGATCTTGATCCCATTCCTGTTTTTTCAGTAATGGGTTCCGTGAGCATGCATCCTATGCAGATGCCTTGCTGGATAACACATACCAATGAGCGCACCCATGACATTATTCGCGGAGGGCTTGATCGCAGTCCCATGTACACCGGTGTCATTGAGGGTGTTGGTCCGAGATATTGCCCATCAATTGAGGATAAGATTCATCGCTTTGCGGATAAGTCATCACATCAAATTTTTCTTGAGCCAGAGGGGCTGACCACAAACGAGTATTATCCGAACGGAATTTCAACTAGTTTGCCGTTCGATGTGCAATTGGCGTTAGTACGGTCAATGACGGGTCTTGAGAGCGCGCATATACTGCGTCCCGGTTACGCAATTGAATACGACTACTTTGATCCACGTGGCTTGAAATCATCCCTCGAGACTAAATCAATTCAAGGATTATTTTTCGCTGGCCAGATTAATGGCACTACAGGCTACGAAGAAGCCGCGGCGCAAGGCATGCTGGCGGGACTGAATGCTGCGTTACAAACACAGGGCAGGCCAGCTTGGACTCCTGGTCGAGATCAGGCCTATCTTGGTGTTCTGGTGGACGATCTTGTGACTCAGGGTGTGCAAGAACCTTATCGAATGTTCACAAGCCGGGCAGAGTATCGGCTGAGCTTGAGGGAAGACAATGCCGATATGCGTCTGACTGAAATTGGTCGAGAGCTGGGCTGTGTCGGTGACGTGCAATGGGAGGCATTCGAGCAAAAAAGAGAAGCCGTAGCACGTGAAATGGAACGGCTTCGCTCGACCTGGGTAAGCCCGCGCGTCCTCGCCGATGCGGAAGCCGAACGCATCTTGGGAAAGGCGATCGAACGTGAATACTCCCTGGCTGATCTGTTACGACGTCCGAATGTGAGTTATGCCGGTTTGCTAGAAATGACTGGTATCAATGGCAAGTTATTGGCCCATCCGGGCGTGGACGATCCCATCGTCAGAGAGCAAGTCGAAATCCAGTTGAAGTATGCCGGATACATCGATCGGCAAGCTAAAGAAATTGAACGTCACGAGCATTTTGAACATTTGAAATTGCCTCTTGAGTTCGACTATCTGGCGGTTACCGCACTGTCGATGGAAGTGAGACAAAAACTACACACGCAACGCCCTGAAACACTTGGCCAGGCTTCACGTATTTCGGGGATCACACCAGCAGCTTTGTCATTGTTGCTCGTGCACCTTAAAAAAGGCGGGTACATGGAATTTGCTGCTGTTGCAACGACTGATATCGCAGCCTGACACAAGATCATGACCACTTCCTTCAATCGTATAGAACTGATAAAGACATTAAGTGATGGCGCGACATCACTCAATCTCCAGCTTGATGCCACTACCCTCGAGCGACTGATTGACTATCTTGCGCTACTGACCAAGTGGAATGCAGTGTATAACCTGACCGCAGTACGTGATCCCTTGCAAATGGTGACCCAGCATCTGCTGGACACGCTCACGATCCTACCCGCATTTTTTCACGTGAAAAATGTGCTTGATGTCGGTTCTGGTGGTGGCTTGCCAGGCATGGTCCTCGCGATCTGGGCACAACAGGAAAACCCGGCGATGAGAATTTCTATGGTCGATACGGTCCACAAAAAGACAGCGTTTCTGACGCAGGCCAAGGCGGAGCTTGGACTGACAAACGTCACTGTTCACACTGGCCGTGTTGAAGCACTCGATGTCGCACAGCCATTTGATGTGATTACCTCTCGAGCATTTGCCGAGTTAGCCGACTTTGTGAATTGGTCCGGACATTTACTCGCAGAACAGGGGCGTTTTATTGCAATGAAAGGCCAGATACCTGTCGACGAAATTACCCGTTTGCCAGCCGGCTGGAAAGTCACTGAAATTCGACCGTTACAGGTACCCGGCTTGAAGGCAGAGCGGCATCTGATTTTTATTGCGCGAGATCAGAAGGCATGATCCGGCGGCTATATTCTCTTGTTTTACTGTTGATGCTGCACGCTACTTCAAGCCATGCCGAAACGGTCACTGTGGTTGCAGATCTCGATCTAAATCGCTATACGGGAAAGTGGTTCGAGATAGCACGCTTCCCGAACAAGTTTCAAAAGCAGTGCGTCGGCGATGTTTCCGCAACGTATGTCAAGCGTGCCGACGGCGATATGGATGTCATTAATCGCTGCAAAAATGTTACCGGTCTTATCGAGGAAGCAGTTGGACGAGCGCGGGTTCCATCTCTTGAAACGACATCTAAATTAAAAGTACGTTTCGCACCCCAGTGGCTGTCCTGGTTACCAATGGTGTGGGCAGATTACTGGGTAGTCGAGCTGGCACCGGATTACTCGATCGCGGTAGTCGGAGATCCTACGAGAAAGTATCTTTGGGTACTTTCTCGTAAGCAAGCGATTGACGAGCCTGTTTATCAGTCGCTGCTGAAGAGACTTGACGTCCAAGGTTACGACACAAATAGTCTGGTTCTTACTCCTCAGGGTGGTACGAAACAAGCTCCAGCATCTCGCTGATTTACCATCACGAAAAAATTGAAAATATGGCTAAGATATTTTGCGTTGCAAATCAGAAGGGCGGCGTTGGCAAGACCACGACGGCCGTCAATCTTGCTGCAGGCTTGACGAAAATCGGACAACGCGTTTTGCTGGTTGATCTTGATCCTCAAGGTAATGCCACGATGGGCGCAGGCATCAACAAGACGACGTTGAGTAGTTCTATTTATGAAGTCTTGCTCGGTATGTCCGACGTCGCCAATGCGCGTTTGAAATCGGAGAATGGTGGCTTCGACGTCTTGCCGGCAAACCGGGAGCTCGCCGGTGCCGAAGTAGAAATGGTTCAACTGGAAAACAGGGAAAAGCGCTTGAAGGACGCGTTGAGCTTGGTTGGCGACGACTATGACTTCATCTTGATTGATTGTCCCCCGGCGCTTTCCATGCTGACGTTGAATGGCTTGTGTGCAGCCAATGGTGTGATCATTCCGATGCAATGCGAATATTACGCACTTGAAGGGTTGTCAGACTTGGTCAACACGATCAAGAAGGTCCATGCCAAGCTTAATCCCGATCTGAAGATCATCGGTTTGCTTCGTGTCATGTTTGATCCCCGCATGACGTTGTCACAGCAAGTGTCGGCTCAGCTCGAACAACATTTCGGTGACAAAGTCTTCAAAACCATGATCCCTCGCAATATTCGCCTCGCAGAGGCACCGTCCTACGGCGTGCCCGGCGTAAATTTCGATCCAAGTTCGAAAGGCGCGCAAGCTTACATCGCGTTCGGCGCCGAGATGGTCGAACGTATCAAAACAATGTAAAGAGCAATTATGGCTACGAAAAAACATAAGAGTGGTCTGGGTCGCGGTCTCGATGCATTGCTAGGTGGTTCTACCGATTTCGAGGATGCTGTGCCGAACTTGCCGGGTGCCCCGTCAGTGCTACCGGTCGGTGTCATGCAGGCTGGCAAATATCAGCCGCGTACGCGCATGGATGAGGGTGCGCTCAATGAGTTGGCAGCATCGATCAAGGCGCAAGGCATCTTGCAGCCTATCCTCGTGAGGCGCATTGCGGTGCAGGATGGGGGCAATCATTATGAAATCATTGCCGGCGAGCGCAGGTATCGTGCTGCGCAGCTGGCCGGTTTAAGCGAGGTACCAGTACTAGTCAAGGACGTTGACGATCAGGCTGCCGCCGCAATGGCGCTCATCGAAAACATTCAGCGCGAGGACTTGAACCCTCTTGAAGAAGCGCAAGGTATTCATCGTTTGATCAGTGATTTCGAATTTACACACGAACAGGCAGCGACAGCAGTAGGGCGCTCGCGCAGCGCCGTATCCAATCTATTGCGATTACTCAATCTCGCACAACCGGTACAGACGATGTTGATGGCGGGTGATCTCGATATGGGACATGCCAGGGCACTATTACCGGTTGATGCGGCAACTCAAATCATGTTCGCTAATCAGATCGTTGCAAAACGCATGTCGGTCCGGGATGCCGAAAAATTGGTGTCGCGTACTGCACTTGAAGTGTCCGCTGAGCCGCACTCCAGAAAAACCAAGTCAGGTGATATTGCTCGGCTGGAGGAAGAGCTATCAGACACACTTGCGACCACGGTGACGGTCAAGATGGGCGCGCGCCAGAAAGGCCAGCTAGTCATCGATTTTGCCAGCCTGGACGCCCTTGACGGCATCATTGTCAGGTTGCGCGTGGCGGCATAAATCCATAGTTCAGTCGCAGACAGCAGCGAATAAATAGCTGCAGTTACCCTGATTCAAACGATCTGCCGGGAGTCTTGCCAGGTACGTGTTTTTCGTTGGGTATCAGTGCGCCAATTAATTGACTGCCCCTTCGGAAACCACTTATAATCCCGTGCCTTCAGAGCACCCACATCAGCACTTTTTTCATGCACATTGCTCCGTCAGATTGTCGGAGATGGGCTCCGACCTTGGACTAGCATGTTACGCGTTGTCTTATTGCAGTTCGTAGCGACGCTAGTCGTCAGTGTGATATCAGGTGCTTTGGCAGGAGTCCCCGGATTCCTGTCAGCTTTGTTAGGCGGCTTGTGTTGTGTCGTTCCAAATGGACTATTTGCGCTAAGACTGTTTGCTGATTCCCGCAAAGCAGGTGGTGCAAATCCCATGTCATTTTTCATCGGTGAATTTGTCAAGATTGCATTGACGGTGGCGCTATTAGGCACCATCGGATGGCTGTACCGTGACTTGAATTGGCTGGCGTTAATCGCTGCTTTCGTCGTGGCACTGAAAAGTTACATTATTTTATTATTTAGGCAATGATATGACGACTGAAGTAATTGCTGGCGCGGCTGCGGAACACGCACCGACTGCCTCTGAATATATCGTCCACCATCTGGGACATTTTTCGACCCAGCATCAGGAAAAAATCATCGATTTTTCCATCCTGAATATGGACACCCTTTTCTGGTCCATATTTTCTGGTGTCGTTGGTTGTCTGATCATGTACCTTGCCGCACGTAAGGCAACAGCCGGCGTCCCAGGCCGTTTTCAGGCTGCAGTCGAAATGCTCTACGAAATGGTCGACGACCAAGCCAAGTCGATTGTCCACGGCGATCGCAGCTTCATTGCACCGCTGGCCTTGACGATTTTCGTCTGGGTTGCATTAATGAATTCACTCGACTTCCTGCCGGTCGACATGTTCTCTGCCTTGTTCAGCTTCCTTGGTGTCGAACATATTTTTCCGCATCATCGCGTCGTCCCTACTGCTGACCTTAATGGCACGATGGGGATTGCTCTGGGCGTGTTTGCTCTGATGATGTACTACAACCTCAAGATCAAGGGCCTCGGCGGATTTATTCATGAGTTGTTCGCTGCCCCGTTCGGCATCTGGCTTGCTCCTTTCAATTTGCTGCTCAACGTCATCGAGTTCGCTGCCAAGACCGTGTCTTTGGCGATGCGATTGTTCGGTAATATGTTCGCCGGCGAATTGTTGTTCCTTCTGATTGCCTTGCTCGCATCAACTGCCACAGTATTCGGATTTGCTGGTCAGGTCGTTGCGGGTACCGTTTGGGCTATTTTCCATATCCTGATCGTATTTCTGCAGGCATTCATTTTCATGATGTTGACGCTGGTATATATCGGCCAGGCACACGAAGGGCATTAACCGGTTTTAGATTTTGAAATTGTTGTATTGGCACGCTGGTTTTTTGATTTGATTTTTATATTTATTTTAACTTTTAAGGAATTGTCATGACTGACCTCTCATTCGTAGCATTGGCGTGTGGTTTGATTATCGGCCTGGGCGCCATCGGTGCTTGTATCGGTATCGCTATCATGGGCGGTAAGTATCTTGAAGCGTCGGCACGCCAACCAGAACTGATGAATGCATTGCAAACCAAAATGTTTTTGTTGGCTGGTCTGATCGATGCTGCGTTCCTGATCGGTGTTGGTATCGCCATGTTGTTTGCATTCGCAAACCCATTCATCGCCAAGTAATTCGCTGCTCGTGGTCGCATCCCGTTTCGGGATGTCGGCCGACCGTATTCTGCTAAGGAAAAAAACCATGAACCTCAATGCAACTTTGATTGCACAGTTCGTGGTCTTCTTCATCCTCGCTGGCTTCACGATGAAATTCGTATGGCCGCCGTTGACGAAAGCGCTCGATGAGCGCGCAAAGAAGATCGCGGATGGTTTGGCTGCGGCCGAACGTGGCAAGGCCGAAATGGCTGCCGCAGAGAAGCGTGTTCAGGCGCAACTGGCATCCGCTAACGATGCCGGTCAAAAGCGAATCAGCGATGCTGAGAAGCGCGCCCAGGGCATTATTGACGAAGCCAAGAACACTGCAACAGTGGAAGCCGCGCGTATTGTTGCCGCTGCTAAAGCCGAAGCCGATCAGCAAGTTACCCACGCACGTGAAGAGCTGCGTGATCAGGTCGCTACGCTGGCGGTAAAAGGCGCTGAGCAGATTTTGAAGCGTGAAGTCAATGCAGCCGTGCACGCCGAACTGTTGGCTCATCTGAAAACCGAGCTGTAATCATGGCCGAACTCGCAACGATTGCCCGTCCTTACGCCGAAGCCCTGTTTCGCATCGCAAAGACAGAGGACCTGACTGTCTGGTCTGGCCTGGTCGCAGAAATGGCTCAAGTGGCTGCAGATCCTGATCTGCAAGCGCTGACGCACAACCCGAAAATTTCGGATGCGGACATTGCTGCCACTTTCTTGTCAGCTGTCAAATCGCCAGTCAGTGCTGAAGCCAATAACTTCATCATGATGCTGATCGAAAATGGCCGCCTGACTTTGCTGCCTGAAATCGACGCTCAATTCCAGGTATTGAAAAATACCCAGGAAGGTGCCGCAGATGCGGACATCGTCAGCGCGTTCGAATTGACGTCAGAGCAGGTCAGTGAACTGATTGCCACGCTGGAAAAAAAATTCGGTCGCAAACTCAATCCGTTGGTGTCGGTGGATTCGACATTGATTGGTGGTGTGCGCGTAGTTGTCGGAGACGAAGTGCTCGACACGTCGGTGCGCGCAAAGCTGCAACAGATGCAGGTCGCGCTCACCGCGTAACCGTGCAAAACTTGCCCCTCGCGTAAGCCAGAGAAAAATTTTAGGAGTTTATATGCAACTCAACCCGTCCGAAATCAGCGAACTGATCAAGAGCCGGATTCAGGGTCTCAGCGACAGCGCCGAGATTCGTAATCAAGGTACGGTCATTTCGGTGTCCGATGGTATCTGCCGCATTCACGGTCTGTCCGACGTGATGCAAGGCGAGATGCTGGAATTTCCAGGTAACACTTTCGGCCTCGCGCTGAACCTCGAGCGTGACTCGGTCGGTTCCGTGATTCTGGGTGATTACGAGCACATCTCGGAAGGCGACACAGTCAAATGTACCGGTCGTATTCTGGAAGTGCCAATTGGTCCTGAGTTGTGCGGCCGTGTGGTCAATGCACTGGGTCAGCCAATTGATGGCAAGGGTCCTGTTAATGCCAAGCTGACGGCACCGATTGAAAAGATCGCGCCTGGCGTGATTGCGCGTCAATCCGTATCGCAGCCAATGCAAACCGGTCTGAAGTCAATCGATGCAATGGTACCTATTGGTCGCGGTCAACGCGAACTGATCATTGGCGATCGTCAAACCGGCAAGACCGCGGTGGCGATCGATGCGATCATCAACCAAAAGGGTCAGGGCGTCACGTGTATCTACGTTGCGATCGGCCAAAAAGCATCATCGATCAAAAACATCGTGCGTTCACTCGAACTGCACAATGCGATGGAGTACACGATTGTCGTTGCTGCTTCGGCTTCCGAGTCGGCTGCCATGCAGTTCGTTGCGCCGTACGCCGGTTGCGCCATGGGTGAATATTTCCGTGACCGTGGTGAAGATGCACTGATTGTCTATGACGATTTGTCAAAGCAAGCTGTCGCCTACCGTCAAGTATCGCTGTTGCTGCGCCGTCCACCAGGTCGCGAAGCGTACCCTGGCGACGTGTTCTATCTCCACAGCCGCTTGCTTGAGCGCGCAGCACGCGTGAATCCGGACTACGTCGAAGCCTTCACCAAGGGCGAAGTCAAGGGCAAGACTGGATCGCTGACTGCGTTGCCGATCATTGAAACGCAAGCTGGTGACGTTTCCGCTTTCGTTCCAACCAACGTGATTTCGATTACCGACGGTCAGATCTTCCTTGAAACCTCGCTGTTCAACGCCGGTGTCCGTCCTGCGATTAATGCCGGTATTTCGGTGTCGCGTGTTGGTGGCGCAGCGCAGACCAAGGTCATTAAAAACCTGTCTGGTGGTATTCGGACCGACTTGGCCCAGTACCGTGAATTGGCAGCGTTTGCCCAGTTTGCTTCGGACCTTGATGCGTCGACCCGCAAACAGCTTGATCGTGGCGCGCGCGTTACTGAACTGCTCAAGCAGGCGCAGTATTCACCGTTGTCGATCTCGCTGATGGCGTGTTCGCTGTTCGCGGTCAACAAAGGCTACCTCGATGATGTCGAAGTCAAGCAAGTACTGCCGTTTGAATCGGGTCTGCATGGCTTCATGAAAAGCAGCCACGCGGCGTTGTTGCAGAAGATCGAAGAAACCAAGCAGCTCGACAAGGACGGTGAAGTTGCACTGGCCGCGGCGATTGCAGATTTCAAGAAATCGTTCTGAACCTAACTGTGCATAAGGAGTAACTAAGCATGGCTTCAGGTAAAGAGATTCGAGGCAAGATCAAGAGCGTAGAAAATACGAAGAAGATCACCAAGGCGATGGAAATGGTCGCTGCATCCAAAATGCGCAAAGCGCAAGAGCGGATGCGTGCGGCTCGTCCTTACAGCGAGAAGATTCGTAATATTGCTGCTAACTTGTCGCAGGCCAATCCGGAATACACACATCCGTTTTTGGTGTCGCAAGCGGAGGCTAAGCGCGTAGGGTTCGTCGTCGTTACAACCGATAAGGGATTGTGCGGCGGTCTGAATACCAATGCGTTGCGCCTGTTGACGACAAAGATGCGTGAAGTCGAAAGCACGGGCAACAAAATCGAGGCAGTCGCTATCGGCAACAAGGGATTTGGTTTCCTCAATCGCGTCGGTGTGACAGTGGTGTCGCATGCGGTGCAACTCGGTGATGCCCCTCATCTCGACAAACTGATTGGTCCGGTCAAGGTTTTGCTGGATGCGTATCAGGAAGGCCGGCTGGACGCGGTGTATGTGGTTTATACCAAGTTCATCAATACGATGCGTCAGGAAGCGACACTGGAGCAATTGCTGCCCCTGTCGGCTGACAAACTGGAAGCCGATAAAGGTAATACCTCATGGGATTACATTTACGAGCCAGATGCGCAATCGGTTATTGATGAACTACTGTTGCGTTACGTTGAAGCATTGATTTTCCAGGCAGTCGCAGAAAACATGGCGTCCGAGCAATCGGCCCGTATGGTGGCGATGAAGTCTGCCAGCGACAACGCTGGCAACGTGATTGGTGAATTAAAGCTGGTTTATAACAAGACGCGTCAGGCAGCGATCACGAAGGAATTGTCGGAGATTGTTTCCGGAGCAGCAGCAGTCTAATGACCTGAGTGGGACAGAGGCGCGAACTGCTCTGTCCCCGACTGAATAAAACATGACGCAACTTGACCGTATGCCGCTTTAAGAGTGGAAAGCACGTAGTCAAGCTGCCAGGAATTTAAATTACTTTTGAAGGAACGAACATGGCTGACGGCAAAATCGTTCAGTGTATCGGCGCAGTGGTGGACGTTGAGTTCCCGCGCAACGCGATGCCCAAGGTGTACGACGCCTTGAAAATGGAAGGCTCGGAATTGACACTGGAAGTGCAGCAGCAATTGGGTGACGGTATCGTCCGTACCATTGCGCTGGGTACTTCCGACGGTTTGCGCCGCGGCATGATTATCCAGAACACCGGCGGACCGATCATGGTCCCAGTTGGTAAGGCAACGCTGGGTCGTATCATGGACGTATTGGGCAACCCAATCGACGAATGCGGTCCGGTCAGCCATGAAAAAATGGCGTCAATTCATCGCAAAGCACCAGCGTATGACGAGTTGTCACCGTCGCAAGATTTGCTGGAAACCGGTATCAAGGTGATCGATCTTGTGTGTCCGTTTGCCAAGGGCGGTAAAGTCGGTTTGTTTGGTGGTGCCGGTGTCGGCAAGACCGTGAACATGATGGAACTGATCAACAACATCGCCAAAGCACACAGCGGCCTGTCCGTGTTTGCAGGCGTTGGTGAGCGGACCCGTGAAGGTAATGACTTCTATCACGAGATGGCCGACGCGAAAGTGGTCGATCTGGAAAATCCGGAGAATTCCAAAGTCGCGATGGTTTACGGGCAGATGAATGAGCCGCCAGGCAACCGTCTGCGCGTTGCGCTGACCGGTCTGACGATCGCTGAAAGTTTCCGCGACGAAGGTAAAGACGTTCTGTTCTTCGTTGATAATATTTATCGCTTCACGTTGGCCGGTACGGAAGTATCTGCACTGTTGGGACGTATGCCTTCCGCAGTGGGTTACCAGCCAACGCTGGCCGAAGAAATGGGCCGTCTGCAAGAGCGCATCACGTCGACCAAAGTCGGTTCGATTACCTCGATTCAGGCTGTCTACGTTCCTGCAGATGACTTGACCGACCCGTCACCAGCAACAACCTTTGCTCACCTGGATTCAACCGTTGTTCTTTCGCGTGATATCGCCTCGCTGGGTATTTACCCTGCGGTGGATCCACTCGATTCAACCTCACGTCAGCTCGATCCGCTCGTCGTTGGTCAGGACCACTACGACACCGCCCGATCGGTGCAAGGTATCTTGCAACGCTACAAGGAATTGCGCGACATTATCGCGATTCTGGGTATGGATGAATTGGCGCCGGAAGACAAACTTCTTGTCGCACGCGCACGTAAAATGCAACGCTTCCTGTCACAGCCATTCCACGTTGCTGAAGTATTTACTGGTGCACCTGGTAAGTACGTTTCGCTGAAAGACACGATCAAGGGCTTCAAAATGATCGCGTCGGGCGAACTTGATCACCTGCCAGAGCAAGCGTTCTACATGGTCGGCACGATCGAGGAAGCAATCGAAAAAGCCAAGAAGGCTCAGTAATCGGTGTCTGTCAGCATCGGGATTGTCCGATGTTGGCAGTCGGATGACTGACTCATTGAACAGATAAGGTTTCAAGATGGCACACACTATTTACGTTGATGTGGTTTCCGCCGAAACGCAGATTTTCTCGGGTGAAGCCGAGTTCGTTGCCTTACCGGGCGAATCTGGAGAGCTCGGTATCTATCCTGGTCATACGCCACTCATTACGCGTATCAAACCGGGCGCGGTGCGCATCAAGGTTGCAGGCCAAGCCGAGATGGAACTAGTGTTCGTCGCTGGCGGCATTCTGGAAGTGCAACCAAACGCGGTAACAGTCCTGGCAGACACGGCAATTCGTGGTGGCGACCTCGATGAAGCCAAGGCGTTGGAAGCAAAGCGCTTGGCTGAGGAAGCGATGATCAATCAGGAGTCGAAAATTGACTACGCTGCTGCACAAGCAGAATTGTCGGTAGCGATAGCCCAGTTGGCAGCGATTCAGCGATTGCGTCAGAAGCGTTGATTGTTGTAGCAGGACTAATAAAAAGAAAGGCAGCTGAGGCTGCTTTTTTTTTGCGCCCGACACGGGCGCATTATTAATGGTGCGGGTTCTTCATCAAGCCCACCAGAGCGTGAGGAGCAAACCGCAGCGGTGTAAGGGCAACTGATATTAGGGACGTGCTGTACTACGCTAGTGGAGTCCGATCAAAATGTTGACGGTTCGCTTTCCATACGGTCGCCATAAGGATGGAGACCGGATCTTCGGGATCGACTAACCGGATCGCATTGTCCATGTCTGTCGTGGCATTTTCCATGAGGCCCGGACCTACCACGCTCTCAATCGATGAAAAATGATAAAAACCCATTTTCCAGTCCGGGAACATACGCGGGCGATCCCGTAGCGAATCAAGAAGAATCAACACACCTTCGTGGCGACGATCAACCATGATTTTTTTTAATAGCGTATCAATTGCCCCTGGTTCACCCTCCATCAGTTGCAAGAACAAGCCATCATGATGGAGCAGAACGCCAGAAATCCCAGTCGCTTGATTGGATGTGCGGGCCTGAATCAACAACTTATTAAGTTCGTTCAGTGACATGCGCTGCATTGAACGACTGACGTAGACAAGACTGCGAATAGTATTCTGCATTTTTCCCTCCGGCGGAAATCCTAAGCCGGATTGGGACATTGCGCAAGACGTCCTGATTGGTAGCTAGTTCGTCAGTCCCAAGACATCCACAGACTACGTGTACGGTGACTGTACGGTTCTACTGCTGTTGCAGCTGCAGCTTGAACAATCACGGAGCTTCGGATTCGATCCGCATTTTTGCGATGCGGATCGATGCGCGGAGCAATTGCAATCCGGGTGGCGCTTTATGATTCCCTGATAGTGCTTTGGGCGATAATACCGACTTCTTCGATGTTCCCAGGATTCGCCTGATGTCTACCAAGTTTGCTCCGCTGAAAAACGATACCTTTCTTCGCGCCTTATTGCGTCAACCTACTGAATACACGCCCGTCTGGCTAATGCGCCAGGCTGGTCGTTACTTGCCGGAATATCGCGCTACACGCGCTCGTGCCGGTTCATTCTTGGGGTTAGCTAAAAATCCCGATTATGCAACCGAGGTAACCCTGCAACCACTTGATCGTTTTCCGCTGGATGCCGCAATTTTGTTTTCTGACATCTTGACTGTGCCAGATGCGATGGGCTTGGGTCTTTATTTTGCCGATGGTGAAGGTCCAAAATTCGAGCGGCCACTTCGAGATGAGGCTGCTGTGATGGCGTTGCAAGTGCCGGATCTGGGTGATTTGCAGTACGTCTACGACGCAGTAACGCAGATCCGCACTGAGCTTAATGGTCGTGTTCCGCTGATTGGTTTTTCTGGTAGTCCGTGGACGCTTGCTTGCTATATGGTCGAAGGCGGTGGCTCAGATGATTTTCGGCGGGTGAAAAGCATGCTCTACGACCGGCCTGACTTAATGCATCGCATTTTGTCGATTAATGCGACCGCGGTGGCCGGATATCTTAACGCCCAGATTGCAGCCGGCGCACAAGCCGTGATGATTTTCGATAGCTGGGGCGGAGCACTAGCAGATGGTGCCTATCAACAATTTTCGCTGGATTATATGCGACAGGTTGTGGCGCAATTAAACCTCGATCAGGACGGTGTGCGTATTCCTTGTATTGTCTTCACCAAGGGAGGCGGGCTGTGGCTCGACCAGATCGCTGATATCGGTGCCGATGCGGTTGGCCTTGACTGGACTGTCAATCTTGGCCGCGCTCGTGCCCTGGTCGGCGACAAGGTCGCTTTGCAGGGAAATCTTGATCCCGTCGCCTTGTTTGCTAAGCCCGAACAGATTCATGCGGAGGTAGCCAGAACACTTGCGTCCTATGGGGCACCTTCGATGGGGCACGGTCATGTTTTCAATCTTGGTCATGGTATTTCGCAGTTCACGCAACCAGATGCGGTTGCCGTGATGGTTGAGGCGGTACATAGCCTAAGCCGCTCGACGATTTGAGCCTTCCAATAACTGAATTTGTTGTGTCTCAAAAAGACCTTATGCACAAAATCAGACACGGATAAAAAGAAAAATATTTTTTTCAAATTAAAATTTAGCTCTTACTGGGTAAATGTAAGTCTATGATTTTAATGAATAAAATTTTCGCTGTTACAAAGGGCAATATGTTGAATCCCGCATCAGCGCTGGTCTCGTGGCTTGTCAAGAGTCACTTATCCACAAAGTTATCCACAGTTATTGTGGATAGAGTTAAAAGTGCTTTCAAATCGGGGTGTTACGCCACTACTTCATGTTTTACGCGAAGTAATGATCGGCGCTTTCGGGAATAGGCCAATTTCCGTACTGTTGACATGATGGTTTTATCCCGGTTGTATTTTTCGATAAGTTTTTCCTTAAAACTAACCAAGAGAAATGAAAAGTCAACAGTAACAGTCATTCTATTTCTAACTTATTCACAAAATTAATACGGGCTAAATCGACGTAATTTTATTTAAAGACTTATTTTTTTGTCTTCCAGCATATTTTTTAACTCATTGATTTTAAAGAACTAAATTTTTTCATCTCTTTTGTGTAATTCCTAGAGACCCGCATGAATACTAGGGTTCCGGCTTGTCAATAGGCCTTTATCCACAAAGTTATCCACAGGAGCCGGGAATCTGTCCAAAAGTGCTTTTGAAACTGATAGTTAGCTTTTGTTCTTAAGGATTACCTTAACTCGTGCAACCTTGCATCCTGACCGTCGCAATCGACGCACCGCTCAATGTCTGTTTCGACTATCGCTGGTCACAGCAAGCAGATAGTGATCAAGTGCCTAAGATCGGACATATCGCCATCGTTCCATTCGGTCGACGTGACGTTGCCGCAATGATCGTCGGGATTGGTACTAGCACGGAGGTTCCTGCCGAAAAGCTCAAGGACGCGCTTGCTGTACATGTACAACTTCCGCCGTTAAGTTCTTCCTGGCTAGCGCTATGCCGCTTTGCTGCGGCTTACTATCACCGTCCGCTCGGTGAGGTGGTGATTCCGGCATTACCGAAAAATCTGCGCGGATTGCAGTTGGTTTCGCTAGATAACGCACTAAAAAAGCTCCAGCAGCCTCGTGTTACGCATGATGCAACACCTGCGAATGTGCCCGCACTCAATCCTGCTCAGCGCACTGCGGCAAACGCGATTGCCAGCGCGACGGGTTATTTGCCGCACTTGCTTTACGGGGTGACGGGCAGTGGTAAAACCGAAGTGTATTTGCATGCCGCGGCGACGATTCTTAGCCAGGCTAGCGACATCGACAACCCGTCGCAGATTCTGATCATGGTGCCCGAGATCAACCTGACGCCGCAGCTTGAAGGCAATATCCGCGCTCGTTTTCCGACAGTCATGATGGTGACATTGCATAGCGGGCTGGCGGAAGGCGAGCGCCTGCGTAACTGGCTGGCGGCGCATTTAGGACATGCCCGAATTATCCTCGGTACCCGATTGGCCCTGCTGGCCTCGTTTCCGCATCTCAAGCTGATCATCATCGATGAAGAGCACGATCCATCGTATAAGCAACAGGAGGGCTTGCGTTATTCGGCGCGTGATCTGGCGGTTTGGCGCGCACGTCAGTTGGCCATACCGCTGGTGCTGGGTTCGGCAACGCCGTCATTGGAAACCTGGCATCACGCCCAGTCGGGACGTTACCGCCAACTTGATCTGCGTGACAGGGCAGTGCGTGATGCCGTCTTGCCTAAAGTGAGTTTGATCAACATGGAGCATGACAAGCCATTCGAAGGCATCACCACGACTTTGCTGGCAGCGCTCAAATCAAGATTGGCGCGCGGCGAACAATCGTTGTTATTCCTGAACAGACGCGGCTATGCCCCGGTATTGGCTTGCGATGCCTGTGGGTGGATCAGCAATTGCACCCGTTGCACGGCCTTCATGGTGTTACACAAGCCCGATTATCGACTGCGGTGCCATCATTGTGGGCTCGAACATCGTATTCCGAAATCCTGCCCGACTTGCGGCAACGTGGATATCCAGCCTCTTGGTCGCGGTACCCAGCGGGTCGAGGAAGGGCTGCAGAGCTTGTTGCCGGAGGCACGGTTACTTCGCATTGATGCAGACTCGACCCGACGCAAGGGAAGTGCCCAGGCCGCTTTTGATAGCGTGCATCGCGGGGAAGTCGATATTCTGATTGGTACCCAGATGGTTGCCAAAGGGCATGACTTCAAGAACTTGACTCTGGTTGGAATTCTTAATCCCGATACCGCCCTGTTTTCGCAAGACTATCGGGCCAGCGAGCGCTTGTTCGCGCAGTTGATGCAGGTGGCGGGGCGGGCTGGACGGGCTGCGCCGAAAGAGGGAGGAAGTCCCAGCGAAGTGCTGATTCAGACGCGCTATCCGCAACACCCGCTCTATGCAGCCATCATCGCGCACAACTACGACCGCTTTGCCAACGAGTTGCTGGCGGAACGTCGTCAAGCCGGCTTGCCGCCATTTATTTATCAAGCATTGCTGCGAGCAGAAGCCCGCGAACTGCCAATCGCGCTTGAATTTCTGCACGCAGCGGCCGCAGCGGTGAAACAGGACGGCATCATCATCAACGATCCTATTCCGATGACCATGACGCGCGTTGCCAATGTCGACCGCGCCCAGTTACTGGTGGAATCGCCCTCGCGTCCGGCGTTACAGGCCTTTCTCACGGTATGGATCGTTGCGCTGCGCGAGATCAAAACAAGGGCGCGCTGGTCGGTCGAAGTCGACCCGGTGGATATCTGAATCCTGTTCAGTGCAGTTCGCCATCCTGTGCCATCTGACGGATCAGGCGCACCGTGTCGATATCTGCTTCCTGATAGGCTGAATGCCGAAATTCGTTATAAAACGCATCGACGGAGCCATCTTCTTCACGCTGGCTGTCTTCATACGAAAACCGGACAAAGAACAACTCTGGCTGCGGTTCCTCGATAGTCATGGTCAACGACGACGGCGCAATATCTTTCTGTTGCGGTATCGCGTAATGGACAGTATGGACCGGTGTCAGTGTCACCTCGTCGCGAATAACCAGATCGCCGTACTGCAATTCGCGTGAAAACCCCACATCGGAAGAGTGCGTGATCGAACAGCCGTCCAGATAGGGCACAAACAATTTCGGTGCTTTGGCGCGCAATACCAGCCCCAGCCAGAGTTGCTCGCGCGTCAGCATGTCTACCAAGGGCAGAAGCGGATCATTGATTTCGATCAAGTGGGTAAATTTCATGCGAGTGCCATTTCATTGAGCGTTAAATATAAGCATCAATATCGGGCCGCAACGGTTGCTTTGCAAGCAAAGGCGCATCTCCAACGCGCGTCAAGTTAATCAGACACACCTTTTTCTGATGCAAAAGTTAATCCTTCGATTGATTCACGTCAGTCCCAGCCGCTGCAGCGCAGTCATGCATGGCACCGCTGCCGAACTTTGGGGTGGCGTGCGTCCAAGCAGTCAGCTGCCTTGGCTGCGCGCCCTGCAGAGCGCTGGCATAATCCGTCGGTAAGGCGTCACCAGCCCTGCGTCCACCACATCCCCGGAGCAATCAATGAAACCCCACCAATTGCTGGCGTTACCCGCCTTAGTGCTCGTCCTATGCGCGGTGTTGTCATCGCCAGTGTCAGCAGCGGAGGCGGTGAATGCTGTCAACCTGTCGGTGCCGCAAGTCCCGTTCGAGAAATACACATTACCCAACGGGCTAGACGTCATTCTGGTTGAAAACCACCGCTTGCCGTTGACGGCAGTCAATCTCTGGTACCACGTCGGTCCCGCCAACGAAGCGCCCGGCCTGACCGGATTTGCTCATTTGTTCGAACACATGATGTTTGCCGCGTCGAAGCACGTGCCACGTGGCAAGGCGGACAAATTGCTCGAAGGTGCCGGGGCGACCGATTCCAATGGCAGTACCGATTTCGATCGCACCAACTATTTTGATACCGTGCCATCGAACCAGCTCGAACTGGCACTGTGGGTACACGCCGATCGCATGGGCTACATGCTTGATGTGCTCGACCAGATTGCGCTAACCAACCAGATTGACGTAGTGCGCAACGAGCGTCGCCAAAGCATCGAAAACGCGCCCTATGGCATCGTCGAAGAAGCCCTGTTTCACCAGCTATTTCCCAAGACGCACCCGTACTACGCCAGCATCATGGGCTCGCATGCCGATATCCAGTCCGCCAAACTGGGCGACATCAAGCACTTTTTCACGCAGTATTACCGACCCAATAATGCCAGCCTCGTCATCGTCGGCGATATCGACAAGGTCCGCACCAAGGCACTGGTGGCCAAATATTTCAGCTCTTTCAAGCGCGGTCCCGAACTGACGAAGCCGGTTGTCGTCACGCCTGCCATCACCAGCGAGCGACGAGCCGTCGTGACCGATCAGATCGAGCTGCCACGGGTCTACATGGCCTGGCTGACGTCGCCGGCGTACCAGCCGGGTGATGCCGAGCTGGCGATTGCCGGACAAATCCTTGGAGGCGGAAAATCCAGCCGACTCTACAAGTCGCTGGTCTATGACAAGCAGATCGCGCAGGAAGTCAGTGCCTCGCAGGGATCGAACGCGCTGACCTCGATGTTTGTGGTCTCGGTGACCGCGCGACCGGGTCACGATGTCAAAGAAATCGAAGCGGCGATCGACGAGCAGTTGCAGCTGTTACGCAAGAATGGTCCCGATGACAAGGAAGTCGCGCGCGCCCGCAACACTATCGAAACGGCGATGCTGACCCGTCTCGAAAAAGTCGGTGGCGAAGGTCTGGCCAACCAACTGAATCAGTACAACCAGTACCTTGGTGATCCCGGCTATTTGGCGAAGGACATCGAGCGCTACCGTCAAGTCACTGCTGCCGACGTCAAGCACGTCATCAACGCGCAATTGGCGTCAAATGCCCGCGTGGTCGTGCACGGCATGCCGGGCCAGAAACAACTTGGCGCGGAAGTGCCGACACCGCCGGTCGTGAAAGGACCGGTTGAACCGATCACGTCACTGAACAAGGATGAGCCATGGCGTCGGCAAGTACCGAAGGGCCAGCCATTGAAACCGTTCACGCTGCCCACGGGCGACAGCTTCACGCTCGCCAACGGCTTGACGGTGATCCACAACTTCAATCCGGCATTGCCGCTTGTGGCTGCCGAACTGGTATTGCGCAGCGGCTCTGGCGCGAACCCTGCCGGGCAGCCGGGATTGGCCAGTTTTACCGCACACATGCTGGAGGAAGGCACGACCAGTCGAAGCGCACCGCAGATCGCCGATGAACTCGCGCAGCTTGGTGCGTTCATGATGACCGGGTCGAATGCCGATGCCTCGATGGTATCGGTGATGTCGCTCAAAGCCAACTTCAGCCAGTCGCTTGATGTGCTGGCCGATATGGTCCAGCACCCGGCATTTCCGGCCGAAGAAATCGAGCGCGCACGGAGTAGCCGGCTCGGTGATCTCAGTCAGGAACGCGAGAATGCACCCGCCGTCGCAACCCGTGTCGAGCTGGCCGCACTGTATGGTGACGTGCATCCGTACGGCAGGTCCGAACTCGGTGACGAGGCCGCGGTCAAGGCCACTGGTCGTGCCGACCTCGACGGTTTCTGGAAGAAGCATTACGTTCCCGGCAATGCTGCGCTCGTCGTGTCTGGCGACATCACCCGCGAGGCACTGACAGCGTTGGCCGAAACTCGCTTCGGCGAGTGGAAAGGCGTGGTCAGCGAGCAGGCAACGCTCGGATTGGCCCAGCCGACCAGCGCAAGACTAATCCTCGTCGACAAGCCCGGCGCGCCGCAAACCGCGATCCGCGTAGCTGTCCTTGGCCCCGCTCGCAAGACGCC
This sequence comes from Actimicrobium sp. CCI2.3, assembly GCF_035019065.1. NCBI lineage: Bacteria > Pseudomonadati > Pseudomonadota > Betaproteobacteria > Burkholderiales > Oxalobacteraceae > Actimicrobium > Actimicrobium sp. CCI2.3. Next base: position 10,140 of record NZ_JASJWR010000006.1, on the reverse strand, counting down.
TGATTTCGACGCCTTGCAGGTGATGAATGCTGCGCTCGGCGGCTTGTTCACCAGCCGTATCAACAGCAACCTGCGCGAAGAAAAAGGCTACACCTACGGCACCACGTCCGGCTTTGACTATCGCCGTGCGCCGGGACCATTTGCCGTTGCCGGCAGCATCCGCAGCGACGTGACGGGCGTGGCCGTAGCAGAAATTTTCAAGGAAATCCGTGGCATGACCGGCGCAACAATGGGAGCGGCCGAGATAACCAATGCGCGCAATTCACAGATCCTGTCGCTACCGGGACGCTTTGAAACCAATCAGGCCATTGGTGCCTCACTGGCCAATATTTTTATCTACGACCTGGGTCGCGATTACTACGTCGGATTGCCCGCACGTTATGCCGCCGTCACCGCGAAACAGGCGCAGGCAGTCGCCGCCAAGTATCTGCAACCAAAAAAAATGATCGTCATCGCGGTAGGCGACAAAGCCAGCATCGCACCGCAATTCGAGCCGTTCAAATTGGGACCGGTTGAGTTGCGTGATGCGGATGGTGTCGTGCTGAAGTAAGGCGTCTTCGGCACGAGCACATGGGCAGGCCTTGATTAGCTAATAAGGTGTCGCAGTTGTGCGCACACATTTCCAAAGCTGGGAGATACATTGCGCTCGACGACCATGAGCGGCCCCATCTTTTCTGCCCATTCGTGCTTGATCTGACCAGGCAGCGGCCAACCTTCTTTCTTGACGGCTGCCGCTCCTCCTGGATATACCGCATCAGCCAAGAGCTCCCATGTGCCGCAAATACTGTCTTGAACATAGCGGACGAGCACATCTTTCTTGGCGCGAGGATACGCTTTCAATAAAGCTTCCCTATCACCCAAGTACCAACTTTCTGTCTCTTCGATGGCCAGACAGAATCGGGTGATCTCCGCAGCATTGCACTTCAACGCAAGTGCATTCAATTTATCCAGCATGACTTTGGGAATCTGGTCATCGGCATCCATTACAACGACAATTGCTTCGTACCCCGGCGTCATTGCGTATCCACGCAAAAGCCTGGGTAGCTGGTCAAGCAGAATGCGATTTGCCGCGTCACCCTTCGCAGTCAACCCTGCCGGGACTCTTCCGATTCCCTTGTAAGCATTGATGCGCCATGTATGCGGTTCGCCCTGTACACCTAGCAATTGAGGCATCAGGGCTTCCAGCAGTTTTTTTCCCGAACTGTCCTCACTCAGTATTTCAATGTGCATGGCTACCTCGCATCGAGATAGTCGCTGTACCAAAGGCCGCCGAGTGGCAATCCTTCGGCTACCAGATTGCGCACAATTTCCATGTCGGACACGCGCCGTACCGTCGAGTAGCCATCAATCCCCTTCTCCAGAATCCAGACTTCTTCAGGCGACAACGCATCGACAAAATACGGCTGGTGAGTAGTAACAAAAATCTGTGGTGCGTTCTTTTTCCCTGTCGCATGCGCGCGAAATTCGATCGCCAGGGTTTCCAGCAGCTTGTGATACAGGCCGTTTTCCGGTTCTTCGATACAGATGAACGGAGGCGGTTCGGGATCTTCGAGCAGCAGTAAATAAGCAAACACCTTTAATGTGCCGTCTGACATCTGCTGTGCAAAAAACGGATCGGCGAATGCGCCATCATTGAACTGCAACAGCACGCGTTTGTCATCGGTGACCTTTGTGCTGATGCTGGATACGCCGGGAATTTTGTCAGCGATGCGTTGCAGGATCGTCGCGAAACGCGCTTTGTGCTCGCGCTCCATGAACTGCACCACGTTGCCGATATTGTCACCGTGGCTATTCAAATGCTTTTGCGGCCCGGCCGAAGGCAGGCTGCGTGCAGCATCAGGATAGAAGTAAGACAGGTACCAGCCCTTGAGAAAATCGCGAAAACGCTTGATGCGTGGATGCTCTTTCAAGGTACCAAGCGTAGCGATACCAAGCTGACGCAGGTCAGTTAATTCGACAGCCTCTTTGCCGTTATCCTCTTCGCCATCCAGTTGCACGGCGACTTCGCCCGCCCATACATGACCGGTGCCACGCGTCAAGCGCAGAAACGGAAACGGCTGACCACTCTTCGAATTTTTTCGACGCTGCTTGAGCAGTTCACTCTCGACGAACGGTCGTCCCGTGTCATCGAGTCCAATCGATAGCTCATAGGTGATGGGTCGTTCGCCTGAGGCTTCACGGTAATAGATTTCAAAGCGAATCGGCGCATCCGTTTCAGCCGAGTGCAGCCGTTCGAAGCCGCCCCTATCCTTCATATCGCACGCGGTCTCGACATCATGTGTCAGGCAGTCCGCGATAAAGCCGAATGCATCAAACAGTGTGCTCTTGCCCACGCCGTTCTTTCCAATGACAACGGTGAACGGCGTGAGCGGCGCACCAGTTTTTTGAGCCGACAATCTGCCTAACGTCACGTCCCGCAAGGCGCGATAGTTCTGAACCCGGAAGCCTTCGATCAACGCCATATCGTTCCTCTGCTGAAAATTGTTTCGTGCATCATTTTTGGTCTGCAAACTCAGGTAGTCCTGAATACCTTCATCACTTCGTCCCCCAAATGATTGATCACCTTCACCGCTACCCGTCCCGATTTCGGTTCGGCAAACGGCCGTGAGGTTTCACTGTTCAGGGTGGCCCATGCTTCTGCATTGATCTCTGCTTTGAGCGTTGTCTTCAAGGCTTTGTACGGATCATTTGCACCCAGAAAATACGCCTGTCTTACAAAAAAACTTTCTTCGTTGTAGTCGGTATCGATGAACCAGCAAGCGATGTCATCGGCATCGTGACTGTGCACGTCCTTCGTCGAACGTCATCGTGGTTAACTGCAGTACGCCTTTGCTTTTTTTTGGCTTGGGGATCGGTGTAATGAATTCGGCGCTGCGACGACTTCCAATAATTTTCTGGGTCGGTTGACCGCTGCTGTCGAGTTCCCAGTGCCGGGACGGATAGCCGTAAGGCGTGTTTAAAATCGGTTTTTCAAAAAACTGATTAGTCATTGGTGCCTAGCGCGGGAGGGTTGAATCGAGCTAAAAATCCCGCGAAGCTTACCATTTTTCGATGTGTGCTCGTAGGGTGAAATTACCGAAATCAGCCAAGTTGCCTGACCAAAAATAGCATAATGTTGCGCACGTCGACGTCGTCCAAACGTGGTCTGTACAATCAGCAACCCACACCGATATCTCACTGACTCCATGTCCTCGACCCCTTCGTTTGGCCTCAATGCCCCGCAGCGCGAAGCGGTTTATTACCTCGATGGTCCGTGCCTTGTCCTGGCCGGTGCCGGTTCCGGCAAGACGCGCGTGATTACGCAAAAAATCGCTCACCTGATTGAGGATTGCGGCTACGAACCCAAGCATATTGCGGCGCTGACTTTCACCAACAAGGCTGCGCTGGAAATGCAGGAGCGCATCGCCAAACTGCTCAAGCAACCGCGTCAGGCCAAGCAATTGACGGTCAGCACCTTCCATTCGCTGGGCGTCAAAATCCTGCGCCAGGAAGCGCGCCAGCTCGGGCTGAAGGATCGCTTTTCAATTATGGATAGCGACGATTGTTTTTCGCTGGTGCAGGATCTGGCGATCACCACGGACAAGCAATTGATCCGTCGCATCCAGGGTGCGATGTCGCTATGGAAGAACGGTTTGATCGATCCCGACACCGCCGTCAAGCAAGCCGTCGATGAAGAAGAAGCCGAGGCCGCGCGTATCTATCGCAGCTATGTCGCCACGCTGTCGGCCTATCAGGCAGTCGATTTTGATGACTTGATCCGGCTGCCGGTCGAACTGTTTCGCAGTAACGAAGCGGTGCGCGACAAGTGGCAGCGACGCTTGCGTTATCTGCTGGTCGACGAGTACCAGGACACCAATACCTGCCAGTACGAACTGGTCAAGCTGATGGTCACCGGCGTGGGCAAGAAGCCGCTTTTTACGGCGGTGGGCGACGACGATCAGGCCATCTACGCCTGGCGTGGCGCGACCATCGAAAACCTGAAGACTCTCCAGGTTGATTTCCCGGACCTGAAGGTCATCAAGCTCGAACAGAATTACCGCTCCAGCACGCGCATTCTTAGCGCCGCCAATGCCGTCATTTCAAACAACCCGAAACTGTTCGACAAGTCACTCTGGTCCGAGCACGGCCTCGGTGATCCGGTCAAGGTCATGGCGATGGAGGACGATGAAATCGAAGCCGATCAGGTCGCCATCATGCTGTCGGCGCACCGCTTCGAACGGCGGGCGAAATTTTCGGATTACGCGATCCTGTATCGCGGTAATCATCAGGCCAGGGTGCTTGAAAAGGCCCTGCGTCGCGAACGTATTCCGTACACGATGTCGGGCGGCCAGAGCTATTTTGACCGAGCCGAAATCAAGGACATCATCAGCTACCTGAGACTGATCGCCAATGGCTCCGATGATCCGGCCTTCATCCGCGCGGTGACCACGCCCAAGCGCGGCGTCGGTCAGTCGACGCTCGAAGTACTCGGTACGTTCGCTGGCCAATGGCAATGCTCGCTGTTTGAAGCGGTCTTCAAGGGCGGGCTCGACGCGAAGCTGCCGGATCGCCAGCTCAAGCCGTTGCGCGAGTTCGGCAATTTCATCCGGCAGCTCGAAGAGCGCGCGAACGGCAGCGGCGACGATGCTGCCGAGATCCTTGATGACATGATGAAAGCGATCAATTACGAGTACTACTTGTACGACAATTTCGACGATCGCCAGGCGCAGAGCAAATGGGAAAACGTGGTCGACTTTACCGGCTGGCTGAAGGAAAAATGCACCGGCGGCAAGGACGGCGAAGCACCCGAAAAAAGTCTGCTTGAACTGACCCAGATGGTCGCACTGATGACGATGCTGGAAGGGAAAGACGAAGAGCAGGACGCGGTCCGCATGTCGACATTGCATGCGTCCAAGGGGCTGGAATTTCCGCACGTTTTTCTGATCGGTGTCGAGGAAGGCATCCTGCCGCACAAGGGAGATCCTGATGCGCCGCTCGAGACGCTGGGCGCACGCATTCAGGAAGAACGCCGCTTGATGTACGTCGGCATTACGCGGGCGCAGCGCACCTTGCACGTGAGCTGGTGCAAGCGCCGCAAGCGGGCGCGCGAAAGTATCAATTGCGAGATGTCGCGCTTTATCCCGGAAATGAAACTCGACGAAGGCGAGGCAGTACCAACGGAAGCGGAAATCATCTCGCCGAAGGACCGGATGGCGATGCTCAAGGAATTGCTGCAAAAACCGCGCACGCCCTGAGCAGGTTCCGGCACTCCGGGAAGATGTAATAAAAAATGGTGAAAGAGGTCTGACGATTACCCTCTGCTAAGGTGAAGTCATCAACCAGCCATGACCGCAATAACGTGGAATTCATTTCACCCGGTCATTTTTCCGGACGGATTGTCGTCCAGCCTGCATGCCTCGATCAAGGATTCCATCATGATGAAATCAACTCAAGTTCTATTCGGCTCAGCTATTCTCGTAGTCGCCAGTTTTGCGGGTGCGCAATCGCTCTCCGTCGGTGCCGGCGTGAATTCCAACGCGGGAACCACCGCGCCGGTGGCCGTCACACCGATGAGCCCGGCCAAGCCGGTGGTCGGTGCCGGTGTTAGCGGTGCGGTATCAGTCGCGCCGCCGGCCGACCCGTATGTCCAGAAGCGCGAAGAAGATGCGGCCGCCAAGGACGACGCCAAGATGAAGAAAGATTTGGCCAAAGAGCAGTACAACGACAGCAAGGCGCTGGCCGAGTCCGATCTGCAAGCCGAAAAACGTGCGTCGGCGCGTGAGCGCAAGGCACGGCTTGCTGCGGATATTAAAGCAGGTGCAAAAGCCAACATCGGCAACTGACAGCACGCGGCACATCGAGCCGTCGCCCCGTAATACGGGCGGCGGTTTTTTTATCGGCAGGCCGTTAAAATGAGGCCCCAATGCCATCCAGCACATCCCGTTGAAACCACCCCGCCAGCGCAAGATCATTCACTGTGATTGCGATTGTTTTTATGCTGCCGTCGAAATGCGTGACGATCCGTCGCTGCGCCTGCTGCCGGTGGCCGTCGGCGGGCGCGCTGACCAGCGCGGTGTGGTTGCCACCTGCAATTACGAAGCACGCCGCTTCGGCGTGCACTCGGCGATGGCCACGGCGCAAGCGGTCAAGCGTTGTCCCGGTCTGATCGTGCTGCGTCCGGCGATGGAAAAATACCGCCTCGCCTCGAAGCAGATTCTGGCAATCTATCGCGATTACACCGACCTGGTTGAACCACTGTCACTGGACGAAGCCTATCTCGATGTCACCGACGCTACCCAGCATGGCGGTAGCGCCACGCTGATCGCGCAAGAGATTCGCGCCCGCATCGAAGCGACCGTCGGCATCACCGCCTCTGCCGGCATCGCACCGAACAAATTCATCGCCAAGATCGCCAGCGACTGGAACAAGCCCGATGGCCAGTTCGTAGTGCGACCGCACGAGATCGATGCCTTCGTCGCTGCCTTGCCGGTCAAGAAATTGCACGGTGTCGGCAAGGTCACCGCTGCCAAACTCAATGCGCTTGGTGCCCATGTCTGCGCCGATTTGCGCAGTTGGCCGCGTGCCGAACTACTGCAACAATTCGGCAAATTTGGCGAGCGACTTTACAGTCTGTGCCGGGGTATCGACGAGCGCGAAGTCAATCCGGCCTCCGAGCGCAAATCAGTCAGCGTTGAGGAAACCTACGTCACTGATCTGCCTGACCTGGCCGCTTGCGCTGCCGAACTCGAGCCGCTGATCGACATGCTGATCGTGCGGGTTCAGCGGGCGCAGGCCGAACGGCATATCCACAAGCTCTACATTAAGATTCGCTTCGCTGACTTCCACCAGACCACGGTCGAATGCGTCGCCACTACGATTGATCGCGACATGCTGCGCTCACTACTGGAGACCGGGTTTCGACGGCGTGAGCAGGCTGTGCGGTTGCTGGGCGCGGGGGTGCGATTGGGTGAGGAGGAGGAGCCGGGAACGCAGTTGTCGTTGTTCGGGTTGGAGGAGCGGATTGATGACATCCGGCCTGGAGAATCCGCTCATATCGTTTAAATCGGCTCATATTGGCTCGTATCAGCTCACTATGAGCTGATACGAGCCAATATGAGCCGATTCCAGGAGCGATACCGTGTTGCCTACCGATAATCTGTTGAAAGTCTTGCGCGAACGCCATCGTCCTGGTCAGGGAGGGGCGACGTCCACCGAGCTAGTTCTGCTACCGCCAAGCGTTGGCTGGAATGGCTGGTGCGAGCAGGGAAAGTTGTTCGGACCGGGCAGGGCAGGGCGACGCGCTATGCGTTCGTCGAAGCGCCTGAATGAATGGTGTAAAAGGCGCGAATAAAACTGATATCGGTCGGCGCACACTTTGCCTCCAAAGCGGCTTTAGCGATTTCGAGACGGATCAAGTTATAGGCGGTCAACGCACTCCAGATCTTCTGCATGACACCGTCGACGGTCTTACTGAGTATGGTCAGCGCCATACCCATCATCGATTGTTTCAATTCACGATAACTCGTTTCGATTTGCCAGCGCCTGCTGTAGCAGGCCACGAATCGCATTTCGTTAATTTCATACGGACCGAATGTGGCATCGACGACCAGATGGGTCGGTATCGACGTCACCGTCACGCCCCGCACCTGCGGGTAACTCGCAACCGTGCCACCGGCATATCCTTGAGCGCCGAAATGGGTCCGGTTAGCCACGCTATTGGCGGTACGTAACGTGGTGCCATCCATGGCCAGCATGAGGCCGAAACGTTAACAGCTTGCGAATTTGTTTACAACCAGATCGCGCATAAAAAATGCCGTTCGGGGCTTAACTGAACGGCATTAAGGCAATTGCCGGGCATTTTTTATTGCGCTGCACTGACTTGCATCAGCTCTTCGATAACTTCATGTTCAGCGGGTCGGCAGTCAGGTAACCGACGGCTGCGCCGTAACGGTCTTTGTAATTGTTGCGCACCAGCGGATCAAGCGTTGGCTGCACGATCGCATGTAGTGAACTCCAGTCACCGGCGTGCTGGAAATTACTCATGATGTAGGTCCAGCCATTGATGTTGTCGGCGACATGCCGACCGGTCGCCTCGGCACCGGAAGGCATCGACAGAAGACGTGACAATACCTTGGTATCGATGTGGTAGGCCCAGACAAAATTGTTGATGTGCGAACCGCTGTCCTCGCCGATGAACAGCGTACGCATGGCTTCCGAGAACTTGATGTTGTCCGGATTGCCGATCTTGTTTGGATTGGCTTTGTTACCCAATGCATCGGCAGCGATATCTTCACCCATCAGCAAGGCCTTGATCTGCACCGGCATCCATTCGCTGTTGATTGCCGCGCCGCCCAGGTCTTTTTGTCCGCCGGTCAGTGTGTGGGCCATGATGCCGCCGGCCACCAGTGCCTTGTCGAGGGCAATGCCGCTGGCTGCGTTCCAGCCCTTGCCGGTCCTGATCATCGAGTCTTGGATATTTTGCAGCGCCGAGTAGGCGATCTTGTCCTTGATGTTGACGGTGGTGCCTTCCATCTTCGAGAAGCCCATGCTGCCACCGGCGAGGTAGGCATAACGATGTGTTTCAAGAAAGGCCGCCGCTTTTTCCATGCCGGGCTTGACCTTGATCCAGTTGGCCGTGCCGTTGGTGAACACCTTGGTGAAGGTGGCATCGGCGGGATCGGTCGTCACGACAGTCATGATGTCGGTGGACTTCAGTGAATTGGCCAGTCCTTCAATTTCCGCGCTGGTGGCGTGACCAAGATTGATCCAGGTGATCGCGGCACCGGCTGCGGCCGGATCAATCGAAAAGCCGGTGCCGAGCTTGCCGACGTACAAGGTACCCGCCGACAAGTCCTTTTCGCGGTCGGCGACAAACACGAACAGGCCGCTGTTGGTGGCGTCATCGCCCATCAGGACGGTGCGGTTGTCGGGCATGACTTGCACCAGTTCGTGCGAGATGCGGCCAAGACAGTAATGCTTTTTGATCGAACCGGTGCCGTCGGGGTTGACGGTGACTTCCGGCAGGTGGCCATAGTGGTAGGGATTGGCTGCCGTTTCACTGCCAAACAGGTTTTGGCTGAATGCCTTGAACTGTGCATCGGTCGCGGCAACGGTTGCATCCGGCTCGTATTCTTCACTCGACAGATGCGTGTTCCACGGCGACAGGCTGGAACCGCAAGTAATCCACAGGCCATGCACGCCGGACGTATTCACGTTGTGATAGCTGACCAGCGTCAGCTTGCCGGTGGTCTGATCCTGATCCAGCGTCAGCACGGCAATCGGGGAGGGTAGTCTGCCGTATTGGCTGACACCTGCCTGATCGCGGGTGGTGTATTCGAACTGAACGACGGCGAAGACGGCTTTTCCCTTGAGGCCGGTGATCGTTGGGCTAGCCAGCGATAGCAGCGAGGTACCGTCCGGTGCATCTGAAAAAAACTGTGGCGTCTTGCCTGCTGCTGAACGATCGATAATTGGTCGATTATTGATATCGACATATCCACCACTGAGAATGGTGCCACCGGCACCATTGGACACCATGTCGCCGGTAATGAAGAACGGCTGATAGGACAACTTGTAACTGACCGTCGTGCTGTCGGCGTATAGCACATTCATGCTGGAACCCGCGGTAGTCGTTGCCATTTCCTTGGCAATCGCCAGTGACGGTGCAGGCATTGACGTAAACGATACTGACAGGAAGTCGGTAATCGACGGTGCCACCGACGAATTCGTGCCGCCGCAACCAGCGAGCAACGACGTGGTCGCAAAAGCGCCCAAAGGAAGCATGGGAGCGCAGCCCAAAAATTTGAGTAACTGGCGACGGGAGGCTTGCGGCAGATCGGACATTTTTTATTTCCCACAGTTGGGTGCAATGGCAGCCGATGGGTACCGGCAGATCAGGGAGAAGCCTGACTACCGGTGAGTATAAAAATCTAATATTACAGTGGCATGAATTGTCATTTATTTGTCAGCTACGACTTCGCGTGGCAATGAAAAATGCATGAGGGCGAAGCGTCAACAGCTTGTGAATCTTTTTTTAATAGATCGCGCATAAAAAATAACGTTCAGGGCTCAACTGAATGGCATTACCTGCGGCAGGCCGCTCACTCGCTTGCAAGCGAGTGCCTTTTCGTCCCGCCGTGAGCCGCGCAGGCGGCTCACTCC
>NZ_JASJWR010000005.1:0-167761 GCF_035019065.1 Actimicrobium sp. CCI2.3 | reverse complement strand
CGCTCTTTCCGATATCTTTGATGCCACATCAATCTAATCAAAATCAACCGTTAAAAACAGCATACAAGGGTGCAATAACCGAAGGGCATTGCACCGCCGGCGCTCGCCAAGACGGATCATGGCTGGCGTGCCACCAATGCCGCTGCTGCCGTGCGGGTTTCGACACCGAGTTTGACGAATATATGTTCGAGGTGTTTGTTGACGGTGCGCGGGCTCATGCCGAGGATGTCGGCGATGTCGCGGTTGGTTTTGCCCTTGGCTAGCCAGGCGAGCACGTCCTGCTCGCGAGGCGTCAGCTGGTAGCCGTCCATCGGTGGGCTCGCTGGTTTGACGGGCGCGGACTCGTCGAATAGCAGCAGTAAATCGCCACTGCGTTCGCCGTGCGAAAACCGGATGCAGAGCGCGCCGTCCTGCTGCTGCACCCGCAGCGGTGGCACTGCTCCCGGATCCGTACTGGCCTGCGTCAGGTGTTGAATTATCCAGCTGCGCAGCGACGGTGGCAGCGTCGTCGTGTCGTCACCGGGAAAATACTGCTCCATCCAGGCCAGCGCCTTGCTGGTCTGCCAGATTGGCTGGCCCTGCCGGTCGAGCACGATGACGGCATGCGCACTGGCTTCACTGGCCGTGTTGGCCAGCGAAATCTGACTGGCACTGCGCAACTGGGCAACGATGCGGGCGATCACTTCGCGTGGTTGCAGCGGCTTGATCACGTAGTCATTGCCGCCTACGTCGAAGCCGCGCACCACGTGTTCGGTTTCGGTCAGCCCGGTCATGAAGATCACCGGGATGTGGCTGGCACCGGGCAGGGCGCGGATGCGCTGGCACGTCTCGAATCCGTCCATGCCGGGCATCACCGCATCGAGCAGGATCAGGTCCGGTGTGACATAGCCGAGCCGCTCCAGCGCCCCGGCCCCATCGGTGGCGACCAGCACCATGTAGCCGGCTTCGTCGAGTGCATCCGACAGCACCGCCAGATTTTCGGGTACATCGTCGACGATCAGGATCACATGCTGGTCAGGGCGCAGGGGGAGCATCGCGAATGGCTTCTTTCAATCGGGTGGCAAAGTCGTTCAGGCGAAAGCGCCTGACCAGTTCGCGCAGTTCGGTGGTGAAGGCGAGCTGGGAAGGCGTGCGCCGTTCCAGTTCGCTCAGTTTGGCGAGGATGCCTTTGACATAGCCGATCGCGCCGAGTTCGAGTAGTGCGGTCAGGTCGTCGAGTGATGGCTGCGTCGCCACCGTCGTGGTCAAGGCGGTCGCCGGCACTGGTGCGGCAATCCACTCCAGACGCAGATGAATCCTGATTTTGGCCAGCAATTCCAGCAATGACACCGGCTTGACGACAAAGCCGTCATGGCACGGAAAGCCGGCGCGACCCGCCGCCAGATCGAAGGCATTGGCCGAGACGATCAGAATCGGCAGGGTGGTGGTGCCGGGCAGGTTCAGGTCGCGGATGGCGCGGCTGACCGCCCAGCCATCCATCACCGGCATCGCGATATCGAGCAGCACCAGGTCGGGCAATTCGGTACGGATGCTGGCCAGGCAAGCGGCACCGCTGTCGGCTTCGGTGATCGCGAACCCCATCGGCAAGAGCATCTGCGCGAGCATCGTGCGCTGGCTGGCCTGATCGTCGACGATCAGGATGCGCCGGCGCGGACCAAGGTAACCCGACAGCGGATCGGCCAGCGTCAGCGCCGCACGGGGTGCGTGGATGGTCGGCAGATAGAGCTTGAGCAGGAAGCAGCTGCCGCTGCCGGGCGTGCTGGTGACCGTGAGTTCGCCGCCCATGATGTGGGTCAGCATGCTGCTGATGGTCAGGCCCAGGCCAGTGCCGGCGGCGGCGCGCAAATCAGCGCTGGCGGTGCGCTCGAACGGGTGGAAGATGCGCTCGGCTTCGTCGGCCGTCATGCCGATACCGGTGTCTTCGACCGAGAAGTGCGCCATGTCGCGCTGGTAATTCAGGCGCAGCGTGACCGAACCGGTATCGGTGAACTTGACCGCATTGCCGAGCAAATTGATCAGGATCTGGCGTACCCGCTTGTGGTCGGCGCGCACGACATCGGGCAGGCGACTGCTGCAGACGAACGCGAAGGTCAGGCCTTTTTCGGCGGCCAGCGGCGCGAACATCTGGACGATCTGTTCGAGGAACGCCGGCAGCGCCAGCTCGTCGGATTCGAGCCGCATCTTGCCGGCTTCGATCTTGGCGATGTCGAGCAAGCCGTCGATCAGGCTGAGCAAATGGTTGCCGCTGCGATGGATCACGTCGATCGCGTCCTTGCGGTGTGGCGGCATGGCCGGATCGAACTGCAGGATTTGCGCGTAACCGAGAATGCTGTTGAGCGGCGTGCGCAGTTCATGGCTCATGCCGGTGATGAAGCGGGTCTTGGCGAGGTTGGCAGATTCGGCCGATTCCTTGGCTCGCTGCAGTTTGGCATCGGTTTTTTCATGCGCGGCGATTTCCTGCAACAGCAACTGGGTCTGGCGTTCCGACTCTTCCAGCGCGATGCGACGGCTGTCGGCGGTGAGCACCAGCCACCAGACGCCCACGCCAGTCAACAGCAGCAGGCTGCAAAACAGCTTGAGGAAAATCCAGCCGAGCCGGTCGTGCCCGGCCATCGACGACAGCGTTGTCAGTTCCTGTGCATACAGCAGCCACAGCAGCAGCGCCAGCCCGCTGCCGAGCAAGACAAGGATGATCAGGTAGCGGCTCAGGCGGGTTTGCAGACGGCGGGCCAGCTTGCCGGGCAAGGTTGCCATCAGCTGTTCGGGCACGCGTGCATCGACCTTGCAGCGATCATTGCAGCGCACGTCGAGCGTGCAGCACAACGAACAGATCGCGCCCTGGTAGGCCGGGCAGTGCGCCATGTCTTCGGACTCGAACGTGTTCTCGCAAATGACGCATCGGTGCGTGACCAGTCCGTCGCGTGGCAACGAGTCAACGCGCGCGAGGTAGTAGCGTCCGCGTGTGGCGATCGCGATCAGCGGGGCCAGCAGCAGCGCGCTGCCCAGGGCGATGAACGGTGCGAGTGCCTGCGCCATCGCGCCGAACGATCCTGCCAGCGCAACGGCCGACAGCAGCGTCGCGCCCAGCATTGCGCCGACGCCGACCGGATTGATGTCATACAGATGGGCGCGCTTGAATTCGATCTGCGGCGGACTCAGGCCGAGTGGTTTGTTGATGACCAGGTCGGCCACCACCGCACCGATCCACGAGATCGGTACCAGCGAATACATCCCCAGCACACGTTCGAGTGCCTCGAATACGCCCAGCTCCATCAGCAGGATGGCGATGAGGACATTGAAGACCAGCCACACCACGCGACCCGGATGGCTGTGCGTCAGGCGCGCAAAAAAATTTGACCAGGCCAGCGAACCGGCATACGCATTGGTCACGTTGATCTTGACTTGCGAGACGACGACGAACAGCGTCACCGCTGCCAGCACCCAGGCCGGATTCGAGAACACGTAGCCGAACGCCACCAGATACATCCGGGTCGGTTCGATGGCCTGCTCCAGCGGCACCTGATGCTGGATCGCGAGGTACGCCAGCAGTGCGCCACCGAGCATCTTGGCCGCACCCAGCACGATCCAGCCGGGTCCGGCCAGCAGCAGGGCCGACCACCAGCGCACGCGGTTGGCCGGCGTTTTTTCAGGCAGGAAACGCAGAAAGTCGACCTGCTCGCCGATCTGCGCGATCAAGGCAAAAGCCACCGCTGTGGCAGCACCAAACAGCGCCAGATTGAACGCGCCGCCCTCGTCAGCACGGCCGGAAAAATGCAGTAGGTCGTTCAGTACGGTGGGCTCCTTGTACAGCACGCAGACGTAGGGCAGCACCAGCAGCACGATCCAGACTGGCTGGGTCCACAGTTGCAACCGGCTGATCCAGGTGATGCCCCACGCCACCATCGGGATGATCAGCAGCGAACAGGCGATGTAACCGAGCGCCAGCGGCAAGCCGAAATACAGCTGCACGGCCTGCGCCATGATGGACGCTTCGAGGGCAAAAAAGATGAACGTGAACGACGCATAGATCAGCGACGTGATGGTCGAGCCGATATAGCCGAAGCCGGCACCACGCGTGAGCAAGTCCATGTCGACGCCGTATTTGGCCGCGTAATAACTGATCGGCAGACCGGTCAGGAAGATCAGCACCGACACGCACAGGATGGCCCAGAACGCATTCGTGAACCCATAGCTCAGCGTGATCGCACCGCCGATTGCTTCAAGCGCGAGGAACGAGACGGCACCCATGGCGGTATTGGCCAAGCTGAATTCGGACCACTTGCGAAACGCGCGCGGCGTGAAGCGCAACGCGTAGTCCTCCAGCGTTTCATTGGCGACGAGCGTGTTGTAGTCGCGGCGAATCTTGATGATGCGTTGGGGGGCTGCCGTTGACACGGGATTCTCGGGAGGTGAGGGACCCGGTGCAGTAGCAAGTTTTAAACCATGCCGGGTCACGGTGCCATGCACGTTGTCGTGCGTGATGTGCGCCATGGCGCACTGAGATGGATGCGCTCTGCCTTGGTGTGGTGCGCAGTGCGGGCGCGGTCAGCCAAGGTACCGTCGGCCGGTCAGGGCGCTTACGTCAAACGACGTATTGCTGCACCGCGGCGCAGCTCCTAATCTACGTCGCAAGGCAAAACGCTTTCCAGACAGGCAACACCAGAACGTGGTGATGCCGCTCGCACAATCCCGCTTGCCAGCGAATTTTCCGCATCAATTTTCCGCACTACCACCATCTGAAAGGAGCACTGCATGTCAACTCGTTCCCCTGCCGATATCAAGTCTGCCCAGCGCCGCAAGGTTCTCATGGGTCTGGCTGTTGCCTCCACGCTGGCATTGCCGATGATGGGCTTTGCCCAATCCCTGGCGACGTCGAAAATCAATACGACCAAGCTGGCCATTACCGATACCGAAGTCACGGTCGGTCAGTTGCATTCGGCAACCGGCACGATGGCCATCAGCGAAACCGGTTCGATCCAGGCAGAGCGGCTGGCGATCGATCAGATCAATGCGATGGGCGGCATCCTTGGTCGCAAGATCAAGATCATTCAGGAAGACGGCGCCAGCGACTGGCCAACCTTCGCTGAAAAAGCCAAGAAATTGCTGGTCAGCGATCGCGTTGCCACGGTGTTCGGTTGCTGGACTTCAGCCTCGCGCAAAGCGGTGTTGCCGGTCTTTGAAAAAGAAAACGGCTTGCTGTACTACCCGACTTTCTATGAAGGTCTGGAGCAATCCAAAAACGTGTTCTACACCGGTCAGGAAGCGACCCAGCAAGTGCTGGCCGGTCTCGACTGGATCGCCAAGGAAAAGAAAGCCAAGACGTTTTTTCTGGTCGGCTCCGATTACATCTGGCCGCGCACGTCCAATAAAATTGCACGCAAACATATCGAGAACGTGATCAAGGGTTCGGTCGTCGGCGAAGAGTACTACCCGCTGGGCAACACCCAGTTTGGCTCGCTGATCAACAAGATCAAGCTGAAAAAACCGGACGTGATTTTTACTGACGTCGTCGGTGGCAGCAATGTCGCGTTCTACAAGCAGCTCAAGGCCGCGGGCGTGACCGCCAAGACCCAGACCCTGCTGACTATCTCGGTCACCGAAGATGAAATGCTCGGTATCGGTGGCGAAAACGTCGAAGGCTTCTACGCATCAATGAAGTATTTCCAGAGCCTGGAGAACCCGAACAACAAGAAATTCGTGGCGGACTTCAAGGCCAAATACGGTGCCAATGCCGTGATGGGTGACGTCACGCAGGCCGCGTATCTGGGCCCGTGGTTGTGGAAAGCGGCTGTCGAGAAAGCCGGTAGTTTCGATGTCGACAAGGTCATCGCCGCCTCCGCCGGACTGGAGCTGAAAACGGCACCGGAAGGCTACGTCAAGGTCCATGAAAACCATCACCTGTGGAGCAAGACCCGCATCGGCCAGGCACAGAAAGACGGCCAGTTCAAGGTGGTCTACGAGTCGGAGCTGATCGAGCCGAACCCGTTCCCTAAGGGCTATCAGTAACCTGCGTCATGCGTCGGGTGGGCACGGTTCTTCGTGGCCACCCGACGCGGTGGTACCGCATCACCCAATTTCTTACGCAGCATCAACGGGAGTCACCATGGAGTGGTTATCTGAATTCGGCGCCATCTTCGCGATGCAGGGTTTTAACGGCCTGTCGGTTTTTTGCGTGCTGCTGTTGATGGCACTCGGACTAGCCATCATCTTCGGACAGATGGGCGTGATCAACATGGCGCATGGCGAGTTCCTCACCATCGGTGCCTACATGACGTATTACCTGTCGTCACTGACGACAAAATACGCACCGTCTTTCCAGCCCTATTATTTTTTCCTGGCGATCGTGCTGTCATTCGTCGCCGCCTACGGTGTTGGCTACCTGACCGAACGGCTGATGATCAGCCGCCTCTACAAACGTCCGCTCGATACCTTGCTGGCGACCTGGGGCCTGAGCCTGCTGATGCAGCAAACTTTCCGCTCGATCTTTGGTGCCAAGGAAGTCAGCGCCACCTTGCCTGACTGGCTGATGGGTTCGTTCAAGCCGACCGACACGATCGACATCCCGATCAACGGTGCTTTCATGATGTGCCTGACGGTGATCATGACCGGCGGTATTTTCCTGCTGCTGTTCCGTTCGCGCTGGGGCTTGCAGGTCCGCGCCACGATGCAGAATCGCTTGATGAGCGGCGCGGTCGGTATCAATACCCGCAAGGTTGATCGCACCACGTTTGCCCTCGGTTGCGGTGTGGCCGGCGTGGCCGGGTCGGCTTTCACGACCATCGCGTCGACGGGCCCGACCAGCGGTTCGCTCTACATCGTCGACACCTTTCTGGTGGTGGTGTTTGGCGGCGCGCAAAGCCTGATCGGCACGATTGCCTCAGCCTTCTCGATTGCCCAGACCCAGTCGACCGCCGAGTTCTTCCTGTCCGGATCGATGGCCAAGGTACTCACGCTGTCGGCAGTGATCGTGATTCTGATGCTGCGTCCGCAAGGCCTGTTTTCTTCCAAAGTCCGCAAGTAGTTTTTTACCTCCAAGGACCGACCATGAACACACTGTACGAAAAATTACTGGGAGGGCGGCAGGGTGCCATCGGCCTGCTGGTGCTGGGCGCGCTGCTGCTCGTCGTGTTTCCGCTGCTGCTCGATGGCTTTCGTCTGGGGCTGGTCGGCAAGTATCTGTCGTACGCTTTTGTCGCCGTTGGACTCGTGCTGTGCTGGGGTTATGGCGGTATTTTGAGCCTCGGTCAGGGCGTGTTCTTCGGCGTCGGCGGCTATTGCATGGCGATGTTTCTCAAGCTCGAAGCGTCGGACCCGATCAGCACCAAAATCCAGTCGACCCCCGGTATCCCGGATTTCATGGACTGGAACCAGATCACCTCGTTGCCGGCCATGTGGCAGCCGTTTCATAGCCTCGGCCTGACCCTGTTGCTGGTCATTGCGGTACCGACACTGATCGCTTTCATCCTCGGTGTGGCGATGTTCAAGCGCCGGGTCGGCGACGTGTATTTTTCGATTGTCACGCAAGCCGTCGCCGCCATTCTCGCCATCCTGATCGTCGGTCAGCAAGGCCTCACGGGTGGTGTCAACGGCATCACCGATCTGAAGACCATGCTGGGCTGGGACATTCGCACTGATTCGGCCAAGCTGATCCTGTACTTCGTCACGGTCGCCCTGCTGTTTGTCTGCGTACTGTTCGGTCGCTACATTCTCACTTCCAAACTGGGTCGGCTACTGATGGCGATGCGCGACAAGGAAGAGCGTGTGCGTTTCTCCGGTTACGACGTGGCCAGTTTCAAGATCTTCGTGTTCTGTGTGGCGGCGGCTTTCTCGGCCATCGGCGGCGCGATGTTCACGCTGCAAGTGGGTTTCATGTCGCCGTCGTTTGTCGGCATCGTGCCATCGATCGAGATGGTGATTTACGCCGCCGTCGGTGGTCGCATGTCGCTGCTCGGTGCGATCTACGGCACGCTGCTGGTGAACTTCGGCAAGACGTATTTTTCCGAAACGCTGCCGGAACTGTGGCTATTCCTGATGGGCGGTTTGTTCATCACCGTGGTGATGTATTTCCCGGACGGCATCGCCGGATTATATGAGTCGCATGGCCGTCCGTTGCTGGCGAAATGGTTGCCGAAAGCTCGCGCCAAACCTGCACCTCAATCCAGTGTTCAACCTGCCGCCGAACTGGAGACTGTCAAATGAGTAACGCACCGATTGGCGTCAAGAATACCCACCGGCCCGTGCTGGCGGTCGAAGGCCTGACTGTTTCGTTCGATGGTTTCAAGGCAGTCGATAACCTGAATCTGTACGTCAACCGCAATGAAGTCCATGTCGTGATCGGCCCGAACGGGGCTGGCAAGACGACTGTTCTCGACCTGATCTGCGGCAAGACCCAGGCCACTTCCGGCAGCATCCGTTTCAACGAACGCGAACTGACCAAAATGGCCGAGTACGACATCGTCCGTGCCGGGGTGGGCCGCAAGTTCCAGACGCCGTCGATCTACGAAAACCTGAGCGTTTTCGACAACCTCGAAATGTCGTTTCCGAAAGGTCGTTCGGTCTTCGGTGCGCTGGTGTTCGAGCGCTCGGCCGATGTCATCGCCCGCGTCAATGAAGTCGCTGCCGACATCTTTTTGAGCGAGCAATTGCATCAGCAGGCCGACCTGTTGTCGCACGGCCAGAAGCAATGGCTGGAGATTGGCATGTTGCTGATGCAGGAGCCGGAATTGCTGATGCTTGATGAGCCGGTCGCCGGCATGAGTGTCTCGGAGCGCAGCAAGACGGCCGAGCTGCTGGGCCGCATCAGCCAGGGTCGTTCGGTGCTGGTCATCGAGCACGATATGGAATTCGTCAAGAGCATTGCACACCGGGTCACCGTGCTGCATCAGGGCAAAGTGCTGGCCGAAGGCAGCATGGAATCGGTGCAGGCCAATCCGAAAGTGATCGAAGTCTACCTGGGTCACTAAGCCCGAAAGGAAACACCATGTTGAGCATCACCAATCTCGTTTCCGGCTACGGCCAGAGCCAGGTCATTCACGACATCAACCTCCACGTCGAGAAAAATGAAATCGTCGCCATCATGGGGCGCAACGGCATGGGCAAGACCACGCTGTTCAAGACACTGATGGGCGTGCTGCCCAAGCGCAGCGGCAGCATCCGCATCGGCCAGCAGGAAATCGGCGGCATGGAAAGCTTCGAGCGCGTCGAGAGCGGCATCGCCTACGTGCCCCAGGGCCGGATGATTTTTTCCAACATGACCGTGCTGGAAAATATCCAGACCGGCCTGCCGGCCAAGGCGCGCGGCAAGGTGCCCGAAGAACTATATGCGTTGTTCCCGGTGCTCTATGACATGCGCAGTCGCAAGGGCGGCAACCTGTCGGGTGGTCAGCAACAGCAACTGGCGATTGCCCGCGCATTGGCGACCAACCCGAAAGTGCTGCTGCTGGATGAGCCGACCGAAGGCATCCAGCCGTCGATCATCAAGGACATCGCACGCAACCTGAAAGAGATTCGCACGATGCGCCAGTTGACCATCGTTGTTTCCGAGCAGGTGCTTAGTTTTACGCTCGACATTGCCGACCGGTTTTTGGTGATCGACAAGGGGCGTTTTGTTTATGAAGACACGCGCGCCAATGTGGATGCGCCGACCATTAGCAAGTATTTGTCGGTGTAGTCGGTGTGAACGACGGCGCAATGCCCCACCAACCCGCGCCAAGTCCAGGGCGGCAAGCAAAAATGATCATTGAGTTGTACGCAATCTAATCAAGGAGTTCGAATGAGACACGGTGATATTTCCAGCAGCAACGACAGCGTCGGCGTTGCAGTGGTCAACTACAAGATGCCCCGCCTGCACACCCGTGCCGAGGTACTCGACAATGCTCGCAAGATTGGCGAGATGCTGGTCGGTATGAAAACCGGCTTGCCCGGCATGGACCTGGTGATTTTCCCGGAATACTCGACCCACGGCATCATGTACGACGCGCAAGAGATGTATGACACTGCGTCCACCATCCCCGGCCCGGAGACCGATGTCTTCGCCGCTGCCTGCATCAAGGCCAATGTCTGGGGCGTGTTCTCGATCACCGGCGAACAGCACGAAGAGCGCCCGAACAAGGCCCCGTACAACACGCTGATCCTGATGAACAACAAGGGCGAGATCGTGCAGAAGTACCGCAAGATCATGCCGTGGACGCCGATCGAAGGCTGGTATCCGGGCGACACGACCTATGTCAGCGACGGCCCGAAAGGCCTGAAGATCAGCCTGATCATTTGCGACGACGGCAACTACCCCGAAATCTGGCGCGACTGTTCGATGAAAGGTGCCGAGCTGATCGTGCGCTGCCAGGGCTACATGTATCCGTCGAAAGAGCAGCAGGTGCTGGTCTCGAAGGCGATGGCGTTCATGAACAACGTCTATGTGGCCGTGGCCAACGCGACGGGTTTCGATGGCGTGTATTCGTACTTCGGTCATTCGGCACTGGTCGGCTACGACGGTCGCACGCTGGGCGAATGCGGTACCGAAGAAATGGGCATCAACTACGCCGAACTGTCGGTCAGCAGCATCCGCGATGCGCGCCGCAACTGGCAATCACAGAACCATTTGTACAAGCTGCTGCACCGTGGTTACACCGGCACCATCAATTCCGGCGAAGACCCGGCAGGCAAGGCCGATTGCCCGTTCGATTTCTACAAGACCTGGGTCAACAATCCGCAAGCTGCGCGGGCGCAATCGGAAGCACTGACGCGGTCGACGGCTGGCACACCGGAATGCCCGATCGACGGAATTCCGAACACCCCGAACACCTGATTTTTTTCTGCACAAGGAGAATCGCGATGATTGGCTTCATGCACTACAACAAATTCGGCACCGCCGGATTCACCGACAGCGGCAAGGCGCGCTGTGCGTCTTCGGCGCAAACCTGCCCGGTCTGCCTGCTCTCGTTCACGGCATCCGGCGGCGTGCTGCCGGACGGTACCGTGCTGCAGCAGGACGAGTGGGTCAAGCTGGTGTGCACCACGATCAAGGATGACACCGTCAGTGGCGGTTATCAGGCCGGCTGCTTTGCAGGCGCGTTTCCTTCCTCCTGATTCGTCTTCCTGATTCCCATTTTTTGTTACCCAACAAGGAGCAACCATGCAGCACTTCACCATCAAACCGGGCGTCCCACTGGCCGAGCAACCTGAACTGGGTCACAACCGCTGGCATCCGGATATTCCATTCCTGTCGCGCGTCAAACCGGGTGAAGAAATCATCATTGAATCACTCGACTTCCTTGATGCCCAGATTCATGACAACGACGATGTCGCCGATGTCCGCGATGTCGACCTGACCCGCGCCCATCCGCTGACCGGTCCGTTCTATATCGAAGGTGCCGAACCGGGCGACTTGCTGGTGGTCGATCTGCTCGACATCAAACCGATCACGCCAGTGGGTTTTTCGGGCGTGTTTGCAAAGTCCAATGGCGGCGGTTTTCTGGCGGATTATTTTCCGGAGCCAGCCAAAGCGATCTGGGATTTGAAGGGCTTGTACGCGACCTCGCGCCATATCCCTGGTGTGCGCATTGCCGGACTGACCCATCCGGGTCTGATGGGTTGTCTGCCGTCGATGGATTTGCTCAATGAATGGAATCGTCGTGAAGCGCCACTGGCCAAACTCGGCCTGGCCAAACCACCGGATCCGAAGACGGCGGTCCTGCGTGGCGTGACCGGTTCGGCCTTTGATCGGATGGCCGCCGAAGCGGCGCGCACGGTGCCACCGCGCGAGCATGGCGGCAATACCGACATCAAGGATTTGTCTTCCGGCACACGGATTTTCTTCCCGGTCTATGTCAAGGGCGCAGGCTTTTCGATGGGCGACTTGCACTTCTCGCAGGGCGATGGCGAAATCGGTTTTTGCGGCGCGATCGAGATGGATGGCGCGACCCATGTGGCGTTCGATCTGATCAAGGGCGGCATGGCCAAGTACGGCCTGACCGCACCGATTTTCTTGCCTAGCGTAGTCAAGCCACACTACAGCAAGTACATCACTTTCGAAGGCATCAGCGTCGAGAACGGCAAGAACTACTACCTCGATGCAACGGTAGCATATCGACAGGCTTGCCTGAAAGCGATCGATTACCTGACCCGCTTCGGCTACACCGGACCGCAAGCCTACATGTTGCTCACGGCCGCACCGGTCGAAGGTCGCATCGGCGGCATCGTCGATATTCCGAACTGTGCCTGCACGGTGTCGATCCCGACCGAGATTTTCGATCAGGACATCACGCCAAAAGGCATGCTCAACGACCTCGCCCACTGGGGTCGCAAGCAGCCGTAACAGGTCCGTATTGCGGCGAGGTCGGTGACCTTGTCGCCTCATTTTTTCAAGGAAATCATCATGCCGTTCTATGACATCCACTGCAGCGAATGCGAAGGCATTTTCGAGCGCATGCTCAAGGTCAGTGACCTGCATACCGAGATGGAATGCCCGTACTGCAAGCAGCAAACTATCGCGCGTCCGGCGTTGAATGCGTCGCGCGTCAGTCTGCAAGTTACCGATACCTGGAAGCCACGCACCGGTGCGGAACGACTGGCCGGCAACGGCGTTGCCGGGCAGGGCACCAGCACGCGGCGGATTCGCAATAGCGTGCTGCATAACTGCAAGGGGCATAGTTGCAGTATTTGTGAGTTGCCGTGAGGGGTGTCTTTTTTATCTGACAGAGGGGGGGGGTAGTCAGCCACGAAATTTGTTTGCCGCTCAGAGATGTATGTATTTCTCCAACTGAAGTGACGCCATCTTGATGCCTTGAAAAGTCCACCGGAATAACGCTCTTATACTCTTGGTTTCGCTGAGGCAGTTTTCTCTGCACGGCATCGGACGGAGCGAAATAATGAGCAGCTCCACATCGGCAATCACTGCAACTGAGCAGGTTGATCGCCTCTTCAAAGAGATTAGCAATTTGCTGGTGACGGCGCGGCACGAAGTGCGCAGGACAGTGAACGATGCGATGGTCCAGGCCTATTGGCAAATTGGTCGACTCATCGTACAAGAGGAACAAAGCGGTGCGGTGCGCGCAGCGTATGGCAAAGGTACTCTCGAGCTGCTGTCGCGCAGATTAACTGCGCAATTCGGCAAAGGCTATTCGTTGGCCAACCTTCGCAATTTTCGGCAATTTTTCCAGACTTATCGTGCTGATGAGATTCGCTACACGGCAGGTAGCGAATTGAGCTGGTCCCACTACCGTCTGCTGATGCGCATAGAAAAAATCGAGGCGCGTCACTGGTATGCACAGGAAGCTATCGCGCAACACTGGAGTGTTGCGGCACTCGAGCGGCAAGTCAGTACGCTTTATTTTGAACGACTGCTGTCGAGTCAGGACCAGAAGTCTGTCAAGACGGAGGCGGACCGACTGATAGCGTGCGATGCGTCAGCAGATCCGCGTGACTATATTCGTGACCCTTACGTTCTTGAGTTCCTGGGCGCTAGCACACACGCGACTTTGTATGAAAAAGATCTGGAACAAGGATTACTGAACCAGTTGCAGCATTTTTTGCTGGAGTTGGGCAAAGGGTTTGCATTCGTGGCGCGCCAGAAGCATTTGCGTATTGAGAGTGAAGATTGCTTTGTCGATTTGGTTTTCTACAATTTTCTGTTGAGATGCTTTGTACTCGTTGAGTTAAAAGTGGGCAAGCTTTCACATCAGGATGTGGGCCAAATGGACATGTATGTACGCGTTTGCGACCAGAAATTGCGCCAGCCGGGAGATAACCCAACGCTCGGACTGATACTTTGCTCGGAGCGTAACGATGCAGTGGCCCGCTATTCGTTGCTCGCTGATAGTCCGCAATTATTCGCTAGCCGATATCGTGCACTGCTTCCTACCGAAGAAGAGCTCCAGACCGAACTGCGTCGGGACCGTGCATTGATCGAGTCCAGAAAGGCGTTGAATGATGATGATTGAGGACTATGCGTAACCGCTAAAGCACTCTGCATAAAAGCAACGAATAGCGGACGCAAATTGTGTCAGCTCCTGTGCCTGCGCCCCCACCACACATGCACTGGTAATGCCGCTACAAAGCCAATCCCGATGATCCAGTGCACCCACGACCACAGCGGTCGCGATACCTCGCCAGCGACGTAATACAACCCATACCCGGTCAGCACCAGCAAGGCCGTCATCACCATCATGCTCCAGCCCGAACTGCGGTTGCGCCGCGCCCGCAGGCCACGTCGGATGTGGTTGTTGAGCAGGCTGCCGAGCAGGAACAGCATCACCATCGCGACAGCACCATGCAGCTTCATCGACCACGGTTCGAGCGGACTGACTGATTCACCGAACTCGGTGACTGGCCGCAGAAAAAAATGCGCGGCCAGCCACAACAATCCGCTCAGGGTCAGCAGCACGATCGTCAGATAAACGGCGCGACGCTGCCAGCGTTCCATCGGCATGGGCGTGGCGATGCTGCGCGACGGATGATGCAAGGTGGCTTTGGGAGGGCGCATTGGTCAGAGTAGAAAAGCCTGCGCGTCATGACGCGCCAGTGAGGGATGCCGGACATCACCGCTGGCCATGACCACCTTGGTCAGCGCGTCGGCGTGCAAACAATCGGCTGCCTGCACGGTCACACTGTGACGCGTGTCGATCGCCTCACCGCTGCGGCCATCGACCAGCGCGCTAACGTGTCGCGATCCGATTTGCCTGGCCGAAAAATAGGTGGCCGAGGTGGCCAGTGCGGCCTCCGTCAGGTCGATCGTGACCGTGCTTCCGGTGAGGGAGATCGGGTCGCGGATCGCGATCGCAAACGGCGTCGTGCCGAGCACGCGCACATCGCCACCGGCATTGACGCAGGCCGAGGTGATGCCGGCTTGCTGCAAGGCGGCGATGGCCACATCGACCGCATAACCCTTTGCGATTCCGCCGAGGTCAATGAGCACATCGCGTGTTTTGCGCAGGCAGCCATCGGCCTCCAGCAGCAATCCGCAATCGGCTGCGGAGTAAGTTGGCAAGGGCTGTGGGGGGGACGGCAAATACGCCCATCGCGCCAGTTGGGTCGCACAGCTGATATTGAAGAAGGCGTCGCTGTCGGCATGCAGTTGCAGCGCGCAGGCAATGACGCGTGCCGTGTGGGCATCGATCGCAACAGGCACACCGACCGGCGCACGATTGAGGCGGCTGACATCGCTATCGGCATCATGAAAACTCATCAGCCGGTGCACCGTGGCGATACGATCAAACGCGGCTGCGAACGCCGCTGCCAGTTGGCGTGGTTCGAGCTCATCGGCGATCCGGATATCGACCAGCGTGCCCAGCCACGGTTGCGCACGGCACTTCATTTTTTGAGGGCGACCTGTACGACCGCAGCGATGCGGCGCACGCCATCGGTGACGTGATTCGATGAGAGCGTTGCGCCACTGATGTTGCTGATGCCTTCGCCGATCGTCAGGCCAGATTGCGCCGACTTGCCGACGAATTGCTTGCGCCAGGCCGGACTGCGGATTTCAAAGCCGTGACTTTCGCGGTAGGTCAGGATCTCGATTTGTCGCACCGTGGCATCGGGGTTCAGTGCCACTGCATACGAAATCAGTTCGTATTTGCCGATCACGTCATCGAGCACGACATAGCCCAGTAGCATCTCGCCACGCCATGCCGACATGACACGCCATTGCACCGAGCGTGCCGGCAGACCGGCCAGTTGTTGCACCTCGCGCATTTGTGCCGCGCTCAGCTCCAGCGGCTGCGCCTTGAACGCCGTGGCGTCGGCGAACAGGACCTGCCGGGCTTCTTCTGCCGTCAGGTATTGCGTGGCGAAAGCGCTGCCGCTGGCCAGTAACGTACAGCCAAGCAGCACACTCCCGGTCGCGTGGTTCAAAACGCGTAACCCATGCCGAGGTTGAGGCGGTCGCGGGTCGGGTCGGTCTGGAATTTCTGGTAGTCGGCTTTGAGCACGACGCCTTCACCGACGCGCAAGTTGGCTCCGGCGGTGGCGACTTTTTCAGTTGGCCCTGCCGCGACACCGACGCCTTGGGCTTGTCCGGCATAACTGTGTGCGGTGTTGAATTGCTCGTAACGGATGAACGGCGAGAAGGCGTAGTCCGATGATTTCCAGGCCTGATAAGCCGCTTGCAGATACCAGCCATCGAATGCCGACGGCACCGGCGTCGGATTGCCGGAGAAGGTCGCATTGAGTGTACCGGTTTGGCTGATCGTGCCGCGCGCAATCACGCCCGCCAGATCCCATTTTCCGGGGGTGTAGCGGGCATGCACATCCCACAAGATCACGCGTGAATTGGGTGCCGCAAAATTGGCGGCCCCCTGCGCGACTTCGCCGCTGAAGACGTAGCCGCCCAGCAGCAGGCCCGGTACACCGCGCCAGTTCAGTGCGGCATGGCCGCTGAGGTTGCGCGACTTGGCCAACTGGCCTTCCTGATGGATGCTGGCCAAGGGCGATTCGCGTCCTTCTGCGGCAGCAGCGTCCCACTTGCCCAGATCGAATCCGGTGGTCAGACCGAGGTCCCAGCTCAGGCCGTTGTCCAGCGTTGACGACAGGCCGATACCGGCTTCGCGCCAGGTCGACGGGATGATGGCCGTCTCGACGAAATTGCGTTCGACGCCGTAATACGCGGTCGGCTCGTGGTTGGTATTGAGCAGGCCGGTCGGCATCAGGAACAGGCCGACCTTGGCGCGCAAACCATTGTCGAATTCGCGTTCGATGTAGAGCTGTTCAACTTCGGATTCGCCCTTGTCGGTGGCCGAGGTGACGGCGTGTTCCCATTCGAATTCGGTGACCAGCTTGGTCTTTGCATCGAAGCGGTGCTGGATGCCGATGACTGCGCGCCGGACATCGGTCTGGGCGGCGCTGGCATCTTTGGTCGGACGGTTGTAATTGACTTCGCCATAGCCGGACAGGACGGTTTGTGGTTCGCTGCGCAGGCTGACCTCGCTTGTGTTTACGGGCGCTGGCTCAGCCAGTTGGCGGGCTTCGACGGCGTCGCTTTTCTTGCGGGTCGCGGCTAGTTCAGCCTTGACCTGCTCCAGTTCGGCCGCGAGCTTGTCGAGGCGTTGCATCAGATCAGCTTCACTGGCATGCGCCAGCATTGGAAGGGTACAGAAGGCGAGCGCGACAGCGCGGGCAGCAGGATTGCGTTTCATGGTGTGGATGGAAAGTTAAGGGGTGATTTGATAACCATCGTTGAGCGTGCCGAGAAAGGCGATCACGTCGTCGATTTCCTGCGCCGACAAGGCCGGGGCCATGCCGGGCAGGCGGTTGTACGGCACTTCGGTGGTGTTGACATTTTTTTTGTAGGCGGCCGGCAGATCGTCGAACTTGTCGATGCTGCCGTCGGCGGCACGCGGATACCATTCCTCCGGATTGGTATCGCGCCGGACATAAAAGCCGAGCACGTCGCGCAAATTAGTGAACCGGCCATTATGGAAAAACACTTTACGGGTCGTGACGTTGCGCAAGCTCGGCACCTTGAAGGCACCGCATAGATCGGTGCGACTGCTCAGGTCACTGCGGAGTGGGCCGCACAGGCCGAGGTCGAAATAGGCCGGGTCGGCATTGGCTGGAATGGCCGGATTGCGCGGTACACCGATGTTGTCGTAGCTGAAATCGGTGAACAGCGGCGGGCTGCCATCGGTGCCTCGCGCGCTGACATGGCAGGCGGCGCAGTTGCCCTTGGCGGGATTGTTGAACAGCGCCAGCCCGCGCAACTCGGTACTGTTGAGCGCGACTTTGCCGGCCAGGAACTGGTCGTATTTGGCGTCGAACGGGAAGAACTCGTGGTCCTCTTTCTGGTATTGCTGCAACGCGAAACCGATGCGATCGACTGTCTGTTCGGGGGCACTCAGGATGTCGCTCCCAAATACCTGGCGGAATTCTTCGACATAGGTTGCCTTGGCAAGACGGTCCGTCAGATCGACGGCGCTGATGTTGGCCATTTCATGCGCGGCCAGCAACGGCACGCGAGCCTGCTCGGTCAGCGTCGCGGCACTGCCGTCCCGATTGAAACCGGCGGTCGGCGTGCCATCTTTGGCAAAGAAGAAAGACGGCAGCAAGTTCAGATAACGTAACGACGGGACGGCGCGCGTGCCCGGCATTTGCTGATTGGTACCGCCGAGTTGCACCGACAGGTCGTTCGATTGCGCATGGGCGTTGGCCTGATTATGGCAAGTGGCGCAAGCCATCTGGCCGGACGCCGACAACGACGTATCGCTGAAGATTTTCTGGCCCAGCAGCGCTGCCGCACTGAGAGTCATCGTCGAGGGAGACGCCACTGCGGGAGTCATTGCGGTGTTACTGCTGCCGCCTCCGCCGCAGCCAGACAGAATCAGCAAACTGAACAGCACGATGCGGGTGTTGCTCAGCAGCGGGACATGTCGGGCGATGGATGATCGGCAGGAAGTACTTGATGGCATGGGAATAGGTGGGGCAACACTACTGATCGGGCTGGATTTTCCTCCAATGAGAATGATTCTAATTTAGATAGGGGGTTTCAACAAGCCCCGTCGACCTGTTTGCCATGTTTTGATAGGGTGGATGTGTCAGTGTGTCCTTCTCACCACCGGCCGGATCAGCCGTAGGGTGCAATAACCGAAGGGCATTGCACCGACCCCACTCAGCCCGCCACCGGCACCAGCAAACTGCGCAACAATTCGCTCACGCCTTCCCACACAATCTGCACGCCAAGGCACATCAAGATGAATGCTGATAGCCGCATGAAAATCACGGTGCCCGCTTCGCCCAGTGGTTTGAGCAGACGCTGCGCATAGCGAAACGCCAGATACAGCAAGCAGGCGATGACCAGCAGTGCCAGCACGCCGCCGCTCATGCGCGCCAGCGACAGCGCGAGGCGCTGGTCATTGAGCGAAACGCCGATCGTGATGGCTGCCGCGATCGATCCCGGCCCGCAGCTGATCGGGAAGGTCAGCGGGTAGAACGCCTGGCGCAGTGTTTGTTCATTCGAATACTGGTCTGCCAGTTCGGTGCGGCGATCGTCGGTGACATGGCTGGCATTAAGCAAACGCCAGGCATTGGCCGCGACGATCAGCCCGCCACCGACCCGGACGATCGGCAGCGAGATGCCGAAAAACTCCAGAACGTACGAGCCGACCAGCATCGAACCGGCCATCAGCGCAAACATGTTGCGTGCAATTTTGCGCGCCAGCAGCGCACGCGTCTTGGTCGATGCGCCCTGTGTCAGGCTCAGGAAGATCGGCGCGGTGGCTGCCGGATTGAGAATCGGCAGCAGCGCCGCCAGCACGAACAGGAAGCTTTTACCTAACAGCACCAATAGTTCGATGGCCATCTCAGGACGCCGTTGTGGATGATGCCGTCATCGCACGCATTTTCTGGCGCAACAGTTTTTCCTGTTTCTGTTCTACCAGCCAGTCTTCGCGGATCGCGCGCCACAGCGAGTAGGCCATCAGCATGATGACAATCGTGAAGGGCAGCGCGAAGACAATCGTTGCAGTTTGCACGGCCTTGAGACCACCGGCCAGCAACAAGCTGATCGCGATGCCTGCCACCAGCACGCCCCACATGATCTTGACCTTGTTCGGCGGATTCGGATTGCCGCCGGTACTCATCATGCCGAGCACCAGCGTGGCGGAGTCACCCGAGGTGACGAAGAACACCATCACCAGCACGGTCGCCACGCCGGACATCAGCATGCCGAATGGCAGCGCATTGAACATCGTGAACAGCGCTGTCGAGACATCGAGCTTGACCGCTTCGGTCAGTGGCACGTTCTGCCAGATTTCCAGATACAGCGCGGTGCCACCAAAGACCGAAAACCAGACGAAGGCAGCCAGTGTCGGTGCCAGCACGGTGCCGATGATGAATTCGCGGATGGTGCGGCCGCGTGACACGCGGGCAATGAACAGGCCGACAAATGGCGACCAGGAAACCCACCAGGCCCAGTAGAAAATAGTCCAGCCGCCGACCCAGTTGCCTTCGCTGAAAGGGGTCATGCGCAGGCTCATGTTGACGAACTCGCTCAGGTAGCTGCCCAGCGTATTGGTAAAGGTGTTGATGATGGCAACCGTCGGTCCGACCACGAAGACGGCCAGCGCCAGCAGTGCAGCCAGGATCAGATTGATCGACGAGAGCCATTTGATACCGCGCTCCACGCCGGTGACCGCTGAAGTGATGAACAACGCGGTCGTGATGGCGATGATGGCGACCTGCGACGTATCGCTGACCGGCAGTCCGAAAAGCGCACTGAGCCCGCTATTGATTTGCAATGCGCCGATTCCGAGCGAGGCGGCGACGCCGAATGCGGTGGCAATGACCGCGAGCACATTGACCACGACGGCAGATTTTTTTGCCAGTTTCCATGGCAGTGCTTCAATCGAGGTGCTAACCAGTGCCGGTTGCCCGCGACGGAACTGAAAGAAGGCGATGGCCAGCGCGACGATACTGTAGACCGCCCAAGGATGCAGGCCCCAGTGGAAAAAGCTGTAGCGCATCGCGGCGTTGGCGGCGGCTGGCGTGTTGGAAAGGTAGCCCGGTGGTGCCGTGCCATAGTGCGAAATCGGTTCTGCCACACCCCAGAACACCAGTCCGATACCCATGCCGGCAGCAAATAACATGGCGAACCAGGCGGGAACCGAAAATTCCGGTTCATCGTCTTCCTTGCCCAGTTTCATGTTGCCGTAACGGCTGAACGCCAGGTACAACGTCAGGAGGACCAGCGCCAGCACCACCCAGAGGTACAGCCATCCAAAGTCATGGGTAATAAAAGCCAGCGCTTGGTCGAATACGGCGCTCAGGGAGGTCGGTGATAGCAGGCCCCAAAGAACAATGGCCAGAATCGAGCCGGCGGAAAGAATGAGTTGCATGGTGAAAATCCAGGTAAATCGCCATCATTGACAGCGGTGCTCGCCGAAAAGAGGTTCTGTTCCGGTCAAGCGGGCGCGATCTTAACAGAGCGCTGTCGCACAAACGAAAAAGCCCGCCACGGTAGAAATATCCGGGTCGGGGTAGGGCACGCTCGTACTATTGCCTGAAGGATCGCAGATTACCGCTGGGAAGTATGTGTGCTGCATCGCTTTCAATGGCGATCAGGTGCTACCGGAACTGTTCGGGCATAAAAAAACCCCGGGGATTACGCCCGGGGTTTTTTGTCAACGAATGCTGCGTGGATCAGTGTCCTGAAGAACCCGAGGCACCAATACCGGTTTCCGAACGGACTTTCTGAGCCGGATAACCAGCGCGATCGAGGCGAGCGCGCTCGCTGTTGTCGGTGATCGAGAACAGCCAGATGCCGACGAAACCGGCCGTCATCGAAAACAGCGCCGGTGACGTGTACGGGAACATTGCGTCAGCGTAACCGAAGACGTCAACCCAGACCGACTTCGAAACAACCGTCAAGCCCACTGCGGTGATCAAGCCCATGAAGCCACCGATGGTCGCACCGCGTGTGGTGCAGTCTTTCCACAGTACCGACATGAACAGGACCGGGAAGTTGGCCGATGCGGCAATCGCAAACGCCAGCGACACCATGAACGCGATGTTTTGCTTCTCGAACACGATACCGAGTACGACAGCGATGATGCCCAGGCACAGTGTGGTGATGCGGGATACTTTCAATTCACTGGCGCTGGTTGCCTGGCCTTTTTTGAAGACGGTGGCATACAGATCATGCGATACCGCCGACGCGCCGGACAAGGTCAGTCCGGCGACTACTGCCAGGATGGTGGCAAAAGCGACCGCCGAGATAAAGCCGAGGAACACATTGCCGCCGACCGCTTTGGCAAGGTGAATCGCTGCCATGTTATTGCCGCCCAACAGTTTGCCGGCTGCATCCTTGAATTCAGGATTGGTGCTGACCAGAACGATTGCGCCAAAGCCGATGATGAAGGTCAGGATGTAAAAGTAAGCAATCCAGGTGGTGGCCCAGAACACTGACTTGCGGGCTTCCTTGGCATTCGGGACGGTGAAGAAGCGCATCAGGATATGCGGCAGACCAGCGGTACCGAACATCAGTGCCATGCCGAATGAAATTGCCGAGATCGGATCCTTGATGAAGTTACCCGGGCCCATGATCGATTGACCTTTGGTATGGACTTCAACTGACTTGGCGAACAAGGCTTCCGGGCTGAAGCTGAACTGCTGCATCACGATGTAGGCCATGAAAGTGGCACCCGCCAGCAGCATCACCGCCTTGATGATTTGCACCCAGGTGGTCGCGGTCATGCCGCCGAACAGCACGTAAATCATCATCAGGCTACCGACCACGACGACGGCGATCCAGTATTCCAGACCGAACAGCAGCTTGATCAGCTGACCCGCTCCGACCATTTGCGCGATCAGGTAGAACGCCACGACAACCAGCGTGCCGGATGCCGCAAAGATACGGATCGGTGCTTGCTGGAAGCGATAGGCGGCGACGTCGGCAAAGGTGAAGCGACCGAGGTTACGCAAGCGTTCTGCCATCAGGAAGGTAATGATTGGCCAGCCGACCAGAAAGCCGATCGAGTAGATCAGGCCATCGTAACCATTGAGGTACACGGCAGCCGAAATACCGAGGAACGACGCTGCTGACATATAGTCACCTGCAATCGCCAGACCGTTCTGGAAGCCGGTGATGCCACCGCCGGCCGTGTAGAAGTCCGAGGCCGATTTGGTCTTGGCAGCGGCCCACTTGGTAATGAATAGCGTGAAAATGACGAAGGCACTGAACATCCCGATGGCAGTCCAGTTGGTCGGTTGCTTGGCGACCTGACCGAGATCCGGACCGGCAGCATAGACAGTACCAGCCAGAGCGAGCAGCGCTGCGGCCATGAAAAGGCGTTTGATAGTCGGCATTACAGAACCTCTTTGCGAATGGCTGCGGTCAGCGTGTCGAACTCGTCATTGGCGCGTCGGACATAAATGCCGGTGATGATGACGGTAAAAACGATCACGAACAGGCCGATTGGCATGCCCCACGTCATGACGCCAGCACCGATTTTGGCACCCAGCAATTCTTTATCGAAAGCAATCAGCGTAATGAAACCGTAGTACACGATTAACATCAGCCAGGTCATCGTCCAGCCATAGGACGAGCGTGTCGCTACCAGTTTTTGGTAGTTGGGATTGGCCATCACCCGTTCAACGAGGTTGTCTTCCATCTTTGTCTCCTGTTTTTATGTGAATGCTGCCGTGCTGCTTTTTTGAACGTGAGCTACGCCGCTTCTGACGTTATAAAAACCAACGCGCGGTGAACCTTATCAGCCATTTCTTACCGCCTTCTTACGGTCTTCAAAAATAGCTGACCTGGCCGCTTTCAGAAGTGTTTCGGTTGCCAATGACAGGGTCTGCCAGAGGGGTATGCGAGGCAGCGTACAGACCTTGTCCGCCAATCTGCGCATTGTGTGCGGGATGCTTGTGCGCCCCTGCGCACCAGATGTTGGCCCGGCCCGCATGATCGCGCCCGGCCCCACCGGAGAATTGAATATGGTTTCAAAAATAAATAGTCACGCTGGTTCCGATACCCCGGTCTGGTTCATCACCGGTTGCTCGACCGGCTTTGGCCGCGAACTGGCTACGCAAGCACTGGAACAAGGCTATCGCACTGTCGTGACCGCCCGTAATCCGGCCGATGTCAGCGACCTGGCCGCGCTGGGCGATGCGCTGGTGCTGGCGCTGGACGTGACCGACCAGTCCCAGGTCGATGCCGCCGTGCAGGCGGCCATGGTCCACTTCGGCCGTATTGATGTGCTGGTCAACAATGCCGGCATCGGCTATTTTGCGGCGGTCGAGGAAAGTGATGAAGAGCAGGTCCGGCGCATGTTCGAGATCAATCTCTTCGGCGTGAGCCGCATGATTCGCGCCGTGCTACCGGGCATGCGCCAGCGGCGTGCCGGCTTTATCGTCAATCTTTCATCGATCGGTGGCTTGCGTTCGTTCCCGGCGGTTGGTTATTACAACGCCACCAAGTATGCCGTCGAGGGCCTGTCCGAAGCGTTGTGGCAGGAAGTCGAGCCACTCGGCATCAAGGTCATGCTGGTCGAGCCGAGCGGGTTTCGCACTGACTGGGCGGGTCGCTCGGCCAACGAGAGTGCCGTTTCGATCGACGATTACGTCGCCACGGCCGGTGCCTGGCGCGCACAGGTGCGGGCCTCGTCGGGCAAGCAGGCGGGCGATCCGAAGCGTGCCGCCCACGCCATCATCACCGCCGTCTCGGCCGCGCAGCCGCCGCACCGGCTGCTACTGGGGAACCAAGCCTACGACGGCGCGATCGAAAAACTCGACTTGCTGCGCACGGAATTTACCGCGTGGGAAGCTGTCTCGCGCGGGGCTGATTTTCCGCAAGACCCTGCCGTTCGCTAACCTTTTTCGGAGAACACATCATGAGTCAATTTCAGATCGCCGTCGTTGTCGGCAGCTTGCGTAAAGATTCTTTCAATCGCAGGATGGCCACCGCCATCGCCCGGCTGGCCCCGCCGGAATTTACTTTTACCCAGCTCGAAATCGGCGACCTGCCGCTGTACAACGAAGATGATGATGCCAATCAGGCCGCGCCCGTGCTGCGCCTGAAGGCCGCGATTACCTCGGCGCAGGGCCTGCTGTTCCTGACGCCCGAATACAACCGTTCGCTACCAGGCGTGCTCAAGAATGCGATTGACCACGCTTCGCGTCCGTATGGCCAGAGTGTCTGGGCCGGCAAGCCCGCCGGCGTGCTTGGCGTGTCGGTGGGAGCGATCGGCACCGCCATGGCGCAACAGCATTTGCGAAACGTGCTGGCGTATCTGGATGTTCCGACGTTAGGGCAGCCGGAAGCCTTCCTCCAGGCCAAGGACAGCCTGTTCGATGAGACCGGTAATATCGGTCCCGACAGCAAACCCTTCCTGCAGGCCTGGATGGACAAGTATGTCGATTGGGTCAAGCGCCATACAGCCTGATTTTCCCTTTTAAGAAAGGTAGTCCATGAACAAGACGATGCAAGCAGCGGTGGTGGAGCAATTCGGCCAGCCGCTGGTGATAAAAGCCTGCCCGATCCCGACGCCGGGACCAGGCCAGATTCTGGTCAAGACCGAGGCGTGCGGTGTCTGCCATACCGACCTGCATGCGATGCATGGTGACTGGCAGCTCAAGCCGGCGCTGCCCTTTATCCCGGGTCATGAGGGTATCGGCATTGTGGTGGCGCTCGGTGCCGGTGTCACCAGCGTGCGCGAAGGCGAACGGGTCGGCGTGCCGTGGTTGTATTCGGCATGCGGGCATTGCGAGCACTGCCTGGCCGCGTGGGAAACCGTCTGCGCCGAGGCCGAATTTGGTGGCTATACCAAGAACGGCGGCTTTGCCGAATACATCCTGGCCGATCCGAATTACGTCGCCCATATTCCGGAAGGCCTGTCGGCGGTCGACGCGGCACCGCTCATTTGCGCGGGTGTGACGACCTACAAAGGCATCAAGGAAACGGCTGCCCGCCCCGGTCAGTGGATCGTCATTTCCGGTGTCGGTGGACTCGGCCATCTCGCGGTCCAGTATGCGAAGGCCATGGGCCTGCTGGTGTGTGCGGTCGATATCGACGATGGCAAGCTGGCCCACGCGACCAAGCTGGGTGCCGATGTCGTCGTCAATGCCAAAAAAGGCGATGCGGTGGAAGCGGTCCGGCTGGCCACTGACGGCGGTGCGCACGGCGTGCTGATCACGGCACCATCGCTGATCGCCTTCAAGCAAGGCGTCGGCATGACGCGCAAGCGCGGCACCTGCGTCCTGGTCGGCCTGCCACCCGG
The DNA here is from genome assembly GCF_035019065.1 of Actimicrobium sp. CCI2.3. Classification (NCBI taxonomy): domain Bacteria; kingdom Pseudomonadati; phylum Pseudomonadota; class Betaproteobacteria; order Burkholderiales; family Oxalobacteraceae; genus Actimicrobium; species Actimicrobium sp. CCI2.3. The sequence continues at coordinate 142,061 of NZ_JASJWR010000005.1, read as the reverse complement.
CGAATTCCCGACGCCACTATTCGACGTGGTGGCCAACTGCATCACGATCCGTGGCTCGTTTGTCGGCACGCGTCAGGACATGAACGAGGCGCTCGCTTTTGGCGCTTCCGGCAAGGTCAAGGCCGTCGTCGAATTGCAGCCGCTGTCGGCGATCAACCAGATTCTTGGTCGGCTCGAAAAGGGCGAGGTACCATCACGGGTAGTAATCGACTTTTCCCTCGCTGCCGGTTGATGTGACTGATGTGACTGATGCGGTCTGCCGGCCGGGAACAACGACTTGTTATGAGGAGTGTGCTATGACCTACTCAACCCTGATGGTTCAGCTTGAACTCGGCCAGCCCAATACCGACGTGCTGCGTATTACGGCGGATCTGGCGCGCCGTTTCGATGCGGCCGTGATCGGTATTGCAGGGTGCCAGCCGATGCAGATGGTGGTTGGTGACGGCTACATCTGCGGCGACTTGCTTGCCGAAAACGATCAGCTGATCGTGGCCGAAATGGCGGCCGCCGAACAGCAGTTTCGCACTGCGCTGGCGGGCTCTGTCGGTGCATTGTCATGGCGAGGCAATCTGTCATGCTCGTCGATCGCCGATTACATTGCGCGCGCCGCACGCGCCGCCGACCTGATCGTGGCAAGTACTGCGCCGGATATAGCCGATGTGCAGCGGCGTTTGAATCTCGATGATCTGGTCATGCAGGCAGGGCGACCATTGCTGGTGGTGCCGCCAGCAGCACCGTTGCTGCAACGCGTGCTCATTGGCTGGAGCGATACGCGTGAAACCCGGCGCGCTGTCGCCGACGCGTTACCGTTGCTGAAAATGGCAACGCAGGTGGTGGTGGTCGAGCTCGATTATGCCAACGAGCAGGACGCTGCCCACAATCGACTCGACGACGTTTGCGCATGGTTGCATCGCCATGGCATCGACGCCACGGCAGTGACAGCGGTATCCCATGGCGATGAAGCGAAACAGTTGCAAGGTATTGCCAACGACCAGCATGCCGATGTCATTGTTGCCGGTGCGTTCGGGCATAGCCGCTTGCTGGAATGGGTGCTGGGTGGTGTCACGCGGAGCTTGCTGGTGCCGGTGGGGCGGTGTTCTTTGTTGTCGCATTGATGGGGCATTGCACCGAATGCACTGACTGCGGTTGCTGATTCTGCATGCGCTCCGTCACGACCAAGCCGGGGGCGGCCCGGCAGCCGGTCACTTCTTTTTGCTTCGCCAAAAAGAAGTAACCAAGAAAAAGGCGACCGCGAAGCGGCTGCCCTTCGGGTTCCCAAAAGTCGGAGCCAGTCAGGGGGAGTGCCGCAAACTCGCTTCGCTCAAACATGCGTCACTCTTATCCCCTGCCTGACCCCGACTTTTGGCAGCTGCTTCAATGCGGAACAGGTCAAGGTCAACTGCCACTTCAACATCAACATCAACATCAACATCAACCCCCACGATTCCCGCTCAATCGTAGGGTGCAATAACCGAAGGGCATTGCACCGAATCACAAGCTCAATGCTTCGCCGTCCCCCACACTTCCGCTACCCGCGCATCGCGCCCGCAACCGTTGCGGTAGTACGCGTAACGGATCGGATTTTTCTTGTAGTAATCCTGATGGTAGCCCTCGGCTGGATAGAAGGTTGTCAGCGGGATTGTCTCGGTCTCGATCTGTTTGATGATGCCGGCTTTCAGGATCGCGGTCTTGCTGGTTTCGATGGCGGCGCGCTGGGTGTCATTCTCTACAAAGATCGCGCTGCGGTACTGGCTGCCGACGTCGCAAAACTGACGATTCTTGACGGTCGGGTCAATGTGATGCCAGAAGTAATCGAGCAGCGTCGCATAGCTGACCTTGGCCGGATCGTAAATGACCTTGACGACTTCGATATGGCCGCTGTTGCCGGCGCTGACCTGTTCGTAAGTCGGATTGACGAGCTTGCCGCCGCTGTAGCCTGAATCGACTTCCAGTACCCCTGGCAATTTTTCAAAATCGGCTTCGATACACCAGAAGCAACCGCCACCGAACACGGCGCTTGCGGTTGGTACCGTTGGTGCGGCCGGTGCGGCCGGCTTTTGTGCATGGGCAGCAGCACTGAGTAGCAGCGCGGATAACAATATAAAAAGACGGTTCATGTTCGTAACTCCGGAAGAGCCTGGTCGGCGGGGATGAATTGCAGCGCAACGCCATTGTTGCAGTAGCGCAGGCCAGTCGGTTTGGGTCCGTCGTTGAAGACATGACCCTGATGCCCGCCGCACCGTGCGCAGTGGTATTCGGTGCGGGGGAAAAGGATCTTGTAATCAGTTTTGGTCACGATCCCGGCCGGGATGAAATCATAAAAACTCGGCCAGCCGGTGCGACTGTCGAACTTGGTGCTGCTCTTGAACAGCGGGTTGCTGCACGCGGCACAGACGAACGTGCCACTGCGCTTTTCGGCATCGAGCGCACTGCTGCCGGGGCGCTCGGTGCCTTCTTCAAACAGCACGTTGTAACTGGCTGGCGATAGCAATTGTTGCCATTGCGCCGGGGACTTGCTGACAGCAAAAGTGGTCGGTGCAGCAAAGGCCGACGGTGCCATCTTGAGCAGCGTCGCGCCACCGAACAGGCCGGATAGTTTCTGGATCAGTTGACGTCGGTTCATGGATTCTCCCTCGAGGAATGTGCAGTAAAGTCTACCTGCTGTGGCCCTTTGTCGCTGGTGCCGGCGATGGCTTACAACTCCTTGCGGCGACGCCGGATCAGCAGGAACACCGCCGGCACCACGAACATCGACAGCAGCGGTGCGGTGATCATGCCGCCGACCATCGGTGCGGCGATGCGCTGCATCACTTCGGAGCCGGTGCCGGCCCCGAGCAGGATCGGCAACAGACCGGCGATGATGACGGCCACCGTCATCGCCTTGGGCCGTACCCGTTGCACCGCACCCGCCCGGATGGCCGTCAGCAGATCGGCTTCGCTGCCCGCGCCTCGCGCCAGACTCGCATCCCAGGCCTGGCGCAGATACAGCAGCATGATCACGCCGAACTCGGCCGATACACCGGCCAGCGCAATGAAGCCGACCGCGCTGGCGACCGAGATGTGCTGGTCGAGCAGCCACAGCAACCAGATGCCACCGGCCAGCGCAAACGGCAACGTGGCCATGATCAGCACGGCTTCATCGAGGCGGCGAAAAGTCAGGTACAACAGCAGCGCGATGATGGCCAGCGTGGCCGGCACCACGATGCGCAGGCGTTCGGTGGCGCGTTCGAGGTATTCGAACTGACCCGACCAGGAAATGGCATAACCGGCTGGCAGCGTCACCTGCTTTGCCACGGCTTGCTGCATCTCGCGCACGGCCGAGCGCAAGTCGCGTTCACGGATGTCGACATAGACCCAGCCGGACAAGCGCGCGTTTTCACTTTTCAGCATCGGCGGACCATCGCTGACACGGATTGCGGCCAGATCGCCAAGACGAATCTGCGCACCGCGCCCGGTCAGCACCGGCAAGTCACGCAGCGCACCGACTGAGTCACGCAAGCCTTGCGGATAGCGCACATTGATCGGGAAGCGCTGCAAGCCTTCGACCGTCTCGCCAATATTCTCGCCGCCGATGGCCGCTGCGATGAGGCTCTGCACCTCGGCGACCGGCATGCCGTAACGCGCTGCCGCTGCACGGTCGATATCGATGTCGATATAGCGCCCGCCATTGAGCCGCTCGGCCAGCGCCGAGCTGATCCCCGGCAGCGGTTTGACGATCTGCTCGATCTGCTGCGTGAGTCGGTCGATGGTCTGCAGATCGGGGCCGCTCACCTTGATGCCGACCGGACTCTTGATGCCAGTGGCGAGCATGTCGATGCGGTTGCGAATCGGCGGCACCCACAGGTTGGATAGTCCCGGCACGCGCACGATGCGGTCGAGTTCGTCGACCAGCAACGCTGGCGTCATCCCGGTACGCCACTGATCGCGCGGCTTGAAGCGGATCGTGGTCTCGAACATTTCCATCGGTGCCGGATCGGTCGCGGTCTCGGCCCGTCCTGCCTTGCCGAAAACGGTGGCGACTTCCGGCACGGTCTTGATCAGCCGGTCGGTTTGCTGCAGCAGTTCGGTCACTTTGCCGATGCTGATCCCCGGCAGCGCCGACGGCATGTACAGCAGATCGCCTTCATCGAGCGGCGGCATGAATTCGCTGCCCAGTTGCGACGCCGGCCACAGCGTCAGCAGCGTCGCGCAGCATGCCACGGCGACCGTAGTTTTCGGGAAGTGCAGCACGCCATCGAGCAAGGGCCGGTACAGCGCACCCAGCCAGCGGTTCAGCGGATTGCTGTGCTCGGCCGGAATCCGGCCGCGGATCAGATACCCCATCAATACCGGGATCAGCGTGACTGACAATAACGCGGCGGCAGCCATCGCATAGGTCTTGGTGAAGGCCAGTGGCGCAAACAGTTTGCCCTCTTGCGCTTGCAGCGTGAACACCGGAATGAATGACAGCACGATGATCAGCAAGGAAAAAAACAGCGCCGGTCCGACTTCGACAGCCGCATCGCCGATCACGCGCCAGCGCTGTGTCGGCATCAGCTTCTGGTCCGGATGATCGTGCTCCCAGGCTTCGATATGCTTGTGGGCGTTTTCGATCATCACCACGGCCGCGTCGATCATCGCGCCGATGGCAATTGCAATCCCGCCCAGCGACATGATGTTGGCATTGACGCCTTGCGCATGCATGACGATGAAGGCCGCCAGAATACCAATCGGTAGCGTGATGATGGCCACCAGTGCCGAGCGCAGATGGCCGAGAAACAGCGCACAGACCAGCGCCACGACAAGGAATTCTTCCAGCAGTTTTTCGTGCAGGTTGCTGACCGCGCGTTCAATCAGGTCCGAGCGATCGTAGGTGGTGACGATCTCGACACCGGCCGGCAAGCTGCGCTTGAGCGTGGCGATTTTTGCCTTGACGGCAGCGATGGTACTCAGCGCATTTTTGCCGGAACGCAGGATGATCACGCCACCGGCGACTTCGCCTTCGCCATTGAGTTCGGCCACGCCGCGCCGCATCTCCGGCCCGATCCGCACTTGCGCGACATCACCCAGTCGTACCGCCACGCCGGCATCGCTGGCGCTCAGGCCGATCGCCCGGAAGTCGGCGAGTGAACGCAGGTAACCGTTCGATCGCACCATGTATTCGGCTTCGCCCATCTCGAGCACGGCACCGCCGGTTTCCTGATTGGCACGCTTGACGGCTTCGATCACCTTCTCGTGCGTGATGCCGAAGGCACGCAGCTTGTCCGGATCGAGCACGATTTGATACTGACGTACCATGCCGCCCAGACTGGCGACTTCGGCCACGTCGGGCACGGTCTTGAGTTCCGGTTTCAGGAACCAGTCCTGCAGTGCGCGCAACTGCGACAAGTCGGTCTTGCCCGTGCGATCGACCAGCGCGTATTCATAAATCCAGCCGACCCCGGTGGCATCCGGACCGAGCGTGCTGCGCGCTTGCGGCGGCATGCGTGATTGCGCCTGACCGAGCGACTCGAGCACGCGTGAACGGGCCCAGTACGGGTCGGTACCCTCCTCGAACAACACGTAGACAAACGAATCGCCAAAGAACGAATAGCCGCGCACAGTCTTCGCACCCGGTACCGACAGCATCGTTGTGCTCAGCGGATACGTGACCTGATCCTCGATCAGTTGCGGTGCCTGCCCCGGATAGGTGGTGCGGATAATGACCTGCACGTCCGACAGGTCCGGCAGCGCATCGAGCGGCGTTTTGTCGAGCGCCCACAACCCCCAGCACGTGACGACGACCGTGGCCAGCAAGACCAGCACGCGATTGATAATCGACCAGCGGATTAGCAGTGCGATCATGGCGCGCTCATCCGGCTGGTGATGCCTTTCAGGCTGGCGTCGGAGTCAATCAGGAACTGGCCCGAGCTGACCACTTTCTGGCCGGCTTGCACGCCGCGCAGCACGACGGTCTGGCCGTTTTCTTCGGCACCGGTCTCGATATCGGCTGGCGTAAAAGTACCGCCGTCATTGGCCAGCATCACGACCGTGCGCTTGCCGGTGCGGATTACTGCCTCAGTCGGAATCAGCAGCACCGGTGCACCCGCTGGTGCGATGAATTGCAATGTCGCGAACATGCCAGGCGCCAGCAGCGCGGCCGGATTGGCCAGTTCGATACGCACCTTCAGCGTGCGCGTCGCCGCGCTGACATCCGGCAGGATGGCATCGACCCGGCCGCTGAATGTCTTGCCGGGTAGCGCGGCGATCTGCGCGGTCACGGCCATCCCCGGTGTGACCCGCGCGACCAGACTTTCCGGCAGTTCGGCATGCAGCCAGACGGTACCGGTGCCATTGATCCGCAGCAGCGGTGCACCGGCCATCACGGTACTGCCGGGCCGTATCGACAGGTCGGTAATGACACCGTTGACCGGTGCCCGCAAGGTCATGCGCGCCTGTACTTTGCCGCTGCTGGCGACGTGCGCAATTTGCGTCTCGTTCATGCCGACCAGCACCATGCGCTGGCGGGCACCGTCGAGCAGCAGCGCGTTATCGGGCAGACGCTGCACGGTCAGAAATTCTTCCTGTGCAGCGATCCAGTCCGGCACGGTCAGCTCGACCAGCGTCTGGCCTTGCCGCACCGGGTCCAGCACGGCACGCACCGGCAAGCGTTCGACAAAGCCGTTCGCGCGCGCTTGCAGCACGACTGCATCGCGCTCGTTCCAGGCGATGGTGCCGACGGCGGCGAAGGTCGCCGGCAACGTGCCGGTCGTGACCGTGGCGGTGCGTACGCCGAGGTTTTGCTGCATGCGCGCACTGATCGCGATGCCGCCGACGTCATTGCTAGCACCGCTGCCAGCCTCGGCGTAGACCGGCACCAGTTCCATGTCCATGAACGGCGACGGACCTGGTTTGTCGAATTTTTGTCCTGGCACCATCGGGTCATGCCAGTACAAAACTTTTTTGTCTGCGGCGGGGCTGGCAGCGACCGGCATGACGGTGGCTTGCCGCTTGCCTAGCTGGTACAGACCGGTACCAATGAGTATGGCGACGACGGCAAGGACGGGGAACAGCTGGCGGTTTTTCATCGGGTGACTCCGGAGTCGTCGTCGAGCAGGAAGTTAAGTTGCGCCCACAGGCGGGCAGCGCTGGCAGCGTGATCGACGGCCATCAAGGCCACCTCGGTTTCATTGCGCCGCGCCAGCAACAATTCGGGCAGCGTCGCCTTGCCGCCGCGCCAGGCTGCCAGCACGGCCGCACTGCGCTGCTGCGCCAGCGGGATCAGGTCCATTTCGTAACGCTGGTGGCGCGCCAGGTCGGTGCGCCACGCATCGAGCAGATTGCGGGTTTGCGCCTGGCGTTCACGCAGTGCTTCGTCGCGTTCGGCACGCGCTTGCCCGACGCTGGCCAGACGTGCGGCCAGCATGCGGTCCTGCCGATTGGCCTGGTCCAGCTGGAACGGGATCGACAGCCCGACCGACACCATATTGGCGTAAGCCGGTCCGCGCTGCGCGTAGCCAACCTCGACACTCCAGTCGGATTTTTTTTCGGTCAGCGCCAGCCTTGCTTCGGCCGCGGCGACCTGTTCCTGCGCAGTGAGTACCGCAATTTCCGATTCGCGCGACAGGTCGGGTGCGAGGGGCTCGCGCGCCAGGTGATCGATATCGGGCGGGCCGGACAGTGTGTCGTTGCCGGTGGTGCCGGTCCAGCGCGCCAGCATCGTGGCCGCGGCGCGAGCGCGCTGCGCCAGTTCATCACGCTGATCGTCGATTAATACCACCGCACTGCGCGCGGCCAGCACATCGGCAAGACTGCCGCGTCCGCCGCGATAAGCGCCGTCAGCGGCGAGAATTTCTTGCCGGGCCTGCGTCGCTTGCAGTTCCACCAGCGCGAGTTTCTGTTCGGCGTAATAGCGATCAAGCCAGGCCATCGCGGTGGCGCGACGCAGTGCAGCCGTGGCGGCGCGTCGTTGCGCTTCGGCCTTGTCGGCAGTGCGCAATTGCACGTCGCGTCGCGCGCTGCGTTTGTCGCTGCCAGTGAGTTCTTGCTGGATGCCGACGCGGCGCATCGTCATGAAATCGCGACCGAGGCTGCCGCGGTCCATGCCGTCGGCCGGGATGTTGTCGATACCGATCCTCAAGACCGGGTCCGGTAACTGGCCCGCCGCGATCGCCAGCGAACGCGCCGCGTCTGCCGCTGCGACATGGCTATCGAGCTGGCGTGAATAGTCGAGCGCTTGCTGCTGGGCGGCAGCCAGTGTCAGCGTCAGCGGGGCGGCATGCAGTGTGCCGGCAGCCAGCAAGGTGAAATAAAAGAGGACGAACGAATGACGCATGATTTCTCCGGATGACAGAACGCAACGGCACCGCACGAGGCGGTGACACGAACAGGGTCAGTCCCGAAAAATCAGAGCAGGAAGCGGCAGTGCAGGATGGGTTTGGGCGGAGCGGTCGTGCGCGCCAGAATGAAGCCCGGCAACATGCGACGTGAGGTCGGTAGCGTGGCCGGTGCCAGTTGCTGCACCAGCGCTGCCGGAATGAATAGTGCCGCATGCGGCGTGACCGGTTTGTCCGGCAGCTGATGGCCATCGTGCTGATGGGCATGGCAAAGTGCCGGTTGCACCATGTCCATGTCGGCACAATCCGGCATCACCTGAATCACCCGCATCGTCAGACTGCTGGCCTGCCCCGGACACACATACGCCGCCAGCGCCAGCTGTGCGAACAGCACGCTGAGGAGGGCAACGAAGACGACCAGCAGGCGTCGCAAGGGCAGAATTGTCATGGCCGGAGTTTAACCGAAGTGCGGTGTCACGCTGGCCGGGAAAGTCGGTGCGCGCCGATGCCGGGTCGCCTGCTCGTAGGCATAGGCCAGCTTGATCAGCGTGCCTTCGGCATAGGCACCGGCAACGAACGAGATCCCCACCGGCAGGCCCGCTATGAAGCCGGCCGGTACCGTGATGTGCGGATAACCGGCCACCGCTGCCGGACTCGAAAAACTCTCGCCGTAGTGATCGGCATTGATCGGATCGGTCAGCCACGCCGGACCACCGGTCGGTGCGAACAGCGCATCGAGCTTGAATTCGGCCAGTACCTGATCGATGCCTTCGGTACGCGCATAGCGGTGATTGTTGGCCAGGGCCTCGCGGTACTCCGGACTGTCGAGACCGCCCTTGGCTTCGGCCCGCACGAACAGTTCCTGATCAAAGAACGCCATTTCGACCGGCCGGTGGATCAGGTTGAAGGCAATCACGTCCTTGAGCGAACTGACTGCAGCACCTTGTCCGAATTCGGCCAGATAGGCATTGAGGTCGGCCTTGAGTTCATACAGCATCACGTCAAGTTCCGAGTCGCCGTACTTGTTCATATTGGGCAGCTCGACATCAATCAGGATCGCGCCCCTGGCTTTGAGCACCAGCAGCGCGGCATCGGCGATCTGTTGCACGTAAGGGTTGCCGGAGCGGGCATTGGTAACGACGCCGATACGCGCGCCGCGCAAGCCATCGGCATCGAGGAAGCGGGTGTAATCCTGTGCCTTGCCGGTGTTGGTGGCCGTGACAGCGGTGGCAGTATCGCGTGCATCGACACCGGTCATCGCCCCCAGCAGCACGGCGGCATCCGCGACGCTGCGCGTCATCGGGCCGGGCGTGTCCTGACTGTGCGAGATTGGAATGATGCCGTCGCGGCTGATCAGGCCAACCGTCGGTTTCAGGCCGACCAGTCCGCACAGTGAAGCCGGCGAGGTGATCGACCCATCGGTTTCGGTGCCCACCGCAATCGCGGCGAGGCTGGCGGCGATGGCCGCTGCCGAACCGGAACTCGAGCCGCTGGTATTGCGATCCAGCGCATACGGATTACGGGTCAACCCACCGCGCGCGCTCCAGCCCGACGTCGAGCGGGTCGAGCGGATATTGGCCCATTCGCTCAGGTTGGTTTTGCCGAGGATGACTGCGCCGGCGGCACGCAACTGCGTGACAAGGAACGCGTCACGCGGTGCTTTGGCACCGATCAGGGCGAGCGAACCGGCGGTGGTCTGCATCGCATCGGCGGTGGCGATATTGTCCTTGATCAGGACCGGGATGCCATGCAACGGACCGCGCGGACCGCTGGCCTTGCGCTCGGCATCGAGGGCGCTGGCGATGGCCAGCGCGTCGGGATTGCGCTCGATGACGGCATTGAGATGCGGACCGGATTTGTCGAATGCCTTGATGCGGGCCAGATAGTGCACGGTCAGCGCGTGCGATGTCAGCGCGCCGCTGCGCATCGCCGCCTGCAATTGCGCGACGTCGGCCTCGACCAGATTGAGCTTGCTACCGGCTGCATTGGCTGGCGTGGCGATGGTGCCGATGGTGCCAGCAGCAGCACTCAGCTTGATGAAATTTCTGCGATTCATGGTGACTCCGTGGTGATCCAATAAAAACCCCCGCTGGTCATTTCACCAGGCGGGGATGCCGGACCTGCTGGCTCCGGTCAGAACTTGTAGGCCGCGCCGATATTGATGAAGCGCCCGACGCCACCGGCCTGATGCAAGGCGGCGTCAAAGAAGGTACCACCGGCACCGCCGTAAGTCTGGTAATCCAGCGGTGGTGCCTTGTTTAATGCATTTTGCACGGACGCGTGGAAAGTCCAGTTCTTGTCGAACTTGTAGCTGCTGTACACATCGAGCGTGGTGAAGCTGGCGACGCGGCAATACTGCGCCGGGACCGCTCCCGAGAATGCCGGGCCGCTGAACGAGTTGTTGATCGCACTGGCGCAATCGACGGCACCGACAGTCGGATCCGTGACCTTGAAACTGCTGATCCAGTTGACCGTACCGGCAACGCTCAGCGGACCTTTTTCCCAGGTCGTGATCAGATGGGCGCGGTCACGCGGGTTGCCGGTATCCCCCGAGACGCCCGATGGACCATGCGTGCCGGCCAGCTGGTAGATGGTGCCGTCGGCCCCGACTTGCTCGTACTTGAGCATGTGCGACTCCTGGAATTCGACGGTCAGTTTGCCGGCGGCTTTCAGGTTCATCGTGTAGCGCATATCCAGGTCGATGCCGCGCGTATGGGTGCTCTGGGCATTTTCATACGGGAACGGCGCGAACAGGATGTTGCCCGCGCCCGGCGTCTGGTTGACGCTGCCGCCCGCGCCGTTGAATGGCTGGATCGTCGGCGACGATCGGACCAGATTGCCGGCAAAACTGTAGGTCGGGTCGCCCGAGCTGGAGATGATCTGGTTGGCGATGCGGATGTCATAAAAATCGGCCGACATGTTGAACTGCTTGGTCGGCTCGAAGATGACGCCCAGCGTGTACGACTTCGAGGTTTCGGGCTTGAGCCTGGCGTTCGGTTGCTGCACGCCGAGCAGTCCGATGGCGCATTGACGCGGATAGTTGCCGGCCAGCGTGGCCGGATCGACACCCGGCGAGGTGTTCGGACATAGCGCATTGTCGCGGTACGTGGTGTAGTAAAACGACTGACCGGCGTTGCCGTTCTCGGCCGGATTCGGTGCCCGGAAACCTTCGGCATAGGTGCCGCGGAAGGTGACGATTTCCAGGGGCGCAAACTTGAAACCGACTTTCGGACTGGTTGCGCTACTGCTGCCGTTGTATTTGTCGAAGCGGACCGCACCATCGAGTTCGAGGTTCTTGCGTACCGGCGCGACCAGTTCGACATAGGCGGCCGATATGTTCTGGTTGCCGATGGCAAAGGCATTGTTGCCGACCTGCGTGCCATTGGCGAAAGCATCGGCCGCTTGCGCATTGAGCTCGCGATGGGTGAACTCGGTACCCACACCAACGGCCAGCGGGCCGCCCGGCAATGCCATCAATTCACGCGTGCCGCGCAGACTGACAAATTCGAGGATGTCGGTCGCTTTTGAATTGGTTTGCGGTGCGACAAACGCGTTGGCGGCGGCACTGTTGCCACCTGCTGCCTGACCGACCAGATACGGTGTGGTCGGATTGTTCAGCGCCGATTGCAGGTTCAGAAAATTGATCGAACCGTGACCGGTTTGCTTGACGATATTTTCCGTGAATCCGGCCGAGGCGGTGACGTCCCATTTGCCGATGGTACCGGTGAGGTCGCCGACAAAACGGTAGGTCTGCGAATCGACACTGGTTGAACTGCCGCCAAGGTTGGCGAAGTTGTATTGCAAGACTTGCGTCGCGCCGGTCGTGTTGCCCGGATAGCTGGACGGCACCGTGATCAGCAGCGGCGCGTTGGCTGGCGTGATGTAAGGAATGCCGCCTGGCTTGTAGGCCACCGATGAGAGGCCGCTCAGGCCACCGGTGCCGGAATAGCCATTGATCTGTTCGGCTTGCGAATCGAACAGCGAGCCCTTGAGCTTGAGCTCCCAGTCACCGGCCAGTTTTTGCGTGTGCGAACCCACGATGTTGATATTGCGGGTCTGTGGCTGGATCTCGATATTGGCATTGCGGTACGCGCATTGTCCGGCGGCGAGGCGGGTGGCATCGCAACCCGGCAGGAAGCCGCTGATGTTGCCGCTGGCCGGATCGAGCAGGTAACCGGTGATGCTGCCCGGATAACCGGCGTTGAGGTTGTTCGGTACGCCCGAAGTCAGGTTGTTGCCACCCTGGCTGGTCAGGTCGGTGTTCGTGAAGGCCATGCCGCTGCGCTGCGAGACCAGAATCTTGTCCTGCTTGCGGTATTCGACCGACAGGTAAGAGTTGTGGCCGTCTTCGGCCAGATCGCCCCAGCCGATGATGCCGGACGCGTGGCTGGTGGTGCCGCCACCGCGCGTGCTGGTCCCGGTTTCTGCCGCGATCTCCTGGCCGACGTAGGTTTTTTTCAGGATCACGTTGACCACCCCGGCAACCGCATCCGAGCCGTACACCGACGAAGCGCCGTCTTTCAGGACTTCGATGCGGTCGATTGCCTCGAACGGAATCTGGCTGATATCGACAAAGCTGCGCTGGCCGTCATCGGACAAGGCATACGGTGCCATCCGGTGGCCATCAATGAGTACCAGCGTCGCGCCGACCGTCAGGCCGCGCAACGCAACACCGCTGGCGCCGCTGGAAAACGCGCCGTTGAACGATTGCGACAGCGTGCCCGCGCCGTTGGCCGTGATATTGCGCAAGACGCTGGAGACATCCGTATAGCCCGACGCTTTTAAGTCTTGCAGCGTGATGACCTGTACCGGACTGGGCGTTTCCTTGTCGATGCGGCGGATGTTTGATCCGGTCACTTCGACCCGCTGAACCTTGTCGCCGTCAACCTGCTGCGCATGGGCGTTGTGGATTGCCAGTGGCATCAGGGCCAGACTGCCCAGCGCCAGCGCCTTGATCTTGATGCTTCTCGTCGTGGATTTCATCGTTGATTCCAGTCTTCATCCTCGGGTTGCCGGGCACAGGATAGTGTTCCGGCAGGTACAGCGGTCCGACGCAGTTCGGGAGCGGCTGCTCCCCCTGCTGTCGGTGGGTAAAGAGGTGTGCTGCGTGATCAGTCAGGTCGGATTTCGTGCACCAGTGCGGTCGCGCCGTAAATCACGGACAGGGTTTCGAGGATGGCACCGCTGTGCACGGCGACCGCCCGGTTAAGGCGCGGGTCGAACCAGAACGCGCCGCCCAGCGAGTGGATATTGCCGTCAAAAATCAGGCCAACGATTTCGCCATTGCGGTTGACCATCGGACTGCCGGAGTTGCCGCCGATGATGTCGTTAGTGGTCGAAAAATTGAACGGTTGCGAGAGATTGAGTCGGGGTTTCGCAGCCAGCCACGAAGCTGGCAAGGCGAACGGCGCGACGCCGGTGTCACGCTCGAACGCACCGGCGAGCGTCGTGAATGGCGCGACCGGCTGGCCGGCTTCCTCCCAGCCCTTCACTTCGCCATACGACAGGCGCAGCGTGAAGGTCGCATCCGGATAGTCGCCGGTGCCGCGCTGGGCAAAGCGGGCCTGGGCGATCAGCTCGGCGTTGCGTTCGACGACCGATTCGACCTCGCGTTCGTAGTCCTTGCGCAGTGCGCGCGCAGCCGGATCGATCGCCAGCGCAAGGCGGATGAATGGATCATCGGAGCGCTCGATGGCTGCTTGCCCGCCTTCCCACAGTGCCTTGCGCACGGCGAGGTCGCCAAGACGGGTGCTGCCGATCAGCGCAGCGGCCAGTTGTTCCGGCGACTGCCGGCCCAGCACCTGCTTGACTAGCGGATGATCGGTACCGAGCCGTTCGCGCAGCTTGGTCAGCGAAAAGCCGAACTTGACCTGTTCAAACGCGGGATAGACGGGGGCACTGGAAAACAGTTGCTGTTCCAGTTCGGGCAGCTTGCCGTCAGTGAATTCCGGCAGGCGCTGGCCGTTCGGCAGGCTGCGTTCGCGGGCGGCACGCACGAGCAAACGGGCTGTCTCGAAATAGGTTGTGTTGAAAGCACGTCCGCGCGCGATAAGGACGTACGGTTTTTCCAGTTGGCGATAGGCTTGTTCGGCGGCAGCGATGGCATCCCAGGCCGGACCGACGCTGCTGGCAAGGGCTGTGCTGGCGGCGGTGTAGCGACGCAGTTCGGCTTCTTCGGCCAGCTTGCGTTCTCGCAGGGCCGGGTCGAGCAGGGCGGTCAGTTCACCGAACATCGCCTTGTAGCTGTTTTCAACACCAAACAGCGTGCCTTCGGAAATCCGTGCGGCTTCCGGATTGCTTTTACCGAACTGCTCCAGCACGCCACGCAGTTCGGCCAGTTCCAGCAAGCCGCCGATCAGGCCGAGGTCGCGGATGGTATCGAGTTGCGCCATCGTCAGCTGTCGCTGTGTCGAGCCGGGGTGGCCGGTGACGAACACCAGTTCATTGTCGGCAGCACCGTTCTTGCTAAATGGCAGGAAATGGGAGATGGCGGCGGGCTTGCCGTTTTCGTAGGCGCGCACCAGCGCGATGTCGAGGTCGAAGCGCGGGAAATTAAAGTTATCCGGATCGCCGCCAAAAAAGGCGCTGTCCTTTTCAGGTACCCAGACTAGCCGGGTGTCCTGGAAACGATGGTAACGGTACAGGTGATAGCGACCACCGTGATACAGATCGACGACGTCACAGCGCACTGTCTCGCGTTCTTTGCCGATACAGGCCGAGGCCAGTGTGGCTTTGATTTCGTTCTGGGCCGCCTTGAAGGCTTCTCCCTGCAAACCCCGGGTGGCATCCTTGACCTGACTGGTTACGTCGGTAATCAGTTCGAGCCGGTTCAGTTCGATTTCCGGGCAGCGCACTTCCTGCTCGCGCTGGCGTGCCAGAAAACCATCCTGCATGTAGTTTTTGGTGGCGGTCGATAGCTGGTCGACGCACTCCGACGCGCAATGGTGATTGGTCATCACCAACCCATCTTTGGAGATGAACGACGCCGAACAGCCGCCAGCGATCCGCGCCGAGCCTTGCATCATGCGGTTGGTCCATGCGGCGGTCGGGGTGAATTGGTAGGCAGCTTGCAAACGGTCGGTCGGCAGGTTGTCCAGTGTCCACATTCCCTCGGCGGCAAAGGCCATGCCCGGAAGCACCAAAAGGAGGGAGAGCAACGAAGTATTACGCAAAAGTGTCTCCAAAGTATTAACTATGGAGATGACATTAGCATAGGTTTAAAAACGATGTTTTTTGGAAACTTAGCGTCGCGGGAGCAACATTATTGCAGGGTGAAAGGCCGATGGAGCGTCGTGAAAAGTTGGTGCGAGATGCGGTTTTGGTTGCAAAGTTCTGCAGGACGGTGCGGGGTTTTGGGGGAGGGGGCATTGCACCAGGCCGACCTCAACCGTAGGGTGCAATAACCGAAGGGCATTGCACCAGGCACACCGACTTTTATCTAACCCAGCAATTTCATCAATGCCTTGGCAGCCGGGGCCGACGACGCCGGATTCTGTCCTGTGATGAGCAAACCATCGGTGACGACATACGGCTGCCAGTCTTCCAGTTTGGAATACGTGCCGCCATTTTGCCGCAGCATGTCTTCGACCAGAAACGGTACGACATCGGTCAGCCCGACTGCCTGTTCTTCGGTGTTGGTAAAGCCGGTGACGGCTTTGCCATCCACGACGGATTTGCCATTGGCGGCTTTTGGATGACGCAGTACGGCGGGCGCATGGCATACCGCGACGACCGGTTTTCCTGCGGCCAGCATGGTCTCGATCAGTGTGATCGACGAGGTGTTTTCGGCGAGGTCCCACAGCGGTCCGTGGCCGCCCGGATAAAAGACCGCATCGAACTTGCCGGCGTCGACACCGGCGAGTTTCACTGTGGTGGCCAGTGCGGCTTGTGCTTCAGCATCTTCCTTGAAGCGCCCGGTGGCATCGGTTTGCGCCGACGCGTCATCACTTTTCGGGTCCAGCGGCGGTTGGCCGCCGAGCGGGGAGGCCAGTGTCAGGGTGACGCCGGCGTCTTTGAAAATGTAATACGGTGCGGCGAATTCTTCCAGCCAGAAACCGGTCTTTTTGCCGGTATCACCGAGTTTGTCGTGCGAGGTCAGTACCATCAGGATATGCATCGTGTGCCTTTCGTATCGGGGAGGGAAGTCGTTCGTGCAGGGGCGTTTTCCGGCCCGCATGAACATTTTTTCACCACCGTAAGCTGCGCGCGGACCAGTTGTCTGTGCGCTGGCGCACTTGTGTCTGCTACCCGGTAATACCGCATCGGAGGCCTGAAACTTCGCTCCAACGGTGCTAGACTTTGCCCGCTTTACGTGATCCGGGCAGTAAGCCTTTTCTCCAGCCAACTGATGTCCCACCTTTTAGGATTCAATATGACCATGAACCGCCGCACGTTCGTTATCCATTCCATTCTTGGTTCCGCCGCACTGGCCACCGCTTCGTTGAGCCAGGCACAAGCTGCCAAAGTCTCAGAAACTGATGCACAGGCGGTTGCCCTTGCGTACAAGGAAGACAGCACCAAGACGGATAAAGTCAAGTTTCCAAAACACACTGCGGAGCAGAAGTGCGCTGGCTGCCAGTTGTACGCCGGTGCAGCAACAGGCTACGGCAATTGTGCTCTGTTCCCTGGCAAACAAGTTGCGGCTACGGGCTGGTGCAGCGCGTACGCCAAGAAGGGCTGATCAACCAGCAATGTGCCGGTTGATTTTTCAAAAAAAAACACGCGACAAGCGTGTTTTTTTTGTCATTGTTCGCCGTTGTTTGCCATTTTTTACTGGCCCGCTCTTACCCTTGCTCTTACCCTACTCATACCGGTGACATGCCGGTTCACCAGGATCGTTGCTCATGGAAGTTGAATTGAAATTGCTGGTCAAGCCGCGTGATGTCAGTGCTTTGCGCAAACATCCGATATTGAAAAAATTCGCCCGCGCCGCGCCGCGCGAACAACTGATGCATGACATTTATTTCGACACGCCGGATCTGCAATTGCGTGCGGGCGGTGCCGGATTGCGGGTCCGACTCGTTGGCGAGGACTGGGTCCAGACACTGAAGGCCGGCGGCAGCGTGGCGGGCGGGTTGCATAGCCGGCATGAGTGGGAAACGCCGGTAGCCGGTCCGGCACCGGAGCTGGCAATGCTGCGGGCACTGGTCGATCGCAAGAGCGATTGGGGCAAGTTGTTGCGGTCATCAGAGTGCGAGCAAAGTCTGCTACCGATATTCAGCACACAGGTGACCCGTTCCATCTGGGACTTGGAGCTGGCCGATGGCAACGAGATCGAATGCGTGCTCGACCTTGGCTATCTTGAGCGCGACGGGCAGCGCGTCGATGTGAGTGAAATCGAACTCGAGCTCAAGGCAGGCGATCCGCTCCACCTGTTCGATGTGGCGCTGGCGTTGCAACAGGATGTCTCGCTGCAGATCAGCAACCTGAGCAAGGCGGACCGTGGTTACGCACTGTACAGGCCGCAGCCGGTCGCGCCGGTGACCGCGCAGCCGTTGCAGTTGCACCGGCAGATGACGATCGTGCAGGCGTTTCAGGCCATCGCCACCAATTGCCTGGCGCAGGTTCAGGGCAACGAGGCCGGTGTCGTGCATCGACTCGATACCGAAAGCCTGCACCAGATGCGCGTCGGATTGCGACGGTTGCGCTGTGCGTTCGAGTTGTTTCGCGGTTTGCAGCCGTTACCGCAGGCGTTGCAGACCGACCTCGACTGGCTCATGGCGCAACTGGGTGCTGCGCGTGACTGGGATGCGCTGGTTGATACGACCTTACCGGCGGTCGCCACTGCGGCTCGCGGAGAAGTGCGGCTGACGGCGCTCGGACTGGCGGCGCTGGTGCATTCACGTGAGACGCACGCGGCGGCTGGTGCAGCGGTTGCGGCTCCGCGCACCACTCGCCTGATGCTGGGACTGTCACGCTGGTTGCTGGTGGTCGACGCTCAACCGGACCAGCAGATGAAGCGCTTGCCCAGCTATACGCGCGACATGCTTGAACACCACCAGCGTCGCCTGCGTCAGCGCGGCAAGCAATTGGAGGATGGCAGCGTGCAGGCACGCCATCGTCTGCGTATCGCGGTCAAGAAAATGCGCTACGCCATCGAGTTCTTTGCCTCGCTCTACCCGGCAAAAAAAATGCGTCGGTATGCAGAAGGACTGGCGATGTTGCAGGACCAGCTGGGGACCAGTAACGATGCCGCCGTGGCGGACCGCTTGCTCAGACAGTTGCAGGACGGATCGCTGGAACTGGCCGGCAGCGCAGGATTCGTGCGCGGCTTCCTCAGTGCCGGGGCGGCAGTCGATGACCGGCTCATGCGCGAGCAATGCCGGCGCTTCGGCGCGAAGAAAATTCCCGGCTAGCCGATCGCGGCAGGGTATTACCGTATGGTTTGCTGGTTGCGCCTGTCGCGATCAATGCGGCGATTGCGCCATTGACGCACGATGGCAAGACGCCATCCGGCATGGATCAGGCCGAACAGCGACAGGCTTAGCAGCGTGGCGAGCAACGGCATCCCGAGCAACAGCGGTTTGCCTGCATGCCTGATCCAGTCCAGCCACTGCACGCCGCTGGTGCCAACGGATTGCTCCGGCCAGGCGAGCGGCAAGCCGAGGCACAGTGCCCCCAGCATCCAGGCCAGGCACAAGAGCGGCAACGCGGTGAACGGATTGCTCAGGAAGGTCAGCACCACGGCGGTTGGCAGATGGGCCTTGAAGCGTATCGCCAGCAGCGCGGCAATGATGGTTTGCGCGGGTAGCGGCATGATGCTGACCGCGCCGCCGATGGCCGCACCCAGTGCCACCGAGCGACGGCGCGGTACCCATATTTCTGGCTGGGCCTTGCCCAGCAAGCGTGCGATATGCGGATGCTTCTTGATCATGTCGGCGTGACGCAGCCATTCCCGAAATGATTTGGCCATACCTTCCTTTATTCCTTGAGACGAGGGAGTTGCAAGGTGCGCAGCATCGGCGGCAAGGAAGCTGGCTTGCGCCATTTCAGAGCCACGATGACGGCCAGTCCGATCAGCAGACTGACCACTGCCAATAGCAGCAGTGGCGGAATTTTCAGCAGGGTCAGCCCCAGTTTCCTGAGGCCTGCAGTCTTAATCACGATCGCTGGTCTCCTCGTTCATTTGGGATGCATCCGGGCTGGGGCCTGCTTTTTCGTAGCGGGGCGTGCTGCGCCTGTGGGTGATCAGGCGGGTGCGATAAGCGGCACGCTTGACTGCTGCGTTGATCGCCTTGTACATGTCGGTTTGCACTTCGCGGATGACCACTTCCGGCTGGCCCGGTATCGTCACGCTGATCTGGCAGACCATGTCGCAGCCGCCGCGCGGACCATTGATATCGCGCAAACGAATGACGATGCGCATCACGCGGTTGCTGGCGCGTGCAAACGCGGCACCGAGGCGGCGTTGCAGGTAATTCTGTAGCGACGGAGTGAGGGAGAAATCCTGGGCAACCATTTGCAGGTTCATGGAACGTTCCTTTCATTGAGTGGTGAGTGATTGATGGTACGCACTTCACGGCTGGAAAACGTCTGCCTAAATCTGTCGATGGGTTCGGTAAAGAGATTGTCGACCTGTTTTTTCGTGCGGTGTTAAAGCTGGTTGTTGATGCTTAATTCTTGTTGGTTTTGGGAGGTAACAATTAACGTTATTTCCATTCCAGGCAGAGATAACGCGGTTAATATGCCTTTGCCATTCAATTTTGCCGGTGAACACTGCGGCATCTCCCAAGGGAACGAAAAGTCAATGTCGTGAACTAATCCACTTCTCATTGCACCCGTCGCTGCGGTTTGTCCTGCCGCCGTCAGCGCATCAATCACAGTTTTCCACGGGATATTCATGCATTCAACAACACGGCCGTCACACTCCGTTTTTTCTTTCTGGTCCATGCTTGCCTTGCTGCTGGCACTCTCGTCAGCGCTGGCAGGGTCCAGCGCGTATGCCTTTGATTTTGCCGATGTGGCCCAGCGCGCCAAGGTGCTATCGCAGAGTAGCTATAAAAAACCGGCCACCAATTTGCCCAAGGCAGTCGATGACCTCAGCTACGACCAGTACCGCGACATCCGTTTCGACATGGACAAGTCGCTGTGGCGCAGCGCCAAGCTGCCTTTCGAGGTGGCTTTTTTTCATCAAGGCTTGTTTTACGATCATCCGGTGAAGATCAACGAAGTGATTCAGAAAAGAGTGCGCGAGATCAAATTCGATCCACGGTCCTTCAATTACGGTAAGAACCCGACTGATCCGGCGCAGCTTGCCCAGCTCGGTTTTGCCGGGTTTCGCGTGCATACGGCGCTGAACTCAAAAAAATACAAGGACGAGGTCGTCGTGTTTCTGGGTGCCAGTTATTTCCGGGCGCTTGGCAAAGGGCAGGCGTACGGTGCGTCAGCGCGTGGTTTGGCGATTGATACGGCGCAAAATTCCGGTGAGGAGTTTCCGCAGTTTTCCGAATTCTGGCTAGTGCGTCCTCGGGGCAACGATAAGGAAATGACGATTTATGCACTACTGGATTCGCGTCGCGCGACCGGGGCCTATCGCTTCACCATCAAGCCCGGTAACGATACGGAGGTCGATGTCAAGGCGCAGCTGTTCCTGCGCGAAAACGTGACGACACTCGGGATTGCGCCGCTGACCAGCATGTACTTCTACGGTGAAAATCAGCGTGCGCCGGTCGAGGATTACCGTCCCGAAGTGCATGATTCGGACGGCGTATCGGTGCAGACCGGCAGCGACGAATGGATCTGGCGACCGCTGGTCAATCCGAAGCGTTTGCTGGTGACCTCGTTTGCGCTCGACAGTCCGAAGGGTTTCGGCATGATGCAGCGCGAGCGCAATTTTTCCAGCTTTCAGGACCTTGAAGCGCGCTACGAAAAACGGCCCAGCGTCTGGATAAAACCGACCGGAAAATGGGGCAAGGGCCGTATCGAATTGGTTCAGTTGCCCACTGCCGATGAAACCAACGATAACGCGGTGGCCTTCTGGGTGCCGGAACTGATGCCGAAACCGGGGCAGCCGTACAACGTCGAGTACACGATGCGCTGGGAAAAAGAGTCCGAAACGCAGCCGCCGAATGCCTGGGTGACGCAGACCCGGCGTGGTCACGGCTACGCCAAAAAAGTCGATGGCAGTATCGCGTTGATTGTCGATTTCGATGGCCCGGCTTTCAAGAAATTGCCGGCCGACACCAAGCTCGAAGGTGCCGTCACCATTGATGCCAACGGCAAATTGATGGAATCCAATACGTACCGTAATGAAGTCACAGGTGGTTGGCGTATCGCCGTGCGGCTTGACCGCAACGACGACACCAAACCGGTCGAACTGACCGCCCATCTGCGCAACGGCAAAGAAGTCCTATCAGAAACCTGGAGCTACATATTGCCGCCCAACTGAACCCTCTCCTGGCCCCGCTTGATGCGCAATGCACCGCCTATCTGGACCGGCTGCAGCTGACACCGTCACAACGGTGCGCGCTGGAAGCGGTGGCCGCTGCTGGCGATCCGCAATCAGCGATGCAGGCAATCCATGCCGAGCTGGCCGGTGACCGTCATGCCGACTATCCGGCTTATGGATCAGCGTATTCATCGGTCGCTGCACGGCTGCACCTGGCGGGCGGGCCAGCGATCGGCACCGAGCGCCGCGTCGGAGGCAAGATCATGCCGACAACGCCTGCGCTCAAGCGGACCTCGATGGTTCCCCAGCCATGGGGCGAGCTCAATCCGCTGGTGCGCTGGTTTCATTCGATGACCGGCCGGTACGATCGCGCCTCGCAGGAAGTTCGCCGCGGGCCAAGCTCGGCTGATGCGCCTGATCCGCGCAGTAACTGGCAGCGTGGCGGCAGCATACGGCGCATTGTGTTGCTGTTGCTGATGATTAGCCAGGGCGGCATGGCCACCTATTTCATGAGTGAAGTATTGCCGTATCACGGTGCCAAGCCGATGGAAATGGTGACACTGGCGTTGTTTGCCATTCTGTTCGGCTGGGTGTCGGTCGGGTTCTGGACAGCGATGGCGGGTTTTCTGGTGCTGCTGCGCCGGGGCGACCGCTACCTGATTTCATCAAGCGATGCGGGTAGCCCCGTCGAGGCTGCGGCGCGCACCGCCATCGTCATGCCAATCTGCAACGAAGATGTCGGCCGGGTCTTTGCCGGTTTGCGGGCGACAGTCGATTCGGTCAGGCGGAGCGATGCGCTGGCGCAATTTGACTTCTTTGTCCTGAGCGATAGCAGCGACCCCGATCTGTGCGTTGCCGAGCTGGCCGCCTGGCAGCAGCTTTGCCGCGATGTCGACGGCAGCGCGCAGATTTTTTACCGGCATCGCCAATTGCGCGTCAAGCGCAAGAGCGGCAATATCGATAACTTCTGCCGGCGCTGGGGTGCCAGCTACCGTTACATGATCGTGCTCGATGCCGACAGCGTAATGAGCGGGTCCTGTCTGACCTCGCTGGTACGACTGATGGAAGCCAATCCCGGTACCGGCATCATCCAGACCGCGCCGCGTGCCTCCGGCCGCGATACGCTGTACGCGCGTATCCAGCAATTTTCGACGCGGATTTATGGTCCGCTGTTCACGGCTGGCCTGCATTACTGGCAGCTGGGCGAATCCCATTACTGGGGCCACAACGCGATCATCCGGCTTGCACCGTTCATGCGCCATTGCGCGCTGGCACCGCTGCCGGGAACCGGCGGCTTGTCCGGCGACATCCTGTCGCATGATTTTGTCGAAGCCGCGTTGATGCGACGCGCCGGCTGGGCGGTCTGGATTGCCTATGACCTGCCGGGCAGCTACGAAGAAATGCCGCCCAATCTGCTCGATGAACTCAAGCGTGACCGGCGCTGGTGCCATGGCAACCTGATGAACTTCCGCCTGTTCATGGCGCATGGCATGCATCCGGTCCATCGCACCGTGTTTGCCACCGGCGTGATGGCTTACCTGTCGGCACCGTTGTGGTTTCTGTTTCTGGCGTTGTCGACCGGCATGCTGGCGGCGCATACCTTGATGGTGCCCGAGTATTTCACGATGCCGCGCCAGTTGTTTCCGACCTGGCCCGAATGGCATCCCGAAAAAGCACTGGCCTTATTTACCGCGACGGCGACGCTCCTGTTTCTGCCCAAGCTGATGAGCGTGGCGCTTATTGCGCTGCAGGGCGCGAAGCGTTACGGCGGCACGCTGCGGCTGTTCCTTGGAATGCTGATCGAGCTGGTGTTCTCGGCCTTGCTGGCCCCGGTACGCATGCTGTTTCATACGCGTTTTGTGACGGCGGCTTTTCTCGGCTGGGAAATGCACTGGAAATCGCCACCGCGTGGCGATACCGAAACCAGCTGGGCCGAAGCTGTCCGCAAGCATGGCCTGCAGTCGCTGCTCGGTCTGGTCTGGGGCGCGGGCGTGTACTGGCTGGAGCCGGGCTTTCTGTGGTGGCTGATGCCGATCGTCGGCTCGCTGGCGTTGTCGATTCCGTTGTCGGTGCTGTCAAGCCGGGTATCGCTGGGACGGCGCTTGCGACGCCTCGGCCTGTTTGTGATTCCCGAAGAAATCAAACCGCCACCGGAGCTGCGCGCCACCACGGCTTACCTCGCCGCGACCGCGCCGGCACCGACCTTCGCCGATGCGGTCGTCGATCCGCAACTCAATGCGCTGGTGTGTGCCTGCGCGACTGCGCGTCCGGGCTTGCCTGCCGCCGCGCAAGCCAGTCATGCAGCGCTGGCCCTGACAGCGCTGGAGCAGGGTGCGGACGCGCTGACGCCGCAACAAACCCGGCTGCTGCTGCAGGATCCGCTGGTGCTGTCGCAGTTGCATCTGGACGTGTGGAGCGCACCGCACGCACATTCGCAATGGCGTGATTTGATTGCTGCCGGTTAGCCTGCGGTCGCCTTGTCGAAGGCGATCGCGTCCAGTGGTTTCGACACAGTGTAAAGGGAGTAACGGGAATTGCCTTTAGGTAAATTCCTTAAAATACGTGAAAATCGGGGCGGTGGCATGATGGTTAATAAATTTCTTTTTGTTAACATAATCAGCAGAATGCATACCAGTATCCTGCTCATCCGCTTCCATCTTTTCACCGAGCCTCGCAATGAATCACTTCCCTCGCAACACCCCTCTGTCCCGCCTGATCGGCCTGCTGCTAGTTGGCGCTAGCGCCAGTCACGCTTACGCCGCTTCCGAAGAAATCCAGGTCTACATGGACGAAATGAATGCTCCTGGTGCGTTTGGTCTGGATGTTCACAGCAATTACGTCGTCAAGGGCAATCGCACGCCGGACTATCCGGGTGCCCAGGCTCCCGGCAAGGTGTTTCGCCTGACGCCGGAATTGTCGGTCGGTCTGACACCGACGCTGGACCTCGGCGCATATTTGCTGACCTCGATCGGTCCGGGTGGCATGACCTCGGTGGATGGTGAAAAAATCCGTCTCAAGTTCATTGCGCCGAAATACGAGGGACAAGCATATTTCTGGGGAGCGAATCTGGAAGTCGGTCGGGTAGCACACCGCCTCGATCAAAACCCGTGGAATGGCCAGCTCAAGGGCATCATCGGTTACCGCACCACACGCTGGACGATGGCGGCCAATCCGAACATCGACTGGAAAATCGCGGGACCGGTTGCCGGGCCGGCGATGTTGGGTGTCGATTCCAAGCTGGCTTACAAGACCGATGCGGGTTACGAGGTGGGGGCGGAGAGTTACAACGGTTTTGGGCAGATCAAGCATCTTGGCCATCTGAACCAGCAGAGCCAGACGCTGTTTGGCGTCATTGATACCGACATCCATGGCTGGGATGTCAATCTCGGTGTGGGTCGCGGGTTGACGCCGGCGAGTGACCGCTGGGTGCTCAAGGCAATCGTCAGCGTGCCGTTGAAGTCACTCTGATATTGCACCGACCACGGCTCAAACGAGCCGTGTCATTGATCTGGCAATGATCTGGAAAGAATCAAATCCCGCCCATGCACAGGTATTTGATCTCCAGATACTCATCCATCCCGTAACGCGAACCTTCGCGGCCGAGGCCCGATTGCTTGACGCCACCGAACGGTGCGACTTCATTGGAGATCAGTCCGGTGTTGATGCCGACCATGCCATATTCAAGCGCCTCGGCAACGCGCCAGACCCGCCCGATATCGCGTGAATAGAAATAGCTGGCCAGCCCGAAATCGGTATCGTTGGCGGCCGCGACGA
The DNA here is from genome assembly GCF_035019065.1 of Actimicrobium sp. CCI2.3. NCBI lineage: Bacteria > Pseudomonadati > Pseudomonadota > Betaproteobacteria > Burkholderiales > Oxalobacteraceae > Actimicrobium > Actimicrobium sp. CCI2.3. Next base: position 116,606 of record NZ_JASJWR010000005.1, on the reverse strand, counting down.
CTTCCTGCTCGCTCGAAAAACGCACGACTGCCGCGACCGGCCCGAAGGTCTCTTCGTGCATGATTTTCATGTCGGCCGTGACGTTCGACAGCACTGTCGGTTCGTAGAAGGTGCCGCCCAGTGCATGCACCTTGCCGCCGGTGACCAGCGTCGCACCCTTGGCCAGCGCATCGCGCACATGATCTTCGACCTTGGCGATGGCCTGGTCATCGATTAACGGACCCTGTACCACGCCTGCGGAGGAGCCATCTCCAACCTGGATTTTCGCTGCGCCAGCTGCCAGTTTTTCAACGAAGCGGTCATAGATCGATTCATGTGCATAGAAGCGGTTGGTGCAGACGCAGGTCTGGCCGGCATTGCGGTATTTCGACTGCAATGCCCCTTCGACGGCGGCATCAAGGTCGGCATCGTCGAACACGATGAACGGCGCATGGCCGCCCAGTTCAAGCGCCAGTTTCTTGACGGTCGGCGCCGATTGCTGCATCAGGATGCGGCCGACCGGGGTTGAGCCGGTGAACGACAGATGACGTACCAGCGGACTGGCGCACAGCACCTTGCCGACTTCGACCGAGTGGTCGGCATCCGCCGTGACGATGTTGATGACGCCAGCCGGCAAGCCGGCGCGATGCGCCAGTTCGGCCAGTGCCAGCGCCGACAGCGGAGTCTGCTCGGCCGGCTTGATGACGATGGTGCAGCCCGCAGCGACTGCTGGCGCGACCTTGCGGGTAATCATCGCGATCGGGAAATTCCACGGGGTGATCGAGGCGCATACGCCGATCGGCTGCTTGAGCACGACCATGCGCTTGTCGCTCCAGGTCGAGGCCATCACGTCGCCGGAAACCCGCTTGGCTTCTTCGGCAAACCATTCGAGGAAACTGGCACCGTACATCACTTCACCTTTGGCTTCGGCCAGCGGCTTGCCTTGTTCGGCAGTCATGATGGCAGCGAGGTCGTCGGCATGGACCAGCATCAGGTCGAACCACTTGCGCAGGATGGCTGCGCGTTCCTTGCCGGTCTTTTTTGACCAGGCGGGGAAGGCGGCAGCGGCGGCATCGATGGCTTGCTGTGCTTCGGCCGGACCGAGGTTGGGCACGGTACCGAGCACCGCATCATCCACTGGATTAGTGACGGCAAAACTGCGGGTGCCGCTGATCCATTCGCCATTGAGATAAGCGTGCTGGCGCAGCAGGGTCGGGTCGTTGAGGGTCAGTGGCAGGGCAGGCTGTCTTGCGGCGTCTTGTGACATGGATGGGCTCCGTTGAGTATTTTGTTGTGGCATGAGGATAACCGAAAGCCTGTGCCATCGCGCTGATTAATCGTCGTCGGCCTGGCGGGTGGCGCGTCGGGTAAAATCGGTTTATTCCAATTTGTTGAGATCCCATGCACATCCATATTCTCGGCATCTGCGGCACCTTCATGGGTGGCCTGGCAGTCCTGGCGCGACAAGCCGGCCATCGCGTGACGGGTTGCGATACCAACGTCTATCCGCCAATGAGCACCCAATTGCAAGAGCAGGGTATCGAACTGATTGAAGGATTTGATCCGGAACAGATCTCGCTGGAACCCGACCTGTTTGTCATCGGCAATGTCGTCAGTCGCGGCAACGCGCTGATGGAAGCCATCCTCGATCGCGGCCTGCCGTACACCTCTGGCCCGCAATGGATCGGCGAACATATTCTGAAGGACCGCTGGGTGCTGGCGGTGGCCGGCACGCACGGCAAGACCACCACTGCATCCATGCTGGCCTGGATTCTGGAAGACGCTGGCTACGAGCCGGGATTCCTGATCGGCGGCGTGCCGCTGAACTTCGGTATTTCGGCACGCCTGGCCGGTGACGGTGGCGACTCGGCGTTCTTCGTCATCGAAGCCGATGAATACGACACCGCATTTTTCGACAAGCGCAGCAAGTTTGTTCATTACCGCGCCCGCACCGTCGTACTCAACAATCTCGAATACGATCATGCCGATATCTTCCCTGATCTTGGTGCCATCGAAACCCAGTTCCATCACCTCGTGCGCACCGTGCCGCGCATCGGTCGCCTGCTGGTGAACCAGCGCGAAGCGGCGCTGCACACGGTGATCGAGCGTGGCTGCTGGAGCGAGATCGAATGGTTCGGCGGCAGTGTCGATAGCGCGACGGGCTGGCAGATCGAGGAGCACGGCGACGGCAGCTTCACGGTCATCTTCAATGGCCAGCCGCAAGGCACTGTGCACTGGATGCTCAATGGCGAACACAACCGCATGAATGCGCTGGCAGCGATTGCGGCGGCGCGCCATGTCGGCGTGCCGATTGCGCAGGCAATTGCTTCGCTGGGAGCGTTCCAGAACGTGCGCCGGCGCATGGAGTTGCGCGGCGAAGTCAATGCGATCCGGGTCTTCGATGACTTCGCCCATCACCCGACGGCGATCACGACCACGGTGGCTGGCTTGCGGCAGGCCGTCGGTGCGGCGCGCATCCTTGCCGTACTGGAGCCACGCTCGAACACGATGAAGCTCGGCACCATGAAAAGTGCGCTGCCCGGCAGTCTGTCCGAAGCCGATCTGGTGTTCGGCTACGGTGCCAAAGGTGACGGCAAGAACGCGCTCGGCTGGAATCTGGCCGAGGCCCTCGCACCGCTGGGCCAGAAGGCGCAGGCGTTCGACGACTTGCCCGAACTGGTCGCGGCGATCGTCGCGGCGGCGCGTCCCGGTGACCAGATTCTGGTGATGAGTAACGGCGGTTTCGGTGGTATCCACCAGAAAATCCTGGATGCGCTGGCGCTGGTGCCGCGATGATTCTGTACCTGCACGGATTTCGCTCGTCGCCGCAGTCATTCAAGGCACGCGTGATGGCGCAGCGCCTGCAAGCGCTCGGTCGCTCCGCCGAGTTCATTTGTCCGCAATTGCCGGCCTCGCCGCGCGCAGCGATCAACCTCGCGCAGCAACTTGTCGCCGGGATGGACCCGGCTACATTGAGCGTGATCGGCTCGTCGCTCGGCGGATTCTATGCGACCAAGCTGGCCGAACAGCTGGGTTGCCGCGCTGTCCTGCTCAACCCTGCAGTTACGCCGTTGCACGATCTTGGCAAGTACATCGGCAGCACGACCCAGTTCCATTCGGATGAACCGTTCGAGTTCAAGCCCGAGTACATCGACGAGCTCGAGGCCATTGGCGTCGCGCAGATCACGCAGCCCTCGCGCTACCTGTTGCTGGCGGCGACCGGCGATGAGGTGCTCGACTGGCACCAGATGGTGGCCCACTATCCGGGTGCCATGCAGCATGTGATCGAGGGCAGCGACCATGGCATCAGCGAGTTTGCCGATTATGTCGATGCAGTACTGGCTTTTTGCGACCGTCGTCCAGGATCGGCGTGACTGCGGTCGCGCTGGCCCAGTGGTCGACGCATGTCAATGCACTCGACCCGACACCGCAACAGCGCACGTGGCTGACCGAGTCCGGTTCGCTGACGGCGCAGCTGATCGCGCACAGCCGGTATTTTCGGGTGCGCCGGATCCGGCAGGCGCGCGGACTGGTGGCGCTCGACGAGCAGCGCATCCTGCAATTGCCGCGCCGGGTACTGGTGCAGCAGCGCAATGTGGTGCTCGAATGCGATGGCCAGCCGGTGGTATTTGCGCATACCAGCGTGCCGCTGACGGCGACGGCAAGCGACTGGCCACTGTTCGGCAGTCTGGGCGAACGCTCGCTTGGCAGCACGCTGTTTGGCGATCCGCTGGTGCAGCGCGGCGCGCTGGAATTTGCCCGCTTGTCGTCACGTCATCCGCTGATGCGCCGGCTGGTGGCGACGCTCGGTGCGCAACCGGACTTGCTGGCGCGGCGTTGTCTGTACCGGCGCCGGCACGGCATCCTGCTGGTCTGCGAAATTTTCTTGCCGGCGATTGTTGGGCTGGTGCCGGTCGGCGATGGCACAATAACGGTTTAGCCGATTTCGGCCCGCGCCAGATCGCGCAGACATTCCCGCTTCTCTACGCAAAGTGATTAATGAATTTATTTTTTGAAGAATCCGGCGATTTCAAGGCCGGTGTGATGATGTCGCAAGCCGGCGAGGCCTATCAGGTCGAGATGCAATCGGGCAAGCGCACCAAGGTCAAGGTCCGCGACGTGCTGTTGCAGTTCGCCGCTCCGGCACCGCAAGAACTGATCGTCGCCGCCAAAGGCGTGTGTGACGAGATCGATCTCGATTTTCTGTGGGAAGTGGCCGGCGAAGAAGAATTCGGCTTTGCCGACCTGGCCGTCGAATACTTCGGCAAGGCACCGCAACCGGAGCAATCTGCCGGGTTGCTGTTTCTGTTGCATAGCTCGCCGATCTATTTCTACAAGAAGGGCAAGGGCCGCTACAAGGCCGCGCCTGAAACGGCCCTGAAAGCCGCGCAAGCCGGGATCGAAAAGAAAAAGCAGCAGGCCATCGTGCAAGCGCAGTTCGTCGAGCAGCTCAAGGCGCAGACGCTGCCCGAATCAATGCGGCCGCTGGTACGGCAATTACTGTTCAAGCCCGACAAGAACAGCCTCGAATACAAGGCGCTCGAAGCAGCTTGCAACGAACTGCAAACTACCGCGCCACGGCTGATGCTGGCTTGTGGCGGGCTGGAATCCGCCAAGCAGTTGCACTTCGAGCGCTTCCTGTTCGAGCAATTTCCGAAGGGGCTGGCGTTCCCGGCCTTCACGATTCCCGCTGCGCCCAAGCTGCCGGTGGCGGACGTGCAGGCTTTTTCGATCGATGATGTCACCACCACCGAAATCGATGATGCGTTCTCGGTCACGACGCTGGCTGATGGCACCGTGCGAATCGGTATCCACATCGCTGCGCCAGCGCTCGGTATCCAGCGCGACGATGCGATTGATGCGATCGCCCGCGCACGGATGTCGACGGTCTACATGCCCGGCGACAAAATCACGATGCTGCCGGACGATCTGGTGCAATCATTCACGCTGGCCGAGGGCAAAACCTGTCCGGCCGTCTCGCTGTACGCGACACTGAACCCGGCCGACTGGTCGGTCATCAAGACCGAAACCCTTGCCGAGGCTGTGCCGATCGCCGCCAACCTGCGTCACAACACGCTCGATGAATTCGTTACCGAAGAAAATCTGGCGGCAGGCACTGGCGAGTATCCGCACAAGGCCGACATCGCGCTGATCTGGCAATGGGCGCTGGTGCTGGAGCAGGGCCGGATGGCCAAGCGCGAAGGCTTCGGTTTGCGGCCCGAGCAGAACAACCGGGTAGATTTCAATTTTTACGTCGATGACGATGTGGTCACGATTTCCAAACGCAAGCGTGGTGCGCCGCTCGACAAGCTGGTCGCCGAACTGATGATCTTTGCCAACAGCACCTGGGGCAAGCTGATGAACGACAGCGGCGTGCCCGGTATCTACCGCGCGCAAGGTGGCGGCAGCGGCGGCTGGGCTACCAAGATGGCGGTTCGCATGGTCACGCACGCGGCACCGCATCAGGGTCTGGGCGTCGATCAGTACGCATGGAGCACGTCACCGCTGCGCCGCTACACCGACCTCGTCAACCAGTGGCAAATTCTGGCCTGCGTCGAACACGGCGTCATGGCACCCCTGGCAGCACCGTTCAAGCCGCGTGATGCCGATCTGTTTGCCATCGTCTCGGCCTTCGATGCCGCCTACGGTGCCTACAACGAGTTCCAGTCAAACATGGAGCGCTACTGGTGCCTGCGCTGGCTCGCCCAGCAAGCGTCACACCGGCTTGATGCGGTGGTGCTCAAGGATGAAATCCTGCGACTGGCCGATCTGCCGCTGGTCATCAAGCTGCCCGGCATGCAGGTGCTGCCGCGCGGAACGCAAGTCGTGCTCGATCTGGCGCGCTGGGATGAAGTGGATCTGAGTGTCGAGGCGCGGCTGATCGAAGTGGTGCCCACCGTAGTCGACGATCTGGGTGATGAAGAAGTCGAAGAGAATGCCGATGAGGTCAATGCCGAAGCAGAAGCCGAGTCCGGCATCGCGACCGATCTGGTGACGATTGTCGATGCGGCACCACTGGTCGATGGAATCGTGCCCGGCGATGCGCAACCTTTACCGTAGAATCATTTCTTACTGATATCACTGCCCGACTGCCTGTGAAGCTACCTCTGCGCAATCCTATCCTGACCATCGCCATCGCCATTTCGGTGCTGGTGCATGGCGCATTGTTGGCCGTGCGTTTCACTGCACCCGAGTTGCTCCGGCAAAAGCCGGATGACCCGGGCCTTGAGGTCATTCTGGTCAATGCCAAGCACAAGAAGCCGCCGCTGCAAGCCGACGTGCTGGCGCAAGCCAATCTCGATGGGGGTGGCAATGCCGAGTCCGGGCGCACCAAGTCGCCATTGCCTGATTTGCGTCGCACCCAGGATGGCGATAGCGTGCAGGCAACCCGACGTCGTGCTGCCGAGCTCGAACAGGCACAACGTAAATTGCTCACGCAGATCAACAAGCCGACCGCGCTGGTCATTCCGTCCTTGTCCGATCTTGAACAACTCAAGCGGCCACCGCAACCGGACGGCACTGACCAGCAGGACAGCAGCAAGGCGATCGCCCGGCGTGAAGCCGAAATCGCCCGCAATATCGAGGAGTACAACAAGCGTCCGAAAAAAACCCAGATCACGCCCAATACCCGTGAAGTCGGTTATGCCATGTACTACAAGGCATTGCAGGATCGGGTCGAAAAGCGGGGCACATTCAATTTTCCGCAGAAGGATGGCAAGAAACTGTACGGCGAACTGGTGCTGTATATCCCCGTCTATCAGGATGGCACGATCTACGAGCGCGACGGCGGCCCGCGGGTCGAACGGTCCTCGGGCAATCCTGATCTGGACAATGCGGCACTGCGCATCGTGCGGCGTGCGGCACCGTTCGGACAATTCCCGCCCAACATGCGTTCTTCCGGCAAGGACGATGTCTGGGAGATCATCACCCGCTTTAAATTCACCCGTGAAGACTCGCTTGAGGCAGAACTACGCGGTGGCAACAATTAAGGATTTTCCCGTTGACTCCCTCTCCCATTCGCGCCGCAGAGCGTTACGCCGTCATCGGCCATCCGATTGCCCACAGCAAATCGCCTGACATCCACGTGGCCTTCGCCCGCCAGACGCAGCAGGAGTTGACCTACGAGCCGCTGCTGGCACCGCTCGATGGCTTCGAGGCGACGGTGCGTGCGCTGATGGCGCAGGGTGGCCGGGGTGCCAACGTGACCGTGCCATTCAAGATTGAGGCATTTTCCCTGGCGACGATTCTGAGCGAGCGGGCCCGGGCCTCTGGTGCCGTCAACACGCTACGCTTTGACGCCGCGGGTATCTTTGGCGACAACACCGACGGTGCCGGCCTGGTCACCGATATTGTCGTCAATGCGGGTGTCGCGGTGCAGGGCAAGCGAGTCTTGCTGCTGGGTGCCGGCGGTGCCGCGCGCGGCGTTATCTTGCCGCTGCTGGCAGAGCAACCGGCGCAACTGGTGATTGCCAACCGCAGCAGCGACAAAGCCGTCACGCTGGCCGGGCAATTCGCCTCACAGGGACCGATTGTGGCGCAGACATTCGACGCCCTCGACGGTCAGTTTGATCTCGTGATCAATGCGACGGCGGCGAGTCTGGCCGACGCGTTGCCGCCGATTGCCGGCAGCCTGTTCGGGCCACACACACTGGCCTACGACATGATGTACGGTGCCCAACCGACTATCTTCCTGCACTTTGCGGCCCGGCACGGCGCGACGGTGCGTGATGGCCTCGGCATGCTGGTCGAGCAAGCCGCTGAATCGTTCCTGCTCTGGCGTGGCGTGCGTCCCGACACGGCTAGCGTACTGGCGGATTTGCGTTCGGCGCTTGGCACATGAAGACGTTGCGCAAGTTCATTCTGTTGCTGGTCGTTGTGCCGCTGATCATGGTGCTGGCAATCCAGGCGTATTTTTTCCTGCAAATCTGGTGGTGGGTTGACCACAACCCCGGTTCGACCAGTTTCATGCGCGAGCAGGAATCAGCGCTGCGCGAAAAAAACCCCGACTTCAAGATCCAGTACACATGGGTGCCGTACAACCGCATCTCGAACAATCTCAAGCGCGCAATCATCGCCTCGGAAGATGCCCATTTCTCCGAACACGAGGGCGTCGATTGGGACGCCTTGCAAAAAGCCTACGAAAAAAACACCCGCAAAGGCAGAGTCGTCTCCGGTGGCTCGACCATTACCCAGCAACTGGCCAAGAACCTGTTCCTGTCGGGCGAGCGCAGCTATGTGCGCAAGGGTCAGGAACTGCTCATTACCTACATGCTCGAGTTCCTGATGGACAAGGAGCGCATTTTTGAAATTTATCTGAACGTCATCGAGCTGGGTGTGGGCGTGTTCGGTGCCGAAGCGGCATCGCAGCATTATTTTCGCGTGTCGGCAGCCGGCCTCGGTGCCAGCCAGGCCGCGCGGCTGGCCGGCATGCTGCCACGGCCAAGGTTCTACGACAAGAATCGCGGTTCCGGTTATCTGGCTGGACGGACCGGGTTGATCTTGCGGCGGATGGGGTCGGCGGAGTTGCCTTGAGTGGTAGTTGTCGGACGCTGTAATCGTTTTATGGCAGGTTTTTGTTCGCTATCCCGCCAACACCGACGCACGCAAGATAAAGCTGCGGCAGGCATTGATGTCTGCATTGCTCACGCCACAGCGCACAAACACCTGTTCCCACTGCCGCACCTGCGCCAGCACGTCATGCGCGATGTGGCTTGCTTCATCGGACGTCAGCATGAAACGTCCGCAATCGGACAGCGCGTTTGACAGCAGCGCTTGCGCACCCTGTTTGCCCAGTCGTAGCGACTGGTATCCCACTCCCAGTAATTGCGGTTGCAAGTCAAATGCCGGGGATAAATTCCAATGACCTTGCTGGAACAGCAGCGCGTGGTTCTTTTCATGATCATCGGTGTTTTCGATCAGGAGGTTGAAGACCATGCGCCGGAACAGTTGCTGGCAGTTGGCTTGCGGTGCGCGTGCCTCGCGGCGCAACACGTCGGCCAGATCGGCATACCCCATGTCGCCTTTCCGGAGTCCGTCGGCGATGAGCAGGGTCCTGGCACTGGCGAAATGGATACGTGTACCGGCATCCCGGTCAAAGCGTCGGACCAGAAGCACATGCTGACCGGCCAGGGTGATCAATTCGGAAGCCGCAACGGTAATGCCACACAGGCTGGCGTACTTCAGACCCAGACATGCAGCACATCCCCATCCGGTTTCCAGGCTGTCATCACGCCCCTGCCTTTCCCTTTTTGATTGTCCGCAATTCCGTCAGCAGGGCTGTCTCGTCGGCTTCCGGATTGGCAATCTCCCCCAGATACTGGACCCGCCCAACCAGCCATAACGCGGTCGCATAGGACGCCATCGATACTGCCGGATCGCCTGCTTCGAGCTTGCGCAAGGTCGGGATCGAGACTTGCATGCGTTCGGCAAATGCCGCCAGCGATTGCTTGCGACGCTTGCGTGCAATGCGCAGATGTTCGCCGAGCTGGCGCAGGTTGCGCGCGACGACGGCCGGTAGTGGGGAGGCGACGGGACGTTGTGTAGACATGTAACCAGAATTGTCTATTTCGTCGAAAAAAGCAATTATAGTTTGCTATTTCGATACAGGCTCTTGGTCAACCTGATAGCGGACTCATTTCCACCCGGCTGATCAGCACCGTCGCAATCCGGCGGTCCAGCATTGCCGCAATCTCAAAGCGCAGGCGATCGAGTTCGATCGCGTCGCCAATCGCCGGCAAAGTCGCAAAGCGCGCCAGCAGGAAGCCGGCGATTGACGTGTAGTCGTCGTCGGCGGTGACAAGTACATTCGTTTCCAGTACCTGTTCGAGGTAGCGCAAATCGGCGCTGCCGGCGACCTGCCAGTGGTTGTCGGCCAGCAGTTGCACGGTCGGTTGCTCGTCTTCGTCAGGGAATTCGCCAGCAATGGCTTCGAGGATGTCGTGTGGTGTGACCAGTCCCTGCAGGGTGCCGTATTCATCCGTCACCACAATCAGTTTCCCGGACGAACGCTTGAGTTCTTCCATGGCCTTCATCACGCCGACCGAGTCCGGCAGGATGATAGGCGGGTGCACGCTGCTGTGTTCGTCGATCCTGCCGTTGAGATCGAGGTCACCGATCAGATCCTTGGCGCGGGCAACGCCGATGATGTTATCCATTTCACCGCGCGATACCGGGAAGGTGCTGTGCGGGGTGTCGAGGATCTGGCGCCGGATTGCCTCGGCGTCTTCATCGAGGTTAATCCACGACATCTCCGAGCGTGGCGTCATGATTGAGCGGATTGAACGTTCAGCCAGACTCAGTACACCGCTGACCATGTTGCGTTCTTCGGCACCGAAGGTCGCCGGTTCGGTGACCTGTTCGGTGCTGGCAGCCTGCTCGCTCTGTTCAGCGCGGGTGCGGCTGCCCAGCAAGCGCAGGATTGCTTCGGCGGTGCGGTCACGCAAGGTCAGGTGCGCTGCCTTGCGCATGTAGTTACGCTGCATGAGCTGGTTGAAAAATTCGATCACGATCGAGAAACCGATCGCCGCATACAAATAACCTTTCGGAATCTTGAAGCCGAGACCTTCGGCGACCAGGCTCAGGCCGATCATCAGCAAAAAGCTCAGGCATAACACGACCACGGTCGGATGCGCATTGACGAAGCGGGTCAGTGGCTTCGACGCCAGAATCATGATGGCCATCGAAATGACGACGGCGGCCATCATCACGCCGAGTTCGTCGACCATGCCGACGGCGGTAATAACGGCATCGAGCGAGAACACCGCATCGAGCACGACGATCTGGGCAATGACCACGCCGAGGCTGACATAGACTCGCGGGCCGCTTTGCACATGGGTGACCCCTTCGAGGCGCTCATGTAATTCCATGGTGGCCTTGAAAAGCAGAAACAGACCACCCAGCAGCAGGATCAGGTCGCGTCCGGAGAAGGCCAGCGGGCCGAGCGAAAACAGCGGCGTGGTTAGTGTCACCAGCCAGGAAATCATTGTCAGCAAACCGAGGCGCATGATCATCGCCAGTGACAGGCCGATCAGGCGTGCCTTGTCGCGCTGGTGCGGCGGAACCTTGTCCGCCAGGATCGCGATAAAAATCAGGTTGTCGATGCCGAGTACGATTTCAAGAACGACAAGCGTCAACAAGCCTACCCAGATAGTGGGGTCGAAAAGCCATTCCATGTGATGCCTTGTGCAATAAGAGAGAGAAATAATGCGCGCGCTGGCGCAGACCGGAGCAGTCCGGAAGTCAGAGTTTGAAGCGGAGGAGGGTGCGCCGTGGCGGCGGTTTCGGTACCGGGAAAAACAGATCGCGCGGTGTCGTCGGTACATAGGCCGGCGAGCGCGTCACGGTCTCGGCGCTGCGCAGGCAGGAAGTAGTCGGACTGGTTACTGCACTCAGGTCAGCGCTGGCAAGGGGCAGGTTGGCATCGTCGTCGACAACAAGCTGCGGGCAGGACGAAGCATTCTCGACTGCAGGCAGATGAGCAGGGGCGGGGAAGTTGAATCCGTCGGCGAGCAATTGCAACGGAAGCAGGCACATCAGGCACAGGACGAATACTCGTCGCATAAACTCTGGCGGGGTTAAGGAGGCAATGAGTATAACCACAATTGCGGCCTGAGCTTTGATTGCGTTTTCCAGCGCCCGGTGGTTCGGTACCGATCCCGTCGCAAGTTTCGGCACCACCGGAAGCTCGGCCGATTAGCTCAGGGCCAGGTCTTCGAAGACGATGCGCGCTGCGGCGATGGTCTCGTCAATGACCGCATCGTCGTGCTGCGCCGACACAAAGCCGGCTTCAAACGCGGCCGGGGCAAAATACACGCCGTGGTCCAGCATGCGATGGAAAAACGTATTGAACCGGGTCTTGTCGGTGGCCATCATCGCGGCAAAACTGTCCGGTACCTGGGCTGAAAAATACATGCCGAACATGCCGCCGATAGAATCGGCGCAAAACGCGATGCCGTGTTCGGCGGCGGCGGCCGTCAGGCCTTGTACCAGACGCAGCGTTTGTGCGGACAGTCCTTCGTAAAAGCCCGGCACCTGAATCAGCTTGAGCGTCGCCATCCCGGCGGCCACGGCCACCGGGTTGCCCGACAGCGTGCCGGCCTGATAGACCGCGCCAACCGGTGACATCTGTTGCATCAGATCGGCCCGTCCACCGAACGCCGCCACCGGCAAGCCGCCGCCGATGACCTTGCCCAGCGCCGTCAGGTCCGGCACGATGCCGTAGATTGACTGCGCGCCACCGAGTGCGACCCGGAATCCGGACATCACCTCATCGAAAATCAGCACGGTGCCGTATTCGGTGCAAAGCCGGCGCATCGTCGACAGGAATTCCGGCGTGGCCTTGATCAGGTTCATGTTGCCGGCAACCGGTTCGACGATCACGCAGGCGATCTCGTTACCCATGTCGCGGAAAGCCTGTTCGAGTTGTTCCGGATTGTTGTAGTCGAGGACCAGCGTGTGCTTGACGAAGTCCTGCGGCACGCCGGCCGAGGTCGGATTGCCGAAGGTCAGCAAGCCACTGCCGGCTTTCACCAGCAGCGAATCGGCATGGCCGTGATAACAGCCCTCGAATTTGATGATCTTGTCGCGACCGGTTGCGCCGCGTGCCAGACGTAACGCACTCATCGTTGCTTCGGTGCCGCTGGAGACCAGCCGGACTTGTTCGATCGACGGCACCAGCCGGCAGATTTCTTCTGCCATCAGCACTTCGCCTTCGGTGGGCGCGCCGAAACTCAGGCCCAGCGCGGCGGCATCCTGCACCGCCTTGATCACGACCGGATGGGCATGGCCGACGATGGCCGGGCCCCATGAGCCGATGTAGTCGGTGTAGCGCCTGTCGTCGGCATCCCAGAAATACGGGCCGCTGGCGCGGGTAACGAAGCGCGGCGTACCGCCGACCGAACGAAAGGCGCGTACCGGCGAATTCACGCCGCCTGGCGTGGTCAGTTGTGCGCGGGCGAACAGGGTGTCGTTATTGGAACTCATCAGTGGCATCGGCATTCAGTAAAAAATCAGTGTGGGGGCGCTGCGTCGGCATCAACGCTGGCAGAAGCGTTGGCAGAAGCGTCGGCATCAACGTCGATATCCTGCGTCGTTTCGCGCGCCCAGAAATAGCGGTCCGGAATCAGCTTGCCCATGCCCAGGCGCTGGGCACCGAGCAGGGCAGCATGGGTGAATTCCTGCGCCTCGAAAACCGCTTCCGGGGCTTCCAGTCCATTTGCCATCAGCGCGGCAATAGCTGCCGACATGGTCGAGCCGGCACCGGTGAACGCGCCCGGCAGACGCGGCCAGCTGTCCTGCCGGATCACGCCGCCGTCGCTGTAAAGCGTATTGGTTACTTCATTGACCGCACCCGGCGTGCCAGTCACCAGCAGGAAGGCGCAACCCAGCTCGATGACGTGCAGCGCATCGATCTCGAGGGTGTCTTCGCTGGTCGGTTCGCGCCAGGTTTCGGCCAGTTGGTCGAGCTCGCCGGCCGACAGCAGCAGCAGCGTCGCTTGCGGCAGCAGTAACTCGCGGATGGCCATCACGACATCGTCACCGTCCTGCACATCATCGGGGATGGCGGTGATGAACGGATCGAGGATGAGCGGGATTTCCGGATAGTCGGACACGATCTCGGCGATGACCGAGACGTTTTCGATACTGCCGACAGCCCCGACCTTGAAGGCGGCCACCGCCATGTCTTCGAGGACGACGCGGGCCTGATCGGAGACCCAGTCCGATTCGGTGATCTCCATGTCTTCGATTTTGGTGGTGTCGCTGATGATCAGCGCAGTGACCACTGACAAGCCATGACAGCCCATTGCAGCGAACGCGGCAATGTCGGCCTGAATGCCGATGGCACCAATGGGATCGGCGGCACCGAAGGAAAGGACAATGGGAGAAGTTTGGATTTGCACGGCGGGTAGATTAAGATGGCGACTTCGCATTTTACTTGATTGAAGGGCAGCCAACTGTGAGTAACAACGCAACGCCGGACGAGGCAGCAAAGCAGGACTATCAGACATGGATGTGCCTGATTTGTGGATGGGTGTATGACGAGGAGGCAGGTTTGCCCGAAGAAGGTATCGCAGCAGGAACCCGTTGGGCCGATGTGCCAATGAACTGGACCTGCCCGGAGTGCGGTGCCCGCAAGGAGGATTTCGAGATGGTGACAATCTGATCAGTATGTGACTAGTTGCAGACAGTTGCGCTGCCTCTGCGGGGCGCAATTTGATAATCGGCAAGCTATGTTAAAAGTTGGTCAAAAGCATCTTGCTTTTTCGTTGAGTTGCGATTTATATTGGTCCAAGTTAATTGAGATCACACCATGACAACAGCTCCCGAATCGCCGGAAAACGCCAGTCTCAAAATCATGGTGATTGATGACAGCAGCACGATCAGGCGTTCTGCCGAAATTTTCCTTGGACAGGCCGGTTACCAGGTAGTACTCGCCGAAGACGGTTTCGATGCGCTGGCCAAGATGAGCGATACCCGGCCCGCACTAATCTTCTGCGATATCTTGATGCCTCGTCTAGACGGTTATCAGACCTGCGCATTGATCAAAAAGAGTGCGCGATTCCATGCCACGCCGGTCATCATGCTGTCCTCCAAGGATGGTTTATTTGATCGGGCCCGCGGCACACTGGTCGGTTCCGATGCGTACCTGACCAAACCATTTACTAAAGACAGCTTGCTGAAAATCGTGCGTGAATTTGCCGCGTCTGGTCAACCAGTTCTGGTTCTACCTGAAAGTCGCTAATGGCCATCCACAAAATCCTGATCGTTGATGATTCCCCGACTGAACGTTACTTCCTGACCGAAGTGCTGGTAAAAAGCGGATTTTCAGTTGCAACAGCCGAAAATGGCGAAGAAGCGCTGCTCAAGATCAAGGTCGACAAGCCGCAACTGATCCTGATGGATATCGTGATGCCTGGCCAAAATGGCTTTCAGGTGACTCGCTCGATTTCACGCGATCCGGAAACCAAGGACGTGCCGATCATCATTTGTACCAGCAAAGGTCAGGAAACTGACCGCATCTGGGGATTGCGCCAGGGCGCACGCGACTACATCGTCAAGCCGATTGATCCGCATGAGCTGCTGGCTAAAATTGCAGCGCTTGGCTAGCCCGGAAGTCATGATCATGTCCGATATCGAGTTGATACCCAAGGCACCGGATCGCATCGAGCGTAGTTATCGAAAACCGGATGCGGCAGCGCGGCGTCAACGCATGCGCGATTTCCAGTCGCAACTGGCGGTGCGGATGGAGGAGGCTCGCACTGGAGAGCACGAACAGACCCGCCAGCTAGGTGTGCAGATCGGGTCCGAGCATTGTCTGTTGAGCTTGCGTGAGGCCGGGGAGATCGTGGCTGTCGGTGCGATCGCCCCGGTTCCGCTGACGCAGTCGTGGTTTCTCGGATTGGTCAATGTGCGTGGCAGCCTGATGAGTGTGGTGGACCTGGCGCAATGGTACGGCCAGGCGGCCACGGTCATCGACAAACAGGCACGCATCATCGCTTTCGGACCGTCGTTCTCTTTCAACGGTGCGGTACTGGTGTCGCGCGTGATGGGTTTGCGCGATGTCGGCGCGATGACATTGCACGGCGATCCCGTCGGTCAGCAAGCGGCGTGCCGCTACCACGATGCCGATGGCATCGTGTGGCGACAGCTCGATGTGTCCTTGCTCATCGCGGACCCGCAGTTTCTTCAAGTTGGCACATGATGGTCAGGGCATAGGCGCACCGTTTCTACAACAGGATTCAGGAGAACCGTTAATGGCATTCAAGCTTCCCTTATTTTCTGGTGCGACAGCCGGTGCAGACCCGCTAACCCAGCCAACCACATCCCGGGATTCCGGTCAAAACGCGACCTTTATCGGCGATGTACTCGAAAGTCGTGGCGACATTTCGTTGCCGTTAATTGGCAACTTGCCGCTGCAAGAACAGGTTCGTGTGCTGTTCCTGCTGATGGCGGGGGCACTGGTGGCCATCGGGATATTCGTATTCCTTAATTCCAGCTACGCGATCCAGACCTCGACGCAGAATCAGATCGCCGGCGATGCGCTGATGCATACCCAGCGCTTGGGCAAGGCCGCTCCGAATGCTATTCAGGGTAATCCCCAGGCATTCACTCAGCTCGACGAGTCGCGCGCCGAGTTCAACCGCGACCTTGACGTGCTAAGTCATGGCGGGCAGTTTCAGGGGCACAGTATCCATGCGCCGGATGCAGTGATGGCAGCACTTCTCGGCCAGACCAGGCAGCTCTGGAGCAATACCGACAAAGCGGCGGCCACTATCCTCAAGCTCAAGAAAGAGTTGTCCGGATTTGGCGCGACGCTCAGGCAACTCAATACGCTGTCGCCGGGCCTGCTCGAACTGACCGAACAGATTGCGTCGCTGAAGGTGCAGGGCGGTGCTGCTCCACGCGAAATCTCTGCCTCCGGTCAACTGGTCATGCTGACGCAACGTCTGGGTCGAAGTGCCAATGAATTCCTGACCTCCGAAGGCGTCAACCCAGAAACTGCATTCCTGCTTGGCAAGGACGTCAATACGTTTCACGACATCATCGAGGGCTTTCTCAATGGCAGCGAGGTACTGCGTCTTAGCGTGGCCCGCGACAAGGATGCGCGCGACAAATTGCTTGAACTGCAGACGATGTTCGTGACCTATCAGGGCGCAGTCTCCACGGTGCTCGCCAACTTGCAAAATTTCGTCGCCGCCAAGCAGGCCGAGCAATTGATCTTCAATGAAAACGAAAATCTCCGGCAGCGCGTCAGTACGCTGCAGCAGTCCTACCGTGAGCGGCAGGACGCGCAGGCGTGGCCACTCTATGCGATGGCCTTGAGCGCATTAGTGGCATTGACGGCGGCGACCGGGATTGCGCTGGTACTGCTGCAGGACAGCCGAAACAGGCGTAAAGACTCCGATGTACAGCGCCGGCAAGCTGAATTGCAGCGCTTTGAAGCAGAACGGCAGCAGAACGAAGCCCGCAGTACCAACGATCAGAACCAGGCTGCCATTTTGCGTCTGATGAATGAACTGCAGGAAGTTGCCGATGGCGACCTGACCGTCCAGGCCACCGTCTCCGAAGACATTACCGGTGCCATTGCCGACTCAGTCAATTACACCGTGGAAGAACTGCGTGGACTGGTCGGACGCGTCACTGACACCGCAGAACAAGTGACCTCGGCATCGAACCAGGCCCAGAAAATTTCGACTGCCTTGTTGAGTGCATCCCAACGCCAGTCGCGCGAGATTCAGGATACGGGCCAGGCAGTGCTCGACATGGCATCGCAAATTACCGACGTCTCGAAATCGGCCAATGAGTCCGCTGACGTGGCACGGCAGTCGGTGAGCGCCGCCGACGAAGGTGCGCAAGCGGTCGAGAATGCGATCAAGGGCATGCACGAAATCCGCGAGCAAATCCAGGAGACCTCGAAGCGCATCAAGCGTCTCGGCGAGTCATCGCAAGAAATCGGCGAAATCACCGAACTGATTTCGGACATTACCGAACAGACCAACGTGCTGGCGCTCAATGCGGCAATTCAGGCGGCCTCGGCTGGCGAGGCCGGACGAGGTTTTTCAGTCGTGGCCGAAGAAGTGCAGCGCCTCGCGGAACGCTCGGGCGAAGCGACCAAGCAGATTGGTGCGCTGGTGCGGACCATTCAGACCGATACCCATGATGCGGTCGCTGCCATGGAGAAGTCGACTCAGGGTGTCGTCGAGGGAGCGCGACTGTCGGATGCGGCCGGTGCCGCCTTGTCCGACATCCGGCGCGTCTCGAACCGGTTGGCAGAACTGATTCAGGGCATTTCGGTATCAACCGGGCTGCAGGCGACCTCGGCCAATGGCGTGGCGCAGACGATCCAGAACATCCTGAATGTGACCGAGCAGACCCAGCATGGTACGCAACAAACTGCCGCATCGATCCGCGAACTGGCAAGATTGGCCGAAGAACTTAAAAATTCAGTGTCACGTTTCAGGGTCACGTCCTGAGCGACTCCGAATCAACGATGTTGACGAGACGTCCTTCACGGGACGGATCGCTTTTTGAATCCCCGCGAGGTAGTCATGAGTCCCCCAAATAGCGTCACTGCACAAGTCGTGCGGGACAACTTCGATGCCGGATCGCTGTCCTGGATCATGGCGGAAATCCGCGAAGCGCTGGACAAATCAAAGGCTGCGCTGGTCGAGGCTATCCGTCAGGACGACGAAGCGCGCCTGGTCACGCTGCGTCACGCGCGCGCCTTCCTGCATCAGGCCCATGGTGCCTTGCAGATCGTCGATATTGAAGGCGTCACCCTGATTACTGAAACGGCCGAAGACGTACTTGAGCGTATGGAGTCCGGCCAGATAGGAGTGACGCCGCAAGCGGCACAGGCGCTCGATAATGCCTATCAGGCCTTGCTGGCCTATCTCGATGAATTGCTGACGGGCGTGCCGCAACAGCCGGTGCGGCTGTTCCCGTATTACCGCGCGTTGCTCGAATTGCGCGGCGCCGAACGGATCCATCCTGCCGACCTGTTCTTCCCGAACCTGGCGGTGTGTCCGCAACCGGAGCCGGTTAGCGCTACCGATGTGGCACCGGTCAATTACCTCAAACTGCGCAAGCGTTTCGAGATCGCTTTGCTGTCATTCCTGAAAAAATCCGACGAGCAGGCGCTGGCGAGCGTGCCCGACCTGCTGGAGATCATCGCCCTGGTCGAGCAGGCGCAGCTCACGCCGCAGACGCGCAATTTCTGGTGGGTGCTGCGGGCACTTGCCGAGGAGGTGGCGACGGGCCAGATTCCGGCCGAACGATATGTGAAACAACTCTTTGCGCGGATTAACCTGCAAATTCGTCGCCTCAGCGAAGGCTCGACCAGTCTTGCTGAACGCCTGTTGTGTGATGCGCTGTTCTTCCTTGCCCGCATCGAGCGACCGTCGGCGCTGGCGCAACAGGTCCGCGAGGCATACCAACTCGCGGGGCGGGTGCCGCAGGACTACGCCCGGCCGCGCTACAACGCCGTTGACAGCGATGCCTTGCAGCAGGCGCGTGAACACCTGACTCATGCCAAGCAATTATGGAATCGACTCGCTGCCGGCGATGCCAGCATGGCGACGGCATTCGAAGCCGACATGCATCATCTGGCAGTGGCTGGAAGCCGCTTGGGTGCCCCCGCGCTTGCCAAGTTTCTGGGTGAAGTCAGTGGCATTACGCGGCATGCCGCGCACAGCCGGCCAGGTGACCAGCTTGGTCTTGACGTGGCAACCTGTTTGCTGTTCGTCGATAACGCGCTGACCAACCTGACTTGCCTTGATGAACACTTTGCAGTGCGCGCCGATGCGCTGAGCGCGCGTTTGCTATCGCTGGTGGCGGGCGATGCGCCACTTCCCGCCGATGGCTGGCTCGCCGATATATCGCGTCAGGCGCAACAGCGGCAGACCATGGCCGTGCTGGCGGTCGAGATGCAATCGAATCTGCGGCAGGTCGAAAAGACCCTCGAAGATTATTTTCGGGACCCGCGTGAAAGAGCCAGCCTGCCGTCGCTTGGTCCCCTGTTGCACCAGATCGGCGGTGCGCTGGCCGTGCTCGATCAACCTGAAGCGACCCGAGCCGTGCAGCATGTCGAACGAGCAGTACAGGCTTTTGTCAACAGTCCCGCCGAGGCCGAGCCGGACGTCGCGGCGTATTCGGCCGTGGCACAAAACATTGGCGCGTTGAGTTTTTTTATCGAAACACTGCAATTGCATTCCGGTGCGGCGAAGGGTGGTTTCCGGTTTGATGACGAGCAAGGTGTATTCCGTGCCGAAAAATCCGGAAAAAAGCCAGTGCCTGAGCAGGCATCGGCACATGAAGAGGGTGTCTCATTGCATCCCGATCATGCCTTCGCTCAGGCTAGCTTCCATGCCAACGGTCGCGACGGTCAGCATGGTGTCGACGGCCGGCGCGCCGCGCCGGAACCTGTTTCGGTCGAAGAAGAAATGCGCCAGCACCAGCAGCATGCGGCCAACCTGGCCGCACTGCTGATCGGGCAACCGGACGATTCTGCACTTCAGAAAAAGTTGCACGATGTGCTGCAGCAGGTCCAGCGTGATGCCCGTCTGCTCGATCATCATGAGGCCGGTGCCCAGGCTGGCGCGGTGATCGCGTTGCTGGGGCAACCCGACTTTATCGCCGCTTCCGGCGCGTTGGCCGGGTTGTTGCCTGGCGGTGTAGCGATATCAGTGGATTCAGTGACAACCGTTGCAGCCGTTAAACCCCTTGTTGCGGCTGAACCTGCGCAAGAGACCGGGGAGGCCGACGATGCCGAACTGCTGGAAATATTTCTTGGCGAAGCCGTTGAGGTGCTGGGAGCAGTCCGCGCCACGCTTCCGTATCTCCACGCCGATCCGCACGATAACCGCCAGCTGGCAACCTTGCGGCGTGGTTTTCATACGCTCAAGGGCAGCGGTCGCATGGTCGGCCTGGATGCACTCGGCAATGCCGCGTGGAGCATCGAGAAAGTCCTCAATCGCTGTATTGCCGACGAAACTGGCTGCATCCCTGACACGCTCGGACTCGTCGACGAGGCAGAACAACTGCTCACTGCATGGGTCGGCGAACTCAGTGCCGACGGTCATTCGGAACGTGATGGCCTGGCACTGATCGCTGCCGCACAGCGACTGCTGGACGGCACGCCCTTGCCGACCGATGTGCTCTCTGGCGAGGACGAGGTGATCGTTGCCGAAGCGGTACCGGAGAACGACGGAATGGTCCCGGTTGACGACCTGTCCGATGTGCCGGCAGCGCCGGTCACGCCTGACAGCGGTGCCGAAGTCATTGTCTTTCCGGGTGCACAGGCACCAACGCGTGACGACAGTATCCGTCGCATTGGCGACCTCGAGATCAGCCTGAATCTGCACAGCATCTATCTGGCTGAAACCGATGAACTGGTGCGCGTGCTGTCACAGGATCTCGGCGAATGGCGGCATGAACCAGAGCGCCGCGTTTCGGTCCATTCGGTGCATGCCGCCCACTCGCTGGCGGGCAGTTCTGCCACGGTCGGCTTCAAGGCGATGCAGGAACTGGCGCACGGACTGGAAAATATCCTGCAACTGCTGGCGCGTAAAACCGTGGTGCTGGAACCCGCTGATTTCGACCAGATCGCCCAATGTCTGGGTTTGATGAAAAGCATGCTGCAAGAGTTTGCGCTGGGCGAGCTGCCCTTGCCGCAGCCGGTCCAGCTCAACTTATTGGCGGCGTTGTTGCAGGATCTCGATACCCGTATCAGTGCGGCTGTTCCGGTTGATACCCCTGTCAAAGAGTTGGCCAGCAAGACGAACGAAGTGGTTGCTGCGGGCAGCACTGCAGTGCTTCCTTCAGTGCTTGCTGTTACCGCGCAAGTCACCGACGAACTGGATGCTGATTTGCTGCCGGTTTTCATCGAAGAAGGAAAGGATATCTTGCCGCAAATGGGCACTGCGCTGCGCGCCTGGCAAGAGTCGCTGACCAGCACCGCGCTGCCGCAATCGCTGCTGCGCCTGCTCCACACGATCAAAGGCAGTGCCCGAATGGCTGGGGCGATGCAGCTGGGGCAGTACCTGCACGACACCGAAAGCCAGGTCGAGGTACTGCTGCATGATGGCAGCCCGGATTCCGCTGCACTCGATGCGCTGCTGGCGCGGCACGATGTCAGCTTGTCGTTGTTCGAGCTGTTGCAGGATCCGGCAACAGCGTCATTGGCCGCGCAGCCAATCCCGGAACGGGGCGTACCCGATGCGTTTGTACCGACGTTGTTGCCGTTGTCCGGGCCCGATCAGGTGGCATTGCCGTCTGCGCTCGGTGCCGCTACCGCACCGATGGTGCGGGTACGTGCCGATATCCTCGACCGCCTGGTGAATCAGGCTGGTGAAGTATCGATCTCGCGTTCCCGACTCGAAACCGAAGTCGATACCTTGCGTCAGTCGCTGGGTGAACTGACCGACAACGTCGGGCGCTTGCGTCAACAATTGCGCGAAATCGAATTGCAGGCCGATAGCCAGATTGCCTCAAAGATGGCGCAATCGACCGACGGCGTATTTGATCCGCTCGAATTTGACCGCTACACGCGGTTGCAGGAGCTCACCCGGATGATGGCCGAGAGCGTCGGTGATGTCGCCTCGGTCCAGCAAAATCTGAATCGTACCGTCGATCAGGCCAGCGTCGACCTGGTCACGCAGGCACGCCTCACGCGCGAGTTGCAGCAAGATCTGATGCGGGTGCGCATGGTGCCCTTTTCCAGCATCTCCGAGCGACTCTACCGTGTGACACGCCAGGCATCGAAGGAAGTCGACAAGCGCATCAACCTCGATATTCGTGGCGGAAACGTCGAGATCGATCGCGGTGTGCTGGAAAAAATGGCGGGCCCGTTTGAACATCTGTTGCGCAATGCCATCGTGCATGGCATCGAAAGTCGCGAACAGCGCCAGGCCGCCGGCAAGAATGAAGTCGGAGAGTTGCGCGTCGAAATCCGGCAAGAAGGCAATGAGGTCGTGCTGGAATTTTCCGATGATGGTCGCGGGCTTGACCTGCAACGTATCCGCAACAGAGCACAGGAGACTGGCTTGCTGCCACTCGAGCGTGACCTCGCCGAGGCCGAATTGACGGACTTGATTTTTAATCCGGGTTTTTCAACGGCAGCGGAAGTCACCGAGCTGGCCGGACGCGGAATTGGCATGGACGTGGTGCGTTCCGAAGCCGGCAGTCTTGGCGGTCGGATCGCGATCGACTCGCAGGCAGGGCAGGGCGCGCAATTCACGATTCATCTGCCACTGACCCTGGCGGTAACACAAGTCGTCATCGTACGGACCGGCGAGAAAATTTATGCGGTGCCATCGGTGCTGGTTGAGCAGGTGCAGCAGCTCAAGTCAACCGCGCTGGCCAGTGCCTACAACGACGGAGCGGTCCAATGGCAAGGTCAGCGTGTGCCGCTGTTCTATTTGCCGACGTTGCTGGGGGATCGCCAGACCGTCGCGGTGACCCAGCAATACGCACCGCTGATCATTTTGCGCAGCGGGAACGACCGGGTCGCCATCCATGTTGATGACATCCAGGGTAATCGTGAGGTTGTCGTCAAGAACATCGGTCCGCAACTGGCGCGCATGGTTGGCATCGCCGGTGCCACGGTGCTCGGTTCCGGCGAGATCGTCCTGATCCTCAACCCGGTGCCGCTGGCGCAACGCGTGTTGCTTGACTCCGCACGTGCGGCTGTCATCGACGGCGTGGGTGCCGTTGCCGATACGCGTCAGGCGGTGCAGGGTTTGCAGTCGCAGCCTATTGTCATGGTGGTCGATGATTCGTTGACCGTGCGGCGTGTTACGCAGCGTTTGCTGGAGCGCGAAAGTTATCAGGTGGTACTGGCCAAGGATGGCATCGATGCGCTTGAAAAACTACAGTCGATTACGCCGGACATCATGCTGGTCGATATCGAGATGCCGCGCATGGACGGCTTCGACCTGACCCGCAATGTCCGCGGCGATGAACGGACCCGCCACATCCCGATCATCATGATCACCTCGCGCACGGCAGCCAAGCACCGCAACTACGCGATCGAACTGGGTGTCGATGCGTATCTGGGCAAGCCGTATCGGGAAACCGATTTGCTGGCGGAAATTCATGCGTTCATTGAGCGCAAAGTGGTGGGCGGTTGATGCGTTGTATTGAATTGCAGAGGCGCATCCGGTGCAATGCCCTTCGGTTATTGCACCCTACGGTTTTTTGAGGTGGTGCAATGCGCTTTGGTTATTGCCCCCCCCCACGATATATTTATTGATGACTTTTCACGTAGGGTGCAATAACCAAAGGGCATTGCACCGCGCGCACTGGCCACCATCGCCAAGCCCAATCAAATTTTTCCCGCGATCAATCAGCGTCCGGCTCCGCCTCCGTGACCGCAACCTTCTTGACCACGGCATAACGCGCGAGCGTCTGCTTGCGCGCCACATCATGCGCGACCACGGGCAGCGGATAATTGACGCCCAGTTCGACCCCCGCGTGATCGAGTTCCATCTTTGTCAGCAGCCAAGGTGCATGCAGTTGCTTGTTGCCGAGCTGCGCCAGTTGCGGGAGGTAGCGTCGGATAAACCGACCGTCGGTATCGAATTTTTCGGATTGCGTGATCGGATTAAAAATACGGAAATACGGTTGCGCGTCGCAGCCCGATGACGATGCCCACTGCCAGCCGCCATTGTTGGCCGAGAGGTCGAAGTCAATCAGTTTTTCGGCGAAATAAGCTTCGCCGCGACGCCAGTCGATGCCGAGATCCTTGATTAAAAAACAGGCAGTGACCATGCGCAGGCGATTGTGCATGTAACCGGTCTGATTAATCTGCGCCATGGCCGCATCGACGAGCGGATAGCCGGTGCGACCGGTACACCACGCCTCAAAAAGTGCATCGGCAGCCGGGCCAGTTTCCCATTGGATCGCGTCGTAGTCAGGTTTGAACGCGCCGCGCACGACGTGCGGATGATGCTGCAAAATCATGAAGTAGAAATCACGCCAGACCAGTTCGGCCAGCCACGTGTTGGCACCGCTGGCATCGGCTGCAACGCGTGCCGCTTCACAGGCACGTCGGGCCAGATGGCGGATCGACACCGTCCCAAAGCGCAAGTGTACCGACAAGTAAGACGGTCCCTTGATGGCTGGAAAATCCCGTGTCTGCTTGTATTTATCGATGCGCTCCATGAAATTGTCGACCAGCTGCTGACCACCGTGCATGCCGATCGGGATAGTCAATTGTGCAAAATTCGATGGCGCAAAACCGAGTTCGGCCAGCGTCGGCATCGTGTGCGCGATCGGGCTGACGGCAAGGCGGTCGGCCAACGACTCGACCGGATAGGCGCGGACGTGCACATCGGAGCTATCGAATTGCAATTGCCTGAGCCAGGCATTCTTGTACGGTGTGAAGACCGAGAACGGTTTGCCGGCCAGCGACAGAACTTCATCCTTTTCAAACACCACCTGATCCTTGTAACTGTGCAGCGCAATGTCGTGCTGCTGCAGCGCGCTGGCGATGGCGGCATCGCGCGCGATCGCTTGCGGTTCATAGTCGTGATTGATGAAGACCGCGTCCACCTCCAGTTCGCGCGCCAGTGCGGGAATCGCATCGGCGGCACGGGCATGGCGCACGATCAGCGCGCCGCCGAGCTTGACCAGTTCCTCGTGCAATTCGATCAGGCTGGCATGCAGGAATTCGATGCGGCGATCTTGCTCGGGCAAGTGCTGCAGGATGTCGCTGTCGAAAATGAAAACACAAAAAACCGCGCGGCTTTGGGTGAGGGCGTAATGCAGCGCAGCCTGGTCAAAGACGCGCAGGTCACGCCGAAACCAAAGTAGTGAACGGGAATACGGCAAGTCGGAGAGCGTGTCAGTGGTCATGGAGGTCCAGGCGGGAATAAAGGGCTGGCGACATTATCGTTGTTCTGCGCGAGCGCGTCCTGCGTGCAGGCAGCGCTTGCGCTTTCCCGGATTGACTCCCCATCAAAGCTGCTAAAATGCCGCCTATGGCGACGCACAAAAAGACCCCCCGCACGACCCCTGGCGACGACTCGCATCAAGACCCGGCCGGACTGGCTGATATCGATGATGCGCCGTTGGGCATGGACCTGACCAATCACTTCCTCATTGCAATGCCGGCGATGGCCGATCCGGTCTTTGGCGGTACCGTGATTTATCTCTGTGAGCACAATGCCCGCGGTGCCCTTGGCGTGATCATCAACAAGCCCACCGACATGACGCTCGAAGTCCTGTTTGAGCGTGTCGATCTGAAACTCGAAATCAATCCGCAGCACCCGACCTTGCCCGCCTATCCGGTGATGTTCGGCGGGCCGGTCCAGCTCGAGCGCGGCTTCGTGTTGCACGCGCCGCTGGGTCCCTTTTCATCGATGATGAAAGTCACCGATGACATCGCGCTGACCACCTCGAAAGATATCCTCGAAGCGGTGGCGGGTGGCAAGGGACCGGGGCAGTTGCTCGTCACGCTGGGATGCGCCGGCTGGAGTGCTGGCCAGCTTGAGGATGAAATCATCCGCAATGGCTGGCTCACCGTCGAGGCCGATCCGGTCGTCATGTTCGACTTGCCGGTCGAGCAGCGCTTCGCAGCGGCAATCCGCCTGCTCGGTATCGATCCAAGCATGCTCAATGCCGAGGCCGGGCATGCCTGAGCCGGTCTCTGCAGGCGCGCATTGATGGAGACGGTGCTGGGTTTCGACTTCGGCCTCAAGCGCATCGGTGTGGCCGTTGGCAATACGGTGATCCGGCAGGCGCAAGCACTGACCATCATCGACGCTGCCACCAACGACGCCAAGTTTGCTGCCATTGCCGCGCTGGTGGCCAGCTGGCAACCGGCGCGCTGTATCGTTGGCATGCCGTTTCATCCGGATGGTGCCGAACACGAGATGTCGGTGCGCTGCCGCCGTTTCGCCAACCAATTGCATGGCCGCTATGGCTTGCCCACCGTGCTGGTCGACGAACGTTATACCTCGGCAGTCCTTGTCCAGCAGCGCGGCGAACGGATCGACGATCGTGCCGCCGCGCTGATTTTGCAACAATACTTTGACGATCCTACCGATGCCCATTCTTCCCCATGAACTCGACGCCGAGGCGCTGTATGCCGACCTTGAGCGCCAGATTGTTGCCGTTCTCGGCAGCACCGAACATCTCGCGCTGGCCGGAATTTATTCCGGCGGTGCCTGGCTGGCCGAGCGGCTGGCGAAAGCCCTGAAGATCGAAGACCGGCTCGGCTATATCGATGTCTCGTTTTACCGCGACGACGTTGCCGAAAAAGGGCTGCACGCAGCGGTCAGGCCGAGCCAGATCAGCTTCGACGTCGAAGGTGCCACCATCCTGCTCGTCGATGATGTGCTCTACACCGGACGCACCACGCGCGCGGCGATCAATGAATTGTTCGACTATGGCCGCCCGGCACGCATCCTGCTGGCAACGCTGGTCGACCGTGGCGCGCGCGAACTGCCAGTCGCACCGGACTTCGTCGGTGCCACGGTCACGCTCGCAGCCGACCAGATTCTGACCCTGCAACAAGGCGCCGATGGCGCGCTCTCCTTTACGGTGAACCATGCATAACCCGCAACTGAACAAGGATGGCGATTTGCAGCACCTGCTGACCATCGAAGGCCTGCCCAAACGCATCGTCATGGATATCCTCGACACCGCACAATCGTTCGTCGGTATCAGCGATCGCGAAGTCAAGAAGGTCCCGCTGATGCGCGGCAAGAGCGTCTTCAATCTGTTTTTCGAGAACTCGACGCGTACCCGCACCACCTTCGAGATCGCCTCGAAGCGCTTGTCGGCCGACGTCATCAACCTCAACATCCAGGCTTCCAGCGCGACCAAGGGTGAATCGCTGCTTGATACCATCGACAACCTCGCCGCGATGCACGCCGACATGTTCGTCGTGCGCCACGCATCCTCCGGCGCGCCGCACCTGATCGCCCGCCATCTGGTCGAGACCGGCCAGTCGCACGTCCATGTCGTCAATGCCGGCGATGGCCGCCATGCCCATCCGACCCAGGGCTTGTTGGACATGTACACGATCCGGCACTACAAAAAAGACTTCACCAACCTGACTGTCGCCATCGTCGGCGACATCCTGCACAGCCGTGTGGCGCGCTCGGACATCCATGCGCTGACCACACTGGGCGTGCCGGAAATCCGCGCGATCGCGCCGCGCACACTGCTGCCGACCGGGCTCGATCAGATGGGTGTACGGGTCTTTACGGACATCAACGAAGGCTTGAAAGGCGTCGACGTGATCATCATGCTGCGCCTGCAAAACGAGCGCATGAGTGGTGCGTTGCTGCCGTCGGCACAAGAGTTTTTCAAGAGCTACGGCCTGACACCCGAGCGTCTCGCGCTGGCCAAGCCGGACGCCATCGTGATGCATCCGGGGCCAATGAACCGGGGTGTCGAAATCGACTCGGCCGTGGCCGACGGCAAGCAGGCCGTAATCCTGCCGCAAGTCACGTTTGGCATCGCAGTCCGGATGGCAGTCATGAGCATACTGGCGAGTAAATAAACCATGAAACTGCATATCCAGCACGGCCATCTGATCGATCCGGCCAACGGTATCGACGCACCCCACGACGTCTTCATTGATTCCGGCATCATCGTCGGCATCGGCCAGCAGCCCGACGGCTTCGACGATGCCCGCGTGTTCGACGCCACCGGCCTGATTGTCGCGCCCGGCCTGGTCGACCTGAGCGTGCGCTTGCGCGAGCCAGGTTACGAATACAAGGCCACCCTCGAATCCGAAATGCAGGCCGCCTTGCAGGGCGGCGTGACCAGTCTGGTCTGTCCGCCCGACACCGATCCGGTGCTCGACGAGCCCGGTCTGGTCGAAATGCTCAAGCACCGCGCCCGCATCCTGAACCAGTCGCATGTCTATCCGCTGGGCGCATTGACGCGCGGGCTGAAAGGTCATGCGCTGAGCGAAATGTTTGAATTGACCGAAGCCGGTTGCATCGGCTTTTCGCAAGCCGATGAACCGATCCTCGATACCAACGTGCTGCTGCGCGCCTTGCAATATGCGCAGACCTTCGGTTACACGGTCTGGCTGCGGCCGCAAGATCCGCATCTCGGCATACACGGTATCGCGCACAGCGGACCGATCGCCTCGCGACTGGGCTTGTCGGGCGTGCCGGTGATGGCCGAGACCATTGCGCTGCAAACCATCTTTGAACTGGTGCGCGCGACCCGCGCACGGGTCCACCTGTGCCGGATTTCCTCGGCGGCCGGTATCGAACTGGTACGCGCCGCCAAGAAAGAAGGCTTGCCGGTGACCTGCGACGTCGGTGCACATTACCTGCACCTGACCGATCTCGATATTGGTTTTTTCGATTCAAATGCCCGCCTGTCACCACCGCTGCGTTCGCAGCGCGACCGCGATGCGCTGCGCGCCGGTCTGCTCGACGGCACCGTCGATGCGATCTGTTCCGACCATGCGCCGGTCGATGACGATGAAAAACTGATGCCGTTCGGCGAAGCGTCGCCGGGGGCCACGGGCCTTGAGCTCCTGCTCTCGCTGGCGCTGAAATGGGCCGACGAAGACATTGGACCGAAAGCCGGGGCGGTCTCACGCGCGCTGGCCAAGGTAACCGTCGATGCGGCCCGCGTGGCCGGTTTGCCGGCCGGGCAGCTCGGTGTCGGCAGCATTGCCGACCTGTGCCTCTTCGATCCGGCTGCGCGCTGGAAAGTCGAGGCCAGCGCGCTTGCCAGTCAGGGCAAGCACACGCCGTTCCTCGGTTATGAACTCGGAGCATGCGTGATGGCGACCGTGGTGTCGGGACGTCTGGCGTATCTGCGCCACCCGCACGGCGCATGATCGCGCTGAGCATATTGCGCATCGTCCTGCACTTGCTGCGCGGCTTGCTGACGTGTGCGCTGGTGTTTCCGCTGGTCGATGCCGACGGACGGGCGCGCCGCATCCGTAACTGGTCCGTTGACTTGCTGGCGATTTTTCGTCTGACCGTCGTGGTCAGGCATACCGGCAGCGGTGCGCTGGCACCGCGTGCGCTGATCGTCGCCAACCATGTCTCGTGGCTCGATATCTTCGTCATCAATGCAATGCAGCCTTGTCGCTTCGTGGCCAAGTCGGATATCCGAAGCTGGCCGTTGCTGGGATACTTGTGCGCCCGCTCGGGGACAATTTTCATTGCCCGTGGCCGGGTGCGCGACGTGCGGCGGATTTTTCAGGATCTTGTCGACAGCATTCGCAACGGCGAGCATGTGGCGTTTTTTCCGGAAGGGACGACCTCTGCGCAAGGGTCGTTGTTGCCGTTCCACGCCAACCTGTTCGAGGCAGCCATTGATGCCGGCGTGTCGATTCAGCCGATGGCGCTACGCTATCTCGATGCCAGCGGCGCACTCGCGCCGCATGCCGATTTCATTGGCGAAATGACCTTCGCCGAAAGCATGATGGTGATCCTGAAAGCGCCGCGCCTTACCGCCGAGCTAATCGTGCTGCCGTTGATCGACAGCACCGGAGCGCACCGGCGTGAACTGGCACCGGCAGCGCGGACCGCGATTGCGGAGGCGCTGGGATACGAACACTGACTATTCATCCGGCACCTGAAATTGCGGACAACTGACCTGCACCAGCTTGCGGTCCGACAGGCGCACGGCGCTCAGTTGTCCACCCCACAGGCAACCGCTGTCGAGTCCGATCAGGTTGGGTCGTAGCGTCAGTCCGCGTGCCGACCAGTGGCCATAGACTACCGTCACGTCGGCGCTCAGACGACCCGGTACATCAAACCACGGCACCAGTAGCTGCGCCGACTCCTCGGGATTTTTCAGGACCATGCTGCCGTCAGCGGTGCACAAGCGCATTCGCGTGAGGCCATTGACGATGCAGCGCAAGCGCTCGGTGCCGGTCAGCGCATCATCCCAGCGCGCTGGCGCATTGCCATACATCTCGCGCAGGAAGTCCACCCAGTCCTGACCGCGCAATGCGGTTTCGACTTCGCTTGCCAATGCCAGTGTTTGCGCCTGCGTCCATTGCGCCGGGACGCCGGCATGGACCAGCAGATGTCCGTCTATCCATTGCGCCAGCGCTTGCCGGCGCAGCCAGTCGAGCAATTCGTCGCGGTCGGGCGCTTGCAGGATGTCGTCGAGGGTATCGGAGCGGCTCGTCTTGCGGATTCCGTTTGCCACCGCCAGCAAATGCAGGTCGTGGTTGCCGAGCACGCAGCTGGCGCGTTCGCCAAGACGGCGGATCAGACGCAAGGTGTCCAGCGAACGCGGGCCGCGATTGACCAGGTCGCCGATAAAGAACCAGCGCGCGTCGGCATCTTCGCGCAAGACTTTTTCCATCAGCGATTCGAGCTGGCTGGCGCAGCCCTGGAGGTCACCGATGGCGTACAGAGAGGTCAGGGCGGACGAATTATTTGTCGAAATCATGTAAGCGTTCTAGCAATAAGAGGGAAGGGCGGGCATTTGCCTTTAAAATCACGCAGCAGCATTTTGTCATGCCCACCGCACGCTTCGCATTTTTGAATTCACTGAAAGAGTTTCCACCATGTTGCCACTCTCGAAAAACATCTTCAAAGCCTATGACATCCGCGGCATCGTGGGCACCACGCTCGATACCGGCATTGCCCACAGCATCGGCCAGGCCTTCGGCAGCGCGATGCTGGCCAAAGGCGAAACCGTCGCTGTCATCGGCCGCGACGGTCGCTTGTCAGGCCCTGAATTGACCGCTGCCCTGGCCAAGGGTTTGCAAGCGGCCGGAGTCGATGTCATCGACCTCGGTATCGTCGCCACGCCGATGGTCTATTTCGGCACCAACGTACTCGAAACACGCTCAGGCATCATGGTCACCGGCAGCCACAATCCTCCGGACTACAACGGCTTCAAGATGGTCCTGGCCGGCGAAGCGATCTATGGCGACACCATCCTCGCGCTGCATGACGCCATCGTCGCCAAGGACCTGCGCACCGGGGCTGGCAGCTACCGCACCCACAACATCAATCAAGCCTACCTCGAACGTATTCTCGGCGACGTCAAGCTGGCCCGCCCGATGAAGATCGTCGTCGATTGCGGCAATGGCGTCGCGGGTGCCTTTGCCGGCGACCTGTATCGCGGCATGGGTTGCGAAGTCACCGAACTGTTCTGCGAAGTCGATGGCACGTTCCCGAACCATCATCCCGATCCGGCCCATCCGGAAAACCTGCAGGACCTGATTCGCGCCCTGCAATCCGGCGATGCCGAAATCGGCCTGGCTTTCGATGGCGATGGCGACCGCCTCGGACTGGTGACCAAGGATGGACAGATCATTTATCCAGATCGTCAATTGATGCTGCTGGCCGAAGACGTGCTCACGCGCCATCCGGGCGAGCAGGTGCTTTACGACGTCAAGTGCACGCGTCATCTGGCACCGTGGATTACCGCGCGCGGCGGCGTGCCGCTGATGTGGAAGACCGGGCACTCGCTGGTGAAAGCCAAGATGCGTGAAACCGGCGCCCCGATTGGTGGTGAAATGAGCGGCCACATCTTCATCAAGGATCGCTGGTACGGTTTTGACGACGGCCTGTATGCCGGTGCGCGCATGCTCGAATTGCTGAGCCGGATGAGCGATCCGTCGGCCATCCTGAACGCCTTGCCGCAATCGACCAGTACGCCCGAACTGCAACTCTCACTCAAGGAAGGCGAAAGCTTTGCATTAATCGACCAGCTCAAAGCCGAGGCCACCTTCCCCGGTTCGGATGAACTGATCACCATCGATGGCTTGCGGGTCGAATATCCGGACGGCTTCGGACTGGCGCGTGCGTCGAATACGACACCGGTCGTGGTCATGCGTTTTGAAGCCGAAACGCCGGCCGCGCTGGCCCATATCCAGTCAGAATTCAAGCGCGTGATCCTGGCCGCCAAGCCGGACGCCGAACTGCCGTTCTGACCTCGATACTGCATTGAATATCTTGCTGGTGCGCGTATCGTCTTTGGGCGATGTCGTTCACAACATGCCGATCGTGGCGGACATCTTGCGTCACGTGCCGCATGCGCAGATCGACTGGGTCGTCGAAGAAGGCTACACCGCGCTGGTGCGCCTCAATCCGGGCGTGCGCAACGTGATTCCGTTCGCGTTGCGGCGCTGGCGCAAGAGCCTGATGCAGGCGGCGACACGCGCCGAGATAAGCGCGTTCCGGCGTCGTCTGCGTGAGGTCGAGTATGACTTCGTCTTCGATACGCAAGGCTTGCTGAAAACCGCCATCGTCATGCGACTGGCCCGGCTGACTCCGGCCGGCCAGCGCATCGGCCTGGCCAATGCTACCGACGGGTCGGGCTACGAAGCGATCTCGCGGATCTTCCATACAATGAGCGTGCCGGTTGGCGTGCGCACGCATGCGGTTGAACGTGGCCGCGTGGTGGTGGCGACGGCGCTCGGGTATGCGCTCGACAGGCCGGCCGATTTCAATTTGTCGGCACCGCCGGCCACGCCGCGTCCGCACTGGTTGCCGGCGCAACCCTTCGCGGTATTTTTTCATGCGACCGCGCGCGCGGCCAAGCAATGGCCGGTCGCGCACTGGGTCACGATTGCTACCGACCTCGCTGCACGCGGCATGCCGGTGTTGCTGCCGTGGGGCAGTCCGGCTGAAAAAATCGCCGCCGGGCAGCTTGCCGCGCAGATACCGAATGCGCAGGTACTGCCGAAACTGTCGATGATGGACGCGGTCTTGCTGGCACACGAAGCCGCGCTGGCGATCGGTGTCGATACCGGCCTCACGCATATCGCCGCCGCTTTCAACCGGCCGACCATCGAGTTGTACATCGATTCGCCGCGCTGGAAAACCGAAGGCAACTGGTCGAGCAACATCATCAATCTCGGTGATGAAGGACACGCGCCGACGGTCGATGAAGTGCGCGGTGCGATTACCGACCTGATGGGTGCGCCGTGATTCGGACGCTGTATTCGATGGCGTGGTGGCTGGCCGTACCGCTGGTGCTGGTGCGCTTGTGGTGGCGCGGGCGGCAGGAGCCGGGCTACCGGCAACACATCGCCGAGCGTTTCGGGCTGGCCCGGCGTCGCACCCGTACGGCACCGTTGTTGTGGCTGCATGCGGTGTCGGTCGGTGAAACCCGTGCGGCTGAACCGTTGATCGAGGCATTGCTGCTGGCCTATCCGCAACACGACCTGCTGCTCACGCACATGACGCCAACCGGCCGCGCGACCGGTGCCGCCCTGTTTGGTCATTACGGTGATCGGCTGCAGCAAGCCTACCTGCCATATGACACCGGCACGATGGTCGGACGCTTCCTCGATAATTTTTCGCCGTGCATCTGCATCCTGATGGAGACCGAACTATGGCCCAACGTGATGGCGTGTTGCACGGCACGCGACGTGCCGGTCGTGCTGGTCAATGCGCGCCTGTCGGAACGCTCGCTGGCGAAGGCGCTGCGGCTTGGCAAGCTCATTGTCGATGCGGCAGCGCAATTGACCAGCGTGGCCGCCCAGACTGCTGCCGATGCGACGCGGATCCGCAGCCTGGGTGTGCGCGACGTGCATGTCACCGGCAGCATCAAGTTCGATGTCACGCCGCCACCGATGGCCCTGCAGGCCGGTGCGCAACTGCGTCATCAGATCGGCCTGCGGCCGGTCCTGCTGTGCGCCAGCACCCGTGCCGGCGAAGAAGAACTGATCCTCGACGCGCTGGCGCGTAGCGACTTGCCCGTCGATACGCTGGTGCTGCTGGTGCCGCGTCATCCGCAACGCTTCAATGACGTCGCCATGCTGATCGCCGAGCACGGCATCGACATGCAGCGGCGTTCGGTGATCGGCACGGACATCGCGGATGCCAGGGTGCTGCTGGGCGATACGATGGGCGAGATGTTCACTTACTACACCGCCTGCGATATCGCGTGGATAGGCGGCAGCCTGTTGCCGTTGGGCGGACAAAACCTGATCGAAGCCTGCGCTGTTGGCAAGCCGGTCCTGCTCGGTCCGCATACGTTTAATTTCGCGCAGGCCAGCGAAGAAGCGATCGCGGCCGGTGCCGCGATGCGGGTGGACCACGCCGATGCCTTGTTCCGTGCGGCCGCGATGCTGCTGCGCGATGACGCTGTGCGACTAGCGATGGGCGAGAGTGCGCTGCAATTTGCGCAGCAGCATCGCGGGGCGACGCGGCGGACGATGGTTGTGGTGGGAGCGGTGATTCCGGGTGATGCGTCAAACCGACGCTGAGGTGTCGGCGGTGGGCGACTTGTTTATATTGATTTATGATGTGCGTTGGTTGACTCACAAGGAATTGCCATGAGCCCTGCCTCACCAAAAAACGTTACCGAACCAGCCACGCATATCACTCTGTCACTTGCGGTAGTCAACGAAGCCATGGCGTTGGGAATGAATGTTTCGCAAACTTGCGAACGCTTGCTCCAGGACGCGATCCGTGTCGAGCGCAAACGGTGCTGGGCGGTGGATAACGCCGATTTCGTACGGGCCTATAACCAGACCGTCGATGCCGAAGGATTACCCTTGACAAAGTGGCGCGCTTTTTAAAATGCCGCGCTTTGACGTGTATCGCAACCCAGGCAATCACCAAGTCTCAGTTCCTTACCTGCTGGATGTACAGAGCAATTATCTTGATGCGCTGCACACGCGCATCGTTATTCCGCTGCGGCGTATTGATGCATTTCCGCCGGTCGCCTTGCCAAAAGATTTGATTCCGGTTTTTGTCATTGAAGGCATTGCTTGCCTGCTCGATACGCCGCAACTTGCTGCGATACCGAGCAATGTACTGAAGACATCCGTGACGTCGCTTTCACTCAGCCAGTCCGCGATCATGGTGTCGCTAGACCGACTGTTTGGCGGCTTTTAGTTTGAGAAGGTTCAGCGGGCAGGTCGGTGATGCGATTGAGCCTTGCAGCGCTTGCTCTGATCCTGTCCCCCGCTAGCGCGTAGGGTGCAATGCCCTTCGGTTATTGCACCCTACACGCTGAGGTGTGTTTATTTGCTGGCATCGTCGTTGGGTAAGGTCCGTCCTGGTTTCGCCAGGAAACCACGGACTTCCGCTGAAATCGTTTTCGGGAAGTGCGTGGAGGGCGTCAGTGTCAGTCCGGTTGCCGTCGACCTGATAATAAGTTCCGTGCCGGCAGGCCAGTGCAAGTCATCCCGCATCGCTTTCGGAATAACGATCTGACCTTTGCTGGAGAGTTTGACTGTTTCCATGGTGTTGTTCACGAAGAGGGAAGTGTTTTGATCTTACCTCACCGCGATGTGTCGTCAAACCCTCCTCGTGCTTTTGGCGGAACCGCACTTGCAACAACCTGAATGACTTTTTTGTAATCGATCACGGCGAGATCGGTGCGCACTTGCGCCAACGTCAGGTTGGTGCGATTGCGTTCGGCATCAAAGATCGGCCGCACCAGCGCGTAGATACTGTTATGCCGGTCAAGTGCCATGCCGCAGGATCCCTGGTTGACCCAATCAGTTTCTGTGCCAAGGTCACCATCTGTGTAATGTTGACGAAATAATTCGTCGTTACTATCCAGTCCGAAAATATAAGTTATGCCAGTTAGCAAATTTCGTTGCTGAGGGCAGGGACTTAATCGGAGCAGGAACATGCGGAGCTGGGACGAACCGAAGAAGCGCAAGGCGCGTGTTGAAATCATTCCGATGATCGACGTGATGATGTTTCTGATGGTATTTTTTGTGCTCATCAGTCTGAATGTGATCCCGGCGCTGGGCTTGAAAACCAACCTGCCTAGTGCCAGCAGTTCGCAAGATCTGACGCCGCAGAAAAAAGCCATCATCACGATCGGGCTGCAGGATGCATTGCAAGTCGATGGGGTCGATACGCCGATTACTGCACTGGCAGCACGATTGAACCAGCAAAAAAAATCTGGCGACAAGCTCAACGTCATCGTCAACAGTGACCGTGGCGTGGAGGTGCAGCGACTCGTCGAGGTGATGGATACTCTGAAACAGAACGGCTTTGAATCGATCTCCATTGCCACCCGCAAGCCCTGACGCGTGAACACGACACCGTTTTTTTTCCGCTTCAGAGACACCGTCGCCACGCTGCCGTCGCTGGGTATCCTGCTGCTGCTGATACTTGTTGGCATGAGCAAGACGCCAGCGATCTCGCCGCCGCACGATGAGTCACTCGTGCAGATTGCGCTGGTCGCGCCGGAGCCGGTCGTGCCTGCACCTGCACCTGCGCCCATCCCGCGTCCCGTTGTGATCCCACCTGTGACCCCACCTGTGACCCCACCTGTGACCCCGCCCGTCACACCAGCACGACCTGCGACGCCGACGCTAACCAGCGCTGCGCCAAGCGATTTGCCGGTGGTTTCCGCACCGTCAAAAGCCACCGCGCAAGCGGTCGCGCCAGTCGTTCCCGCAGAGCCCGCCGTGGTAACCAAGGCGGCCGTGGTGCCAACCGAAGTCGCGGTCAAAGCCAGAGCGGTGAGCCCCGATGCCGACTACATCGCGACATTGCACGCCCATCTCAATCGCATCAAGCGCTATCCCACCGGTCGCGAGGCCAGCCAGCTTCGGCCGGTTGGCAAGGTGAAGCTCTGGTTCGTGCTGCGGCGCGATGGCAGCGTGGTCGAGGTCGGTCTGGAGCAATCCTCGAATTCGATGCTGCTCGATGATGCCGCCCGCAAGACCATCAACCGCGCCACCTTTGCAGCGTTTCCGGAGGCGAGCTGGGCGGGTGAGGCGAGCCACCGCTTCAGCGCCGAGCTGGAATTCGTCCCTGCTGCCTGATCTGTCGTACCGATTTCTTTTTCATCGTTGATTTCAAACCAAAAACTCTCAGGGAGTAACACCATGCGTTACAAGACAACTCAGCTCTCGTTGCTGATTTCCGGTCTCTTCATCGCGACCAGTCCGATGGTCTTTGCAGCCGACACCACTGACGTGGGCAAGGTCACGGTGCAGGATGAGGCGGGCAGTGCGCAGAGCACTGGCTTGATCCAGCAGGAAGATTCGTCCAAGGCACGCAGTTCGGTCAATCGCACCTACATGGAAAAGCAGGGCGCGACCAGCAATCCGTTCCAGATGCTCAGTTTGCTGCCAGGCGTCAATACGTTTGATGTCGATGGCACTGGTCTGTTCGGCGGCACCATCCGTGTGCGCGGCTTTAACAGCGACCAGCTTGGCTTCACGATCAATGGTGCGCCGGTCAACGATTCCGGCAGTTTCGCAGTCTACCCGCAGGAATATACCGATACCGAAAACCTCTGCGATATTTTTGTCACGCAAGGTTCGACCGACACCGAAGCGCCGCACGTCGGCGCCACCGGCGGCAATATCGGCATGACCATGTGTACGCCGGAAGACCTGCAGCGCGTGCGGACCTCGCTCAGTGTGGGGTCGAATAATTTGCGCCGTGGTTATCTGCGCGTCGATTCCGGCAAGCTGTTTGACGATCGCTTCAAATTTTTCATTTCGTACTCGAAGGCCGAGGCAGACAAGTTCAAGGGCCTGGGCGGTGCGGTAAAAGAGCACGTTGATTTCAACAGCAAGCTCACGTTGAACGGCGGCAGCTTTATCGATGCCTCGTTCATGTACAACAAGGCACTCAACAACAACTATCGCACGCTGACCAAGAGCCAGATTGCCCAGTTCGGACGCAACCTCGACTTCGGTACCGTGGCACCGATCCATCAGCCTGGCGGCGTCGGCGTCCAAAACGATTCGACCTTTGCACCGAATGCCGGCATCAATGTGGGCGACAATAATGGGTACTACGGCTATAACCTGAATCCGTTCAAGAACTGGCTGGCCACGATGAACGCGCATTTTGTTCTGACACCAACCTCCAGCGTGGATGTCAATCCCTACATGTGGTACGGCTATGGCACGGGCGGTAATGAATTGAAAACCGTTGCCGAAGGCAGCGCCGGGAATCAGCTGGGTGGTGGCATCCGTGATGCCAACGGCGATGCCGATACCCGCGATACCGTCTTTGCCTACAACGGCAGCGTGACCCGCACCTATCGTCCTGGCGTGACGGTCAAGTTCAACCAGCAACTGGATAACCATCGCCTGATGGTCGGTTACTGGTACGAGCGCGCGCGCCATCAGCAGACCGGTCCGTTCACCCCGACCGACAACAACGGCAACGCCGATGTCTGGCTCGAGAACTCTAGCCAGTGGCTCAAGAATCAGGATGGCAGCACCGTCCAGAGTCGTGACACGCTGACCATCAGCACGGGCAAGTCGTTATTCGCCCAGGACAGCATCAGTCTGCTGCAAGATAAATTGACGTTGCAACTCGGTGCCCGCTATTCGAGTATCGATCGCGATTTCACCAATAATCCGAGTCAGTCGGCGCAGGGCTTTTACACCCTGAAGAAATCCTATTCGGATCTGTTGCCAAGTGTGGGTGTGCGTTATCAATTGTCGACAACCGATTCGGTCTTCTTCAATGCCGCGAAAAACTTCAAGGCACCGGGTAATTTTTCGTACTTCGGTCTGCTCTCCGGCGGCACTGTCGTCAACGGTGTCTACACCGGCGGGTCGGTGCGCAATGTGCCGGTCGACAAGGAAACCTCCGTCAACTATGACCTCGGTTACCGCTACGTCAATGACCGGTTGACGCTGTCCGGATCGGCCTTCTTCATTGACTATCGCAACCGTATCTCCTCGGCGTTCAACCCGGATACCGCCACCACCGTCGACATCAATGTCGGTGATGCCAGCTCGAAGGGACTGGAACTGGAATCGGGCTATGCACTGAACAAGAACCTGAGCGTCTATGGTTCGCTGTCCTACATCAAGAGCAAGATGAAAAAAGACTTGCCGGTATCGGCGACTACCGCGTTGCCAACCTCCGGCAAGGAATTCCCGGATACCCCGAACTGGCTGAGCGGCCTGAGCGTGCAGTACGCGCAGGATAGCTGGTACGTGTTCAGTCAGGCCAAGTACACCGGCAAGCGTTACAGCACGCTGGTCAATGACGATAGTCTCGCTGGCTACACGGTGGTCAATGCGGGTGCCGGTTATACCTTCCCGTCAACGAACTGGCTGAAAAAACCGATGCTGCGTTTTAACGTCAACAACGTTTTTCAGCAGCAGTACCTGAGCCTCAATTCGGGTAGCGGTAGCGCCTTCACCACCAACGCGGTCGCCATCGGTGCGATCACGGCGAAGGCACCGTCGTTGTACGTGAGCGCACCGCGCAGTCTCAGTCTGGCCCTGACGGCAGATTTCTAACGGTCGTTCCCCGATCGCGGCGGGCTTCGGTGCGCCGCGATCTTCACCCTCCATCGCCTGCGGGCGTTGAAAGTCGTTCCATGAACATGCAACTATTTCACGATATCGCGTTTTATCTGATGTACGGCTGTGCTGCGCTGGCGCTGTTTGTCATTGTCGAACGCGGTCTGTTTTTTGACTATACGTTGCGCCAGGCCGTCAAGCTGGAAAAAGCCATGACGCATGCGGTGCAGCACGTGCGTGAATTACCTGCGGAATTGACGGCGCGTCCCAGCCTGCCGATGACGCTGGTCTCGGACATTCTGTCGGTCAAGCATGAACTCGCTACCGACAAGGATCTGGAAGATTTCAGTGAGTCGGTGTACATCGCCAATCGCGGCGCAGTCCAGCACCGGCTGTGGATTCTCGACACCATCGTCACCGCCGCGCCGCTGCTGGGATTGCTGGGCACGATTCTCGGCATCATTGACACCTTCAAGGCGCTGGCCGTGTCGGGCGTTTCTGATCCGGGCGCGGTGTCGCAAGGCATCGGCACGGCGCTGTATGCGACCGCGCTGGGTATTGGCATTGCCGTCGTCGGGATGTTTTTTTTCAACCTGTATCAGGAGCGCATCGAGCGTATCAATGACCATCTGAAAGTATTGATGCTGCGCGCCTGCGTCGGTCGCTTCGTCGGACCGGCAACGACCACGTCCGCCGCTGCATCCCGTACCCTGATCGAAACAGGCAAGT
Organism: Actimicrobium sp. CCI2.3; assembly: GCF_035019065.1. Lineage (NCBI taxonomy): Bacteria > Pseudomonadati > Pseudomonadota > Betaproteobacteria > Burkholderiales > Oxalobacteraceae > Actimicrobium > Actimicrobium sp. CCI2.3. The sequence continues at coordinate 76,246 of NZ_JASJWR010000005.1, read as the reverse complement.
TGCAGGCCGCCTGATGTGAGCGCGGCGGCCTGGCCTGTGGCCGTCAGTTCAGTCGGGTAATCCGATCAAGGCGTGGCACCGTGACCATGTCGCGTCCCTTGAAATAAGCACTGGTGGCATCGACGTCCGAGATGCCTTGCTGCACGTGGGTGCCGTGGTTGAGGACCGAGAAATTATCGCCACCAGAGGCCATGAAGTTGTTGACCGTAATGCGATAGGTCGTTGCTGCATCGATGGGCACGCCCTGCAGTTTCATCGAGCCGGGAACCACCCGGTTGCCGGTGCCGGGTGCCGCACCGGCTGGCACGCTGGCATCCCAGCTGTAGGTAAAGCCGGCCGAAACAGGGAGCACGCGGCCACCGCCTGACTTGCCTTCCCACTGCTGCTCAAGCAAGCGCCGCAATTGCGCGCCAGTGATATCCATCGTCACCAGATTATTGCCGAAGGGCTGGACCGCATACAGCTGGCCAAACGTGATCTGCAATCCACCGTCGAGATCCGCCCGGACTCCGCCCGGATTGGTGAAGGCGATTTGCGCCGGCTTCGTCCCATAGGTGCTGTCCGAGCTGGCGGCCAGGAAGGCATCGGCGACGACATTGCCCAGCGTACTTTCGCCGGCGCTGCTGGTCTTGCGATTGAGTGCGCCGCTGATCTTGCCGACGACGGCGCTGGTGATCGGAGCGGTCAGGTCGACATAGCGCTGTATCAGTGCGCTGGTGGCGCGATCGCTCTTTTGTGCGGCGTAGCCAACTGGCAGCGGGATCAGTGCGCCAGCGGCATCTCTGGCCCCGACGTCATTGATGGTGGCGACATTGTTGGCGTCCTTGCGGATCACTTTTTTGCTGGCCGGATCAATCATCAGTTCGATGCTGGTCGCGATCCGTCCATAAAATCCGGCCTGGGTCACCAGCTTGCCATCGGGACGGAAGCAGACATATTCCTGGTGCGTGTGGGCGCTGATGATGACATCGACTGCGGGGTCGAGCCGGTCGGCAATGTCGACGATGTCGCCGGCAAAGCCCGGGCAGGTCTTGTCGTTGATGGTCGTCGCGGTAGTGGCACCGCCCTGATGAATCAGTACGACGATGGCCGACGTGCCTTGTTGCTTGAGGGTCGGGATCAGTGCGTTGATGGTGGCGACTTCATCATTAAAGCGCAGGCCGGCGACACCGGCTGGCGTGACTACCGACGGCGTGTCCTTCAGTGTCAGTCCAATGAAACCGACCTTCACGCCACCGACGGTCTTGATGTGATAGGCCGGAAACAGCGTCGCGCCGGTCTTCTGGTCGATGACGTTGGCGGCCAGATACTGGAATTTTGCGCCGTCAAAGCGGCCATCGGTCATGCAGGTATCGACGCCAACCACGCCGCGACTGCCATCGGCTGAGCGTGGGTAGCATCCGCCATGCTGCATGCGCAACAGCTCGTTGCGTCCCTTGTCGAATTCGTGATTGCCGACCGACGACAGATCCAGTCCGATAGCGCCAAGCACATCAATGGTCGGTTCATCATGGAACAGGCTCGACACCAGCGGCGACCCGCCGATCATGTCGCCGGCACCGACGACGAGGGTATTGCCGGGATTCTGTGCCTTGAGACTGGCCACCAGCGACGCCAGATACGCGGCACCGCCTGCCGCAACCTGGCTGCTGTCATCTTTGCCCTCGGCCCTGACGGGCACGGTCCCCGGTGGTGGTTGCAGGTTACCGTGAAAGTCATTGAGTCCAATAAGCGAGACCCGCACCGGTGCCGATAGCTGGTCCGTGCCGCTGCTGCTGCAGGCAGCCAGCGAAACCGCGATCGCCAGTTGGCTGATGCGAAAAAAAATGCGTTGTGTCATCCGTCTGTCCTCTTGTGCCAGCTGGCACTCACCAAAAAGTGGGAGTGTAGTTTTGATCAGTGACGTTGGTATGACAAGTGGTGCCGTGCGGACAGGTATCGTAGAAACGCCCGGAGGTAAGTCCGGGCGTCGGGGTGAGGATGTCGCGCATGGTGCAGCAAGCTGTTCAGGCTTGCCGCGCCATGATTATCCTGGCTGGCCTGTCGTCTCCGTCAACCCGCCACCCAACGAGCGGTACAAGTCCACTGCATTGGTCAACCTGAGCTGGCGGATCTGGACCAGCCCTTGCTGCGCAATGAATAGCTCGCGCTGCGCATCGACGACGTCGAGGGCGCTGGCGATGCCGTTGTCAAAGCGCTGTTGCGCCAGCGTCAGTCGCACGGTCTGGGCCGACACGACAGCTTGCTGGGCACCGACCTGCTCGTCCAGCAATCCTCGGGCTACCAGTGCATCCGAGACTTCACGGAAAGCGATCTGGATGACCTTTTCGTAATCGACCACGGCGAGGTCGGTACGGACCTGTGCCAGTGTCAGATTGCTGCGATTGCGTCCGGCATCAAAGATCGGCAGCACCAGTTGCGGTGCAAACGACCAGCTGCCGGAACCGGCATCGAACAGACCCGACAGCGCATTGCTGCTCGATCCGGCGGCGGCGGTCAGCGAAATGCGCGGGAAGAAGGCCGCACGCGCCGCACCGATGTTGGCATTGGCCGACTTCAGGCGCTGTTCTGCGGCACGGATATCGGGCCGGCGCATCATCAGGTCGGAGGGCAGGCCGGCGGCGATCCTGGTGGTGATGTTTTCTTCGGACAGCAAGGTCGCAGGCGGCAGGTCGGTGGTGGCGCGGCCGACCAGCAGCGTCAGGGCGTTGCTGGCCTGGGCGCGCTGGCGTTGCAGCGTCAGTTGCGACACGCGGGCTGTTTGCACCAGTGTTTCGGACAGGCGCAAGTCGAGTTCCGACGAGGCACCGACGTCATAGCGCTGTTGCGCCAGTTGGTAGGCTTGCAAGCGACCTTCAAGCGTTTGTCGCGCCAGCGTCAGCTGTTCGTCATAGCCGCGTTCGGCCAGATAGGCCTTGGCGACTTCGGACACCAGACTGATCTGCACCGACAGCCGCGCTTCGGAGGTGGCCAGGTATTGCGCCAGTGCCGCGTCGTTGAGGCTGCGTACCCGACCAAAGAAGTCCAGCTCGAATGAGGCCAGGCCAAAGCCGATCTGATAGGTGCCGCCGGTGGTCGGTTGCCCGGTCATCGAGAGCGAACCCGGGACGCGGGCGCGCGCACCGCTGGCCGTGCCGTTGATGTTTGGCAGCAAGTCGGCCGACTGCACGTTGTACAGCGCACGTGCTTCTTCGATGCGCAGCGCTGCAGTGCGCAGGTCGCGGTTGTCGATCAGTGCGGCCGTGATCAGCGCTTGCAGCCGCTGATCCGGGAAAAACGTGCGCCAGCCGGTGTCGGCCGCAATCGCCGAGCCGTCGGCGTCGCCGACAAACGTGGCCGCCACCGGCGCGGCAGGCTGCACATACAGCGGTGCCAGCGAGCACGCGCTCAGCAGGCCGGCGGCGAGCAGTAGTAAAGTCAACCGGGTCATTCTTGTTCTCCCTGCTTGGATTCATGGTGGGCGGCCAGTGCCAGCTTGCGCTCACGCTCGCTGCCCTTGAAGAAGGTACGGATGATCACGAAGAATACGGGCACAAAGAACACGGCCAATACCGTCGCGGTAATCATCCCGCCCATCACGCCGGTACCGATGGCGCGTTGACCGGCCGAACCGGCACCGGATGCCAGCACCAGCGGCAGCACACCAAGGATGAACGCCAGCGAGGTCATGATGATCGGACGGAAGCGCAGGTGGACGGCTTCCAGCGTCGCATCGATGACACTCTTGCCCTGCGCCTGCAGGTCCTTGGCGAACTCAATGATCAGAATCGCGTTCTTGGCCGACAGGCCGATCGTGGCGATCAGGCCCACCTTGAAATACACATCGTTGGGCAAGCCGCGGATGCTGGCACCGAGCAGCGCACCGAGCACCCCGAGTGGCACCACCAGCAAGACCGCGATCGGGATCGTGGTGCTTTCATAAAGCGCAGCGAGCACCATGAAGACGATCAGCAGCGACAGCGCGAACAGTGCCGGCGCTTGCGAACCGGAAGTTTTTTCTTCCAGTGACTGACCGGTCCATTCGTAACCGAAGCCGGCTGGCAATTGGCTCATCAGACTTTCCATCTCGATCAGTGCTTCACCGGAACTGCGACCCGGTGCTGCATCGCCCGAAATCTTCATGGCCGGATAGCCGTTGTAGCGCACCAGTTGCACCGGACCGACGATCCAGTGCGAGGTCGCGAACGACGACATCGGCACCATGGCACCGCTGCTGCTACGGACATACAGCTTGAGCAGGTCGGACGGTTGCTGGCGTTCCGGCGCATCGGCTTGCACGATCACGCGTTGCTGGCGACCTCTGCTCGGGAAGTCGTTGATGTACGACGAGCCGAGTGCGGTCGACAACGTGGTGTTGATGTCGGCAAACGCGACGCCAAGGGCATTGGCCTTGTCGCGGTCGATGTCGAGTTGCAGTTGTGGCGCATCGTCCAGTCCTTCCGGACGTACGCCAGCCAGTACCTTGCTCTGGCCCGCGAGGCCGAGCAACTGGTTACGCGCATCGACCAGCGCAGCATGGCCGAGACCGGCGCGATCCTGCAGACGGAACGTGAAGCCGGTGCCGTTGCCCAGTTCGGGAATGGGTGGCGGCGTGACCGGGAATACGATGGCATCCTTGATCTTCGAGAATTCGCCCAGCGCGCGGGCGGCCAGTGCACTGGCTGACTGGTCGGCATTACGCTCGCTCCAGTCTTTCATCGGCACGAATACCAGACCGGCATTCTGGCCATTACCCGAAAAACTGTATCCGGCGACGGCGACGGTACGGGCCACTTCAGGCTGCTTGAGGTAAAAGTTTTCGACTTCTTCAAGTACTTTCAAGGTCCGTCCAGTACTGGCACCGGCTGGCAACACGACGTTGGTAACGATGTAGCCCTGATCTTCGGTCGGCAGAAACGCCGATGGCAGACGGGTGTACAGGAAACCGACGACCAGCAGGATGACGCCATAGATCAGCATGTAGCGCAATGTGCCGTTGAGCATCTTGCCGACAAAACCCTGGTAACCCTTGGCAGTGCGGCCAAAGCCACGATTGAACCACCCGAAGAAACCTTTCTTTTCGGCGTGATGACCGGCTTCGACCGGCTTCAGGATGGCCGCGCAGAGTGCCGGCGTCAGTGTCAGCGCCAGCAGTGCGGAGAATGCCATCGAGGACACCATCGACAATGAAAATTGCCGGTAAATCGCCCCGACCGCGCCGCCGAACAGTGCCATTGGCAGGAACACGGCAATCAGGACCAAGGTGATACCGATGATGGCACCGGTGATCTGGCCCATGGCCTTGCGGGTGGCGTCGCGCGCCGACAGGCCTTCTTCGCTCATGATGCGCTCGACGTTTTCAACCACCACGATCGCGTCATCGACCAGAATACCGATGGCCAGCACCATACCGAACATCGTCAGCACATTGATCGAAAAGCCGAATAGCGCCATCACGCCGAACGTCCCCATCAGGGCAATTGGCACGACGATGGTCGGGATCAGCGTGGCGCGGAAATTTTGCAGGAACAGATACATCACCAGGAACACCAATATGATGGCCTCGACGAGTGTCTTGACGACTTCTTCGATCGAAATCTTGACGAAGGTCGAGGTGTCATACGGAATGTCGTAGCGAATGCCTTCCGGGAAGAACTTCGACAGTTCTTCCATCTTGGCGATCACGGCCGTGGCGGTGCCGAGGGCATTGCCGGATGGTGATAACTGCACCGCGATCGCGGCGGTCGGCTTGCCGTTCAGGCGCGCCGATGTACCGTAGGCCTGGCCACCGATATCGATGCGAGCCACATCGCGCAGCAGCACTGTCGAACCGTCCGGATTGGCGCGCAGAACGATCTTGCCGAATTCTTCCGGCGTTTCCAGCTGGCCAGTGACGATGATCGGTGCCGAATACTGTTGCGTGGTGGGGCTGGGCAATTCGCCCAGCGTACCGGCGGTGACCTGGGCATTTTGTGCACGTACGGCGTTGGTGACATCGGCGGTGGTCAGCTTGTAGCCGATCAGCTTGGCCGGGTCGAGCCAGATGCGCATGGCCTGTTCGGTGCCGAACAGCTGGGCTTCGCCGACGCCCGGTACGCGTTTGATCTCATTGAGGATGTTGCGCGAGATGTAGTCACCCAGTGCAATCGGATCGGTCTTGCCGTCGGTCGACGACAGGGACGCAAACAGCAGGATGTTGCTGCGTGATTTGGTGACCTGCACACCCTGCTGCGTGACGACTTGCGGCAAGCGTGCCTCGACCCGTTTCAGGCGGTTCTGGACATCGACTGCTGCCAGATTGGGATCAATGCCCGGCTCGAACGACACGGTAATGCGGACCTGGCCATTGGCCTGGCTTTGCGATTCCATGTACTTCAAGCCCTCGGCACCATTCATTTCCTGTTCGATCAGGCTGGTGACGCTGTCATCGAGTAACTGGGCAGACGCACCCGGGTAGGTCGCAGCGATGACGACAGAAGGTGGAGCGATGGAAGGGTATTGCGATACGGGCAGCGTCGTGATGGAGAGCGCACCCGCCAGCACGATGAACAGTGCCAGCATCCAGGCGAAGACCGGTCGGTCAATGAAAAATTGTGCCATTCGGAGGGCTCCTTATTTCGCTGCAGCGGCAGCCGGTGCCGGCTTGGCTCCGGCGGCCGGGGCATCTGGCGTGGCAGGAGCGGCAGGAGCGGCATCAGCGGCGGCAGGTTCTTTCCACTGGACTGCTTTCACGACCGCGCCGGGTTTGACTTTCTGGAAGCCTTCGACGATGACCTTGTCGCCGGCCTTCAGGCCGTCGGTAACGATCCAGAGATTGCCTTGCGAAGTACTCGTCTTGACTGGTTGCACGACCACTTTGTCTTCGGCTCCGACCAGCATCACGGTCGATTCCTTGCCCGTGCGCTGAACGGCTTGTTGCGGCACCGTGATGGTGGATTCGTTAATGGCTTGTTCGATCTTGGCACGGACGTACATGCCCGGCAGCAGCAGTCGGTCCGGGTTCGGGAATTCGGCGCGCAGCGTGATGGCACCCGAGCTTGCATCGACGCTCAGGTCGGAAAACAGCAGCTTGCCCGTTTGCGAGTACGTTTTGCCGTCTTCGGTCATCAGCGTCACTTTAGCCAGTCCCTTGCCGGCGCTTTGCAACTGGCCGCTGGCCATTGCACGTTGCAGGCGCAGCACTTCGATGCTCGACTGCGTCATGTTGACGTAGACCGGATCGACTTGCTGGACCATCGCCAGCGGTGTTGCTTCACCCAGGCCGACCAACGCGCCTTCGGTCACCAGTGCACGGCCGATACGGCCGGAAATCGGTGCGGTCACCGTGGCGTAGCCCAGATTCAGACTGGCGACCTGGCGTGCGGCCTTGCCGGCGGCGAGGTCGGCACTGGCTTGTGTTTTTGCCGTCACGGCATCATCGTATTCCTGCTTGCTGATGGCGTTGGTTTTGACCAGCGGTTCGTAGCGTTGCACTTTCAATGTTGTTTGTGCCAGGTTCGCATCGGCCTTGGCGACCACTGCCTGAGCGCTGTCGTAGGCGGCCTTGAACGGTGCCGGATCGATCCGGTACAACACGTCGCCAGCCTTGACTTCACTGCCTTCCCGGAACACCCGTTTCTGAACGATCCCCGCAGCGCGGGCACGCACTTCGGCGATGCGGCTGGCTTCGACGCGGCCTGGCAGTTCGGTGGTCACGGCCATGCTGCCCGGCGTGACCGTGACGATGGCCACTTCGGTGGGTGGTGGAGCCGCAGCCGTTTTGGCCGGAGATTTTTCGCCGCAGGCGGCAAGCGCCGCGAGCAGCAACAGGGAAGCGCTCAAGCGCAACGTGGAATCAGGTCGGGATAGACGCATGGAATTCTCGCAATGGAAGGTGTTGCTGTTTAAGGTGTAAGTGCGGGTGTGGCATGGGTCGCTAAGAATGGTGCAGTGCATGACATCGCGCTCTGATTCATGCGTGCCTGCCAATTCTAGTTGGATGGTAGTATACATACATTCAATGATGTATGTATTGTGCGGCGCAATGCGCACTATTTTATCCAGGCAATCATGTCCCGATCGACCAAAGAAGAAGCACTGGAAACCCGCAGCCGCATCCTTGATGCCGCTGAACATGTTTTTCACGCCCAAGGCGTGACCCGTACCTCGCTGGCGGATGTGGCGCTAGCCGCAAAAGTTACCCGTGGAGCAATTTACTGGCATTTCAAGAACAAGGGGGATTTGTTTAATGCCATGTGTGAGCGAGCGCACTTACCGCTCGAAGCAATGGTGCTGGAAACCGCGGATCGTCCCGACCGGGAACCGCTAGCCCAGTTGCGTGCCAGTATCGTGTTTGCGATCAATGACATCGTTCACAATCCGCAGACGCGGCGGGTATTCGAAGTGATCTTTCACAAGTGCGAGCTGGTCCATGTGGATGACCCGATCCGGGTGCGCCAGCACGAAGGCTTCGATGACTGCATGCACAATATCGAACGCTTGTTGAAGCTGGCCTGCGTGCAAGGTCAGTTGCCGGAAAGTCTTGATACCCATCTGGCCACCGTCAGCCTGCATGCGATGCTCGATGGCCTGATCAATAACTGGCTGTTTTCGCCGCAGAGTTTTGATCTTGGTGGTCAGGTAGGACGGCTGGTGGATGCCTGCTTTGAGATGTTGCGCTGCGCGCCATCGCTGCGGACTGTTTAATCCTCTGATGGCGGCGGTGGCGTGCTGGCGCGTTCAAAGACGTCGGCATCGCGCACGGAACCGTTTTCATACTGGGTCAGCAGCATCAGCTTGAAATACTTGTGATAGGTGGTTTCGGCCGCGCACAGTGCAACAATGAGTCCCGCACGGCCATCAAGAAAACCGCGTTTGAATACAAATGAGCGCAAAAATGCTGATAGCGCGTGGGCGAAGGCCTTGCGCAGCGTGCCGCGTTTGCCGGCAGCAAAGGCCTGGCGTGCACCGAGCTCCGAGTAGTGTTCGAGCTTGCGCAAGAAATCGCCGTCGTCACGGTAGCTGTAATGGATGATCGGATTGTGCAGGTAACCGATCTTGCCGCCGTTGACCAGTACCCGTTCATGTACCAGGCTATCCGAAAAGCGCCCGCTGCCACGTCGCCATAACCGCACCACGTGATCCGGGTACCAGCCCGAGTGGCGGATGAACTGACCACAGAAACTGGACAGTCTCGGCAGCGCGTACGCATCGTGTTGCGGGGCGGCGATGATGGCCAATATTTCGTCGCGCAGCGCCGGCGTGATACGCTCGTCGGCATCCAGCGACAGAATCCAGTCCCCTTCGGCGGCGGCCAGGGCGCGATTTTTTTGTGGACCGAAACCGGGCCAGTCGGTGGTCTCGATGACACTGGCACCCGCGGTGCGGGCCAGGCCGACAGTGCCGTCCGTGCTACCTGAATCCACTATAATCCACTGGTTTGCAAATCCGACGCTGTCCATGCAGGCGCCGATATTGCGTGCCTCATTTTTTGTGATGACAATGACAGAGAGTTTCATAACGCCTAAAGTGGGATCGCACATTTCTGCGCAGAGTGGTTGTCCGGTGCCAGTAATGGCTATCAGGACACATCCCGGCGTGCTGCCACGGCGGCAACCGGTCCGACGGATTGTAAACGCTTTCGCCGGCCATTCCTGCCAGCTCATTTTGCAAAGTCCCCGATGAAATTTTCACCTCACCTGCTGCGCCTGGCGCGCATGCTCAAACCATTCAGAGGCCGCCTCGGGCTGGCTTTCCTGGGTATGGCCGTGACCGCGTCGACCGAACCGATGTTCCCGGCTGTCATGAAAACCCTGCTCGACAATGGCTTCGTCGGCAAGTCGACCATCCCGTTGTGGACGGTTCCTGTCGCCGTGATCGGCATGTTCGTACTGCGCGGTATTTCGACTTTCCTGACCACCTACATGATGACCTGGGTCTCGACCCATCTGCTCAACATCCTGCGACGCCAGATGTTTAGCCGCCTGCTCGATGTGCCGGCGCAATTCTATGAGCGCACCTCAGTCGGTCGGGTCATCAACTCGATGATGTTCGAGGTCCAGCAAATCATCGAAATGGTGACCAAAGTCTTCACATCGCTGATCCGCGACAGCCTGACCGTGATGGTGTTGCTGGCATTTTTGCTGTGGCTGAACTGGCGTCTGACCATCGTTGCGCTGGTGTTGCTGCCGCTGATGGCCATCGTCGTGCGCCTGACCGGCAAGCGGCTGCGCAAGCTCACGCGCGACTTCCTCGACGTCAATGCCGAGCTGACCCAGGTCATCGAAGAAACCACCCGCGCCCAGCAGGTCATCAAGATTTTTGGTGGTCATGACTATGAAAAAAACCGCTTCGAGCAGCGCGCCATCAAGCTGCGCAATTATTCGATGCGCATGGCCAGTACCTTCGCCGCGACCGTGCCGATCACGCAGGTCATGGCGTCGTGCGCGGTTTCGGTGGTGATCGTGATTGCGCTGTTGCAGTCCGGCCAGAACCAGATTACCGCCGGTGGTTTCGTGTCGTTCATCACCGCCATGCTGATGCTGCTCACGCCGCTCAAGCATCTGGCCGAAGTCAACGGTCCGCTGCAACGCGGCATCGCTGCTGCCGAAGCGGTCTTCGCGCTGATCGACACGCCGCCTGAGCGCACCAGCGGCGTCGCGCTGGTTGGTCGTTCGGTTGGTCACATTGAATTTAAGGATGTCTGCTTTGCCTATCCCGAGCAGACGTTGCCGGCGCTGGCCAACATCCAGCTGACCATTCATCCCGGCGAAACAATTGCTTTCGTCGGTATCTCGGGTGGCGGCAAATCGACACTGGTCAATCTGGTGCCGGGTTTCCATACCCCGCAATCGGGCCAGATCCTGCTCGATGGCGCACCGCTCGAAAGCCTGTCGCTGCATAGCCTGCGCTCGCAGATGGCGATGGTCAGCCAGAATGTCGTGCTGTTTGACGATACGGTAGCGGCCAATATCGCCTACGGTGATCCGGCACCTGATCGCGAACGCGTTGAAGCGGCGGCCAGTGCAGCCCATCTGACCGAGATGATTGCAGCGTTGCCGAAGGGCTTCGATACGCCGATAGGCGACAACGGCAGTCGTTTGTCCGGTGGCCAGCGCCAGCGCATGGCAATTGCCCGCGCGATCTACAAGGACGCCCCGATCCTGATCCTCGACGAAGCGACCTCGGCGCTCGATAACGAATCCGAACGCGCCGTCCAGTCGGCCCTGGTCGACCTGATGCAGAATCGCACCACGCTGGTCATTGCGCATCGGCTGTCGACCATCGAACGGGCTGACCGCATCGTCGTGCTGGTCAGCGGTCATATTGTCGAATTAGGTACGCACGCCGAACTTCTGGCGCGCGATGGCGTCTACGCTAGCCTGCACCATTTGCAGTTTGAAAAGGAAGTCGCTTGAAAAACCTGCAAAGACCGACCTTATTTAGTTGTGCCGCCACTGGTTTGGTTTCAGCTTGCGCGGCGCGCAAGTGACCCGCACGCTGATTATTTCCCCCAACTGGATCGGCGACGCCGTGATGGCGCAGCCGCTGCTCACACTGCTCAAGCTGGCCCATCCGGAACGGCCCATCGATGTGCTGGCCCCGGCCTGGGTCGCGCCGGTATGGCGTGCGATGGCGGAAGTTGATAGCGTGATCGACACCTCTTTTCGGCACGGTGCGCTGCAGCTACGCGAACGCTGGCGTTGTGCGCGCCAACTGCGTGAGCGCGATTACGCCGCGGCTTACGTGCTGCCCAATACGTTCAAGTTCGCACTGATCCCGTGGCTGTCTGGCATCGCGCAGCGGATCGGCTATGTCGGTGAATCGCGCTACGGATTGCTCAACATGCTGCATCGTGACGACAAGCAGCTGCCGCGACCGATGGTGGCGTTTTATGCGGCATTAGCCAACTCGCCGGCACCATCGGTCCCGCAGCCGTCCGAATTGCCACGGCCGAAGCTCACTGTGGATACAGCGCGAGTGGCCGCGGTGGTACAAGCGGCGAAACTGGATGCCGCAAGACCACTGGTGGTGTTTGCGCCGGGAGCCGAATTCGGTTCGGCCAAGCGCTGGCCGATCACGCATTTTGCCGAGCTGGCCGTGATGCTGCAGCAGGCCATTCCTGATGTGCAGGTCGTCATTCTCGGTTCGGAAAAAGATCGTGCGGTCGGTGATGCGATCACGACCATCGCGCCGTTCGTCACCAATCTGGCCGGCAGCACCGCGCTGGAGGAGGCGATTGCCTTGATCGCGAAGGCCGATGCGGTGATCAGCAACGACTCTGGCTTGCTGCATATTGCCTCGGCACTCAACCGCAAGATTGTGGCGCTGTACGGACCGACGGACCCGGCCCATGCGCCGCCGTTCGCCGATGTGGTTCGTACGATTTATCTGGCGCTGGAGTGCGCGCCTTGCAAGCAGCGGGAATGTCCGCTGGGGCATCATCGGTGCATGAAGGATATTTCTGCGGAGGTGGTGTTGGAGGCGTTGCGGGAGATGGATGGGGCAGCGGTGGCGGCGTAAGACGCGCCGTGCGGCCGCTCCGTCATGGCCGTCGGATGTTGAAATTTTAGGCGCTCCGCCAGGACGTAGGGTGCAATAACCGAAGGGCATTGCACCGAATGCGCTGACTGCGGTTGATGATTCTGTATGTGCTCCGCCACGACCAAGCCGGGGGCGGCCCGGCAGCCGGTCACTTCTTTTTGCTTCGCCAAAAAGAAGTAACCAAGAAAAAGGCGACCGCGAGACTGCTGCCCTTCGGGTTCCCAAAAACGGTAGTCAGGCAAGGGGAGGGTCGCAAACTCGCTTCGCTCAGACATGCGCCCCTCTTATCCCTTGCCTGACTACCGTTTTTGGCAGCTGTCTCAATGCGGAACAGGTCAACGTCAACTGCCACGTCAACATCAACATCAACATCAACATCAACATCAACATCAACATCAACCTCAACCGCTTGCCCCGAACATCCCCCCGAATCACTCCTCCCGCAACCACACCTGCGTGCGCCCCAGCAGCGGCATGCCGATGTACCCGCGCACATTGAGTTTTTTGCCTTCGTCGCTGAGTGTCATCTTGCTCTTGTAGACCTTGCCATTGCCCGGATCAAGAATGGTGCCGCCGCTGAATTCGCTGCCTTCGGCGCGCATGCCGTTGATGATTGTCATGCCAAGGATGGGTTGGCCCTTGTTGGCGCCTTCGCATTTGTCGCAGTTCGGATTGTTGTCGTCGGTCGACGGGAAGATTTTTTCGATCTTGCCTTTCAGTTCGCCGTTGCTGTCGCTGATGCGGATCAGCGCTTTCGGTTTGCCATTGCCGTCGTCGATGCTTTTCCAGAGTCCGACCGGCGAACTCTGGGCTAGTGCGCCAGCAGCCAGCAACAGTCCGACGGTCAGTGCCGCCAGGTTTTTTGTCTTGAACATGCGTGTCTCCTTGTGGTGGAGCACTCAGGTTACCGGCAATTTGGCAAACTGTTCACGGAGTTTTTCCAGCGTGCTGATGAAGCCAGCCAGTCGGTCCTGTTCGCCTTGCACGACCGCTGCCGGTGCCCGCGCCACAAAGGCTTCGTTGCCCAGTTTGGCATGGCCCTTGGTGATCTCGCCTTCGAGACGAGTAATTTCCTTGAGCAGACGCTCGCGTTCGGCCGCCACATCGATTTCAACCTTGAGCATCATCCGCGCATTGCCAACGATGGATACCGGTGCCGGTGATTCCGGCAGCGCATCAACCACCTGCACCTCCGACAGTTTGGCCAGCGCCTGCAGGAAGGGTGCGAACGATTGCAGTTGTGCCGCCTCGGCACCGGCAGCGGTCTCCAAGATCAGCGGCACCCGTACCGCAGGGGACAACTGCATCTCGCCGCGCAGGTTGCGGCAGGCATCGGTCATCGTCTTGAGTTGCGACATCCAGCCTTCGGCGGCTTCGTCGATCTTGTCTGGCGCTGCGACCGGATAGGCCTGCATCATGATCGAATCACCGGCCGGGTCGAGCACCTTGCCCGACAGCGGCGCAACGGTTTGCCACAGTTCTTCGGTGATGAACGGGATGATCGGATGGGCCAGGCGCAGCGTGGTTTCGAGTACCTTCAACAGCGTGCGACGGGTGCCGCGCTGTTGCGCGTCATTGCCGTGCTGAATCTGCACCTTGGCCAGTTCAAGGTACCAGTCGCAGTACTCGTCCCAGATGAACTTGTAGATCGACGACGCGATATTGTCGAAGCGGTAGTCGGCAAAACCCTTGGCGACGTCGGCTTCGGTGCGCTGCAGTTGCGACACGATCCAGCGATCCGCTTGTGAAAACTCGAGGTAGTCGGGGTCATCGCGTTCTTCGACGCCACAATCCTTGTCGACCGTATTCATCAGCACGAAGCGCGTGGCATTCCACAGTTTGTTGCCGAAGTTGCGATAGCCCTCGCAGCGCGCCAGATCAAAGTTGATGTTGCGACCGAGCGAGGCATAACTGGCCATCGTGAAGCGCAGCGCATCGGTGCCGAAAGCCGGAATGCCATCCGGGAATTCCTTGCGGGTAGCTTTTTCGATCTTGGTTGCGTCACGCGGATTCATCAGGCCCGTGGTGCGCTTGGCGACCAGTGCGTCGAGGGCTATGCCATCAATCAGGTCGATCGGGTCCAGCGTATTGCCCTTCGACTTGGACATTTTCTGGCCACTGCCATCGCGCACCAGACCATGCACGTAGACCGTGTCAAATGGCACCTTGCCAGTGAAGTGCGTGGTCATCATCACCATTCGCGCAACCCAGAAAAAGATAATGTCAAAGCCGGTCACCAGTACCGTCGAGGGCAGGAACATCTTGTAGTCGGGCGTTTCTTCTGGCCAGCCCAGTGTCGAGAACGGCACCAGCGCCGACGAAAACCAGGTGTCGAGTACATCGGCATCACGGCGCAGCGTCTTGCCTGGCGCTTGTGCCTGCGCCTCGGCTTCGGTGCGGGCGACATAGATCTTGCCGTCCTCGTCATACCAGGCCGGGATTTGATGGCCCCACCAGAGCTGACGCGAAATACACCAGTCCTGGATATTGTTGAGCCACTGGTTATAGGTGCTGGTCCAGTTCTCGGGAATCATCTTCACTTCGCCGCTGGCGACTTTCTCCAGCGCGACTTCGGCGATCGATTTGCCCGGAAAATGCGTGCCTTCCGGTGCCGGCTTCGACATCGCCACGAACCATTGATCGGTCAGCATTGGCTCGATCACCACGCCGGTACGGTCGCCGCGCGGCACCATCAGCTTGTGCGGCTTGACACTATCGAGCAATCCTTGCGCATCAAGGTCAGCCACGATTTCCTTGCGTGCCACGAAGCGGTCCATGCCCTGATATTTGGCCGGGCTGTTCTCGTTGATCTTTGCGTCCAGCGTGAAGATGTTAATCATCGCCAGTTGATGGCGCTGACCCACGGCATAGTCGTTGTTGTCATGCGCCGGCGTGATCTTCACGCAACCGGTGCCGAATTCCTTGTCGACATAGCTGTCGGCGATGATCGGAATCTCGCGATCGCACAGCGGCAGCGTAAGCATTTTGCCGATCAGGTGCGCATAGCGCACATCGGTTGGATCGACCGCGACGGCGCTGTCGCCGAGCAGGGTTTCGGGACGCGTCGTCGCCACCGTCAAATGCCCGCTGCCATCAGCCAGCGGATAACGGATATGCCACATGAAACCGTCTTCTTCCTCCGACACGACTTCGAGGTCTGATACCGCCGTCCCCAGTACCGGATCCCAGTGCACCAGTCGCTTGCCGCGATAGATCAGGCCCTGCTCGAACAGCCGTACGAACACTTCAGTGACGGTGCCCGAGAGTTTCGGGTCCATCGTGAAGTATTCGCGGTTCCAGTCGGTCGAGGCACCCATCCGGCGCATCTGCCCGGTGATGGTCGAGCCGGATTGTTCTTTCCACTCCCAGACTTTCTCGACGAATTTTTCGCGGCCGAGGTCATGGCGTGAGAGTTTTTGGGCATCGAGTTGGCGTTCGACGACGATCTGTGTGGCGATACCAGCGTGGTCGGTGCCGGGAACCCAAAGGGTATTAAAACCACTCATCCTATGAAAACGGGTCAGGCCATCCATGATGGTTTGATTGAAAGCGTGACCCATGTGCAGCGTGCCGGTGACGTTCGGTGGCGGCAATTGAATGCTGAAGGCGGGTTTGTCTGCGTCGAGGGTGGCACCGTAATAACCGCGCTCTTCCCACGTGGTACGCCAGTGCTTTTCAATTTCGGCGGGCTCGAACGACTTGGCTAATTCCATGAAAATTCTCTGAGGGTGAACTGAGCCCGCATTATAAAGCAGCGATGCCCCTGAACCCATTGTCACAGGCGGCAAAAAACGGTCCGTAATCCCTTGCAATCCTACGTGAAGGAGCACCGCAATGACGCCGCCAACCATTGCCATTGTTTGCACTGTACGTAACCCGAGTCCGTCTTTTACTACCTGGGTTCATCACCATTGCCAACTGGTCGATCGGTTGTATATCTACCTGGATAGTCCGACCGAAGCCGATTTTTCGGCGGTCCCGGCCGATCCCGCGGTGTGCACTTCGACGGGTGCACGGAAGAGCGATTTTTCGGGGCCATCTGGTGTGATGCAGCGCCAATGCAAGAACGTACTGCATGCATTGACGAAGTGCGTGATCGATGGGATTGACTGGTTGATTCACATTGATTCCGACGAGTTGATTTATTCGCCGGAACAGAATCTGAAAAAATATTTTTATCAGGTCGATTCAAAGGTTAGCTGTGTCCGATTCATTAATCATGAGGCGGTCAGTACCTATGAAGCTAAAAATCTGTTCAAGGAGCAGAAATTATTCAAGAAAAATCAGGACTTCAGGATGCCGGATGATGCCCCTCCAGTTGATAAGGATTGTTTATTTCTGGGTTATATGAATGGAAAGTCTGCCGTACGAGTCGAGAAGTGCATATGCCCGAAAGGTCCTCATGAATTTAAAGTAATGGATGGTGAGGTGATACTTGAAGAGGGAATCTGTATTCTTCATTATATGAGTGCTACGTATAATGATTGGCTGAAAAAATGCGCTGAACTGGGTGATTTTCCCTCTTTCTGGCGTGATGATTTGCAGCGGCCTATGAACGGGACATTTTTAGTTTTAAGTCGTGATATCTACCGTTATGCAAAGCAATCTGGTGATTGGAAAATGGCGAGTGATTTTTATCGTCGATTTTTAATTTCTGAATCAGATGCAAAGGAATTGATAAAAAAAGGAAAGTTATTGTCTTTTGATGTATTCGCAGAAAATAATAAATCTTCCGAATGTAATTTTCATAAAGATAACTATTTAAATACTATTAGTAAAGTGCTGTGAGGCCGTTCATAAAAAATCTGTATTTGGCAGGTAAAAAGGGGAGTTAATTTTTATTTCTTGCTAATTGGCAGCCCAATTAAAGGATAAAATTATGGTTTCGAAAGATGCCGCATCATATAATTGGGTACTCCTCTTACCTGCCGGAAAAGTTATTCCAAAAATTATTCATCAAATCTATTTTTCAAAAAATGCCATGCCGGAAAATCTTAAAAATAACACGGCACGTTTGCAAATAATGAATCCGGAATGGGAGCATCGGCTATACGACATGGACCGGATGGTTGATTTTATCCTCATGCATTATGGTGAGCGAATGTTGAGTTATTTTTTGCGCATTAGCCCGAAATATGGCGCTGTCAAGGCGGATTTATTTCGTTATTTGATGATGTACCAGTGCGGTGGCGTTTATCTGGATATAAAAAGTACGCTCAGCGTACCATTGAATGATATCGTAAAAAGCGACGATCATTATTTGCTTTCTCACTGGAGAAACAAACAAGGAGAAAAATTTCATGACTGGGGAATGCACGGTGAAATAAGTTTTACTGGTGCAGGAGAATTTCAGCAGTGGCATATTATTGCCGAACCCGGTCATCCATTTTTGAGAGCGGTGATTGAGCGCGTCATATCGAATATTGACCAATACAAGAGCAGTACCAATGGGGTCGGATTTCATGGCGTAATGCGACTTGCCAGTGGTATTCCCTACACCTTGGCTATCTGGCCACTACTTGAGAAATTTCCATATCGACTTGTCGATAGCCAGTTCGAACTCGGTCTCGTCTACAGCATTTTTGAAAAAACGTGGCAGTCCCATAATGAGTTATTTGGAGATGCGGATTATCGTTACCAAATAGAACCAATAATTATAGGGCAGTAGAAATATCTTTATGGGTAATCAGTACGGTTGGTAAAGGAATGCTTATGCTTCAATTCTGACTGGTTTTATTTAAAATGGCGGCTATTGTAATGCCGGTTATTTTGAATAATTGGAAAAGGGACATGAAATGAGCGAGTGGGCGATAATGTTTATCCGTCATGGCAGGTAAAGTAAATCTCAACGATGGCAGTTGACTTGCTTGAAAGGCGTAATCAAACAAGAATGATTTCGCAGCGGATGGTTAAGGTCTGATTTTGCAGGTAGAATCCAGCCACGCCGTATCACACGGTAGCAACACATCAACACCAAGCTAGGGGTCCTGAGCGCAATCCATTCGCGCTCGGGTGAGAAATACCCTTGAACCTGATCTGGATAATGCCAGCGAAGGGAAGCTACGGAACACACACCACGTTCCGCCATTCCTTCGCTTTTTCGCTCAAGCAAAGGAACACCATGAACGACAAAGCTCCCTTCATCAAAACCAGCGTCAATGCCAAGTTCGACGCCAGCACGGCCATCGTCGACGAAGCCGCCGTCCAGCCACTACCCAATTCCAGCAAGTTTTACGTGCAAGGTTCGCGTCCCGACTTGCGCGTGCCGATGCGCAAGATCGTCCAGTCCGATACCGCCGCATCGTTCGGCGCAGAGAAAAATCCGGCGATCTATGTCTACGATACGTCCGGACCGTACACCGATCCGGACGCCGTCATCGATATTCGCAGCGGTCTCTCGACACTTCGTTTGCCATGGATTCTCGAGCGCAATGACACCGAAGAACTCGCCGGTCCGTCGTCAGCCTATGGCATCGAAAGGCTCAATGACCCGACGCTGGCCGAGCTGCGCTTCAACCTCAAGCGCACGCCGCGCCGCGCACTGGCTGGCAAAAACGTCAGCCAGATGCACTACGCGCGTCAGGGCATCATCACGCCCGAAATGGAATATGTTTCCATCCGCGAAAACATGCGCAGGCGCGAGTACCTCGACGAGCTCAAAGAGTCCGGTCCGATGGGCAACCGGTTGGCCGAACTGATGGGTCGCCAGCATCCGGGCCAATCGTTCGGTGCCTCGATCCCCGCCGAGATCACGCCCGAATTTGTCCGCTCCGAAATCGCCCGTGGCCGCGCCATCATTCCCGCCAACATCAACCATCCTGAAATCGAACCGATGATCATCGGCCGTAATTTCCTGGTGAAGATCAACGCCAATATCGGCAACTCCGCGGTGACGTCATCGATCGGCGAAGAGGTCGAAAAAATGACCTGGGCGATCCGCTGGGGTGGCGATAACGTGATGGACCTCTCGACCGGCAAGCACATCCACGAAACCCGCGAATGGATTGTGCGCAATTCACCGGTGCCGATCGGTACCGTGCCGCTATACCAGGCACTCGAAAAGGTCAACGGCAAGGCCGAAGACCTGACCTGGGAAATCTTCCGCGATACGCTGATCGAGCAGGCCGAGCAGGGTGTCGACTACTTCACGATCCATGCGGGTGTGTTGCTGCGCTACGTGCCGATGACGGCCAAGCGGCTGACTGGCATCGTTTCGCGCGGTGGCTCGATCATGGCCAAATGGTGTCTGGCGCATCACGAAGAATCGTTTTTGTACACGCACTTCAACGACATCTGCGAGATCATGAAAGCCTACGACGTGTCGTTCAGCCTGGGTGATGGCTTGCGTCCCGGCTCGATTTTCGATGCCAACGATGAAGCGCAGCTGGCCGAACTCAAGACCCTTGGCGAACTCACCCAAATCGCCTGGCAGCATGACGTGCAAGTGATGATCGAAGGTCCGGGTCACGTGCCGATGCACTTGATCAAGGAGAACATGGACCTGCAATTGGAGCAGTGCCATGAAGCGCCGTTCTACACGCTCGGACCGCTGACCACTGACATCGCACCGGGCTACGATCACATCACGTCCGGTATCGGTGCCGCGCAGATCGGCTGGTACGGCACGGCGATGCTGTGCTACGTGACGCCGAAAGAACATCTCGGTTTGCCGAACAAGCAGGATGTCAAGGACGGCATCATCACCTACAAGATCGCCGCTCACGCCGCCGACCTCGCCAAAGGGCATCCGAGTGCGCAGATCCGCGACAACGCCCTTTCCAAAGCGCGCTTCGAGTTTCGCTGGGATGACCAGTTCAATATCGGGCTCGATCCCGACAAGGCGCGCGAATTCCATGATGAAACCTTGCCCAAGGATTCGGCCAAGGTCGCGCATTTCTGCTCGATGTGCGGACCGCATTTTTGCTCGATGAAGATCACGCAGGAGGTGCGTGATTACGCCGCGAAGCAAGGCATCAGCGACATCGCTGCCTTGAAGCAGGGCATGGAAGTCAAGGCGATCGAGTTCGTCAAAAGCGGTGCAGAGCTCTATCGCAAGCAGTGATGGCGGGCACCATGATCGAGATCCAATTGAACGGCGCGCCGCACCGGATCGCGCCGGGCCAGCATCTGCAGGATTTGATGGATGCGCTGGCGCTGGCAAATCAGTCGCTGGCCGTGGCAGTCAATCGCGAAATCGTCCCGCGCGATTTGTGGTCGCTGCGACCGTTGATGTCGCAGGATAAGGTCGACGTGGTGCGAGCGATTGGCGGGGGATGAGGACGCGTCAATGAAGCACTTTTTAAATGGACTCTGACCCTATTTGATAAAAATCAAATTAACTCTGACCCCAATTTATTTTTAAATTGACTCTGACCCTATTTGAGAATTATCAAATTGACTCTGACCCCAATTGATTTTCTACGATTAATTTGACGGGTGAACTTTTCTTGTGTTTTCCTCATAGACAGTGAGGCCGCTGCGTTTGTGGCCTCTTTGCAGGTGTCCTGGTGGTGCCTGTGTTGCTGTCCAATCCTGCGCAAGAAAGGATCATGATGCAAAAAAATGCGTTGCAAAGTCTGCCTGTGAGCTGGCAAAAATGGGTCGTCGAGAATCTGGCCAATGGCTGCGACTCGACGGCGATGGTGACGATCATGGAGCGCGATGGTCCGTTTGATCGGACGCTGGCGCAATACGCGCTGGCCGATGCGCATCGGCAGCGTCACCCCGGCCTGGTCGCTGTGACCAGGCTTCCCGGGATTGATACGGCGACAAACAAGATTGTTTTGCCAGATCGGGTGGTTGATGTGCTGGTGTCGTTATTTATTCCGCGCGTTGTCGTGTTGGGCAATGTGCTTAGCGACAAGGAGTGCGATGCGATCGCCGCCATGACCCGGACACGTTTTGCGCGCTCGACCACGATAGATAATGGTTCGGGCGTCCCTCGGTTCGATGTAAGTCGTACCAGTGAATCCGCATCGATTCAGCGCGATGAGACCGCGCTGATGTCGCGCATCGATGCAAGGCTGGCGGCGTTGTCGGGCTGGCCGGTTGATCATGGCGAGCCGTTGCAATTGCAAAAGTACCAGGCGGGCAATGAATACCGTCCGCATTTCGACTGGTTCGATCCTGCCCTTCCGGGGGCGGCTAAACATCTGGAAAAAAGTGGACAGCGGCTCGGTACCATCATTCTGTATCTGACCGATGTGGAGGAGGGCGGTGCGACCTCGTTCCCGTCCATCGGACTGGATGTCTTTCCGCAAAAAGGAGGTGCCCTGTTTTTTTGCAACACGACGCCGGACGGCTCGCCCGAACAAAAAACCTTGCACGCCGGGTTGCCCGTTGTAAAAGGGACCAAAATTATTGCCAACAAATGGCTGCGAGAAAAGCCGTATTGAAACGCGCAGAAGGGTACGATGACGCCGTACCCGTTTTGCCTTAACCGAACTGTTTTTGAATCCATTCCATGACTGCTGACGCCTATCACGACACGCCCCTCCTTATCGCCGGCACCACGTACCGGTCTCGCCTTCTGGTCGGTAGCGGAAAATACCGCGATCTAGACCAGACCCGCGATGCCACCGAAGCCAGTGGCGCAGAAATCATTACCGTAGCGATCCGTCGCGTCAATATCGGCCAGGATCCGAATGCACCCAATCTGCTGGATGTGCTGCCGCCATCGCACTACACGATCCTGCCCAACACCGCCGGATGCTACAACGCCGCCGATGCGGTCTACACATTGCAGCTCGCGCGGGAATTGCTGAATGGACGCACGCTGGTCAAACTTGAAGTATTAGGCGACGACAAGACGCTGTTCCCCAACATGCCCGAAACCCTGAAAGCGGCCGAGACGCTGGTGCGCGACGGTTTCGACGTGATGGTCTATTGCAGCGATGATCCGATCCAGGCCAAATTGCTGGAACAGATTGGTTGTGTTGCAGTGATGCCGCTGGCGTCGCTGATTGGCTCCGGCATGGGCATTCTCAATCCCTGGAATTTGTCGCTGATCATCGAGCAGGCCACGGTGCCAGTGCTTGTCGATGCCGGCGTCGGAACTGCTTCGGACGCCGCGATTGCGATGGAGCTCGGTTGCGATGGCGTACTGATGAATTCGGCGATTGCCGGTGCGCGCGACCCGGTGCGCATGGCGCACGCGATGCGACTGGCAATTCAGGCTGGCCGTCACGCGTATCTGGCAGGCCGCATGCCGAAACGCTTTGTCGCTTCGCCGTCGTCGCCCATGCAAGGCCGACCCGCATGACACGACCTTGCGTGCTGGTCTTTGCCGGTTCGGATCCCAGCGGGGGTGCCGGTATCCAGGCCGACATCGGCAGCGTCGGCGCGATAGGAGCGCATGCGCTGGCGCTGATTACCGCGCTGACAGTGCAGGACAACGACCGCGTGCACGCAGTCTATCCGGTGCCGGCGCGCTGGCTGCAGCAACAGGCGCAGGCGCTGATCGACAAGATCGATATTGCCGCCGTCAAGATCGGCGTGATCGGCAACCTTGCCAATGCCGCGGTCATCGTCGAGGTGATTCGATCGCTGCGTGCGCGCAATCCGGATTTGCCCGTGGTACTTGACCCGGTCCTGTCCAGCGGTCACGGCGATCCCCTGACGACCGACAATGCGGCCCTGATGCTGGCAGAACTGATTCCGCTGGCAACGCTACTTACCCCCAATTTGCCTGAAGCCGCCATCCTCTGCGCCGGCGACCGGCGTGCCGAGCAACAGGTGGATACCTTGCTACAACTGGGTTGCCGCCATGTGCTGCTCAAAGGTGGTCACGGTACGGATGCGCAGGTGGTCAATCGCTGGTACACCGACGGTGCCAGCCGCAGCTGGAGCTGGCCGCGTTTGCCGGGCGAATTCCATGGCAGCGGCTGCACGCTCGCCGGGGCGATTGCCGGTGCACTGGCCTGCGGCTTGCCGATGGAAGCCGCGCTCGATGTCGCTCAGGGATTTTGTCATCGCACACTGGAGCAGTCGTTTGCCATCGCCACCGGCCAACGCATCCCGAACCGCCATATCGCATGGAACCAGAATAACGCCAAGGACCATTCATGAACGGACTCTACCTCGTCACGCCCGACTGGGACGATACCGAGCGGCTGTTGCAAGTCACCGAACAGGCGCTGATGGGTGGCGCCGCACTCGTGCAATATCGTCACAAGACGGCCGATGCGGCACAACGCCTGACGCAAGCCCGCGCCTTGCTGGCGCTATGCCGATGCTTTGCGTGCCCGCTGATCATCAACGATCACGCCGACCTGTGCCTCGCGCTCGATGCTGACGGTGTGCATGTGGGTGGCACCGATGCCAGCGTCGCGCAACTGCGTGACCTGCTTGGGCCGGACAAGATCGTCGGCGCGTCCTGTTACGGCGACTTGCAACTGGCGTACCACGCGCAACGCAGTGGTGCCAGCTATGTCGCCTTCGGTGGTTTCTATCCATCACGGGTCAAGCAATACCCTGTCACGACCGCGCCGGAGATCATTGCGCAAGCGCGTGCAGTGATGGATCTGCCGGTGGTGGTCATTGGCGGGATGACGGTCGACAATGCTCGACCGCTCGTGGCACAGGGCGCGCAGATGGTGGCAGCAATTAGTAGTGTGTATGGCGCGATCGATCCCCGTCATTCTGCGAGAGCGTTGTGCGATTTGTTTACCTGACAGGCAATTGACCGGCATCACCAGGATAAAAAAACAGTGCCCGCCGCAACAGTCAATGACTGCCGGCCATTTTATCGGTCGATAGCAAACGACGATCGGCCAGAACAATTACACGTTCAACCGGACATCACGACAGGCCTCAACCGACTGGACGCAGCGCCGTTTGCCGGGGAAGTGACTTCGATGAACATGCCGTTACGTTAAAACGCGATCGTCGGACTATCAATTCGATCTGATTCGAGAAAATTTACTGATACACCGCGAATGGAATCGGTCAGGCCGCGACAGGTCCACTTTTTCGTTCCGCCTTCCGGCTCTTTTTTCTTGAAGTTCTCACTTCTCTGGAACTTGACAAATATATTTGCTACTTATTTCATAAGAGCGCTCTCCAAGTCACTTGGAAATTATGTATGGAATGCGTCATCTCAAGAGATTGCGAGATATGCGATCACATTTAACATTAATAACTGGGTTATTTTTTTGGGATAAAAATCATGGCATCCACCACATCAATTTCATCTACACCTTCACCTTCACCTTCACCCTCACCTGTATCGAACGAAGCCAGCGTTAGTAGCAGTTCTCAGTCATCCACTCCAGCGAGCAGCACAACTACTACTTCCTCAGGGGATATTGATTCCGGCAAACAATCTCAAGCTAATAAGGGTGACAATTCTTCACCAAGTGACTCTACCGACAGCCAGGCAAATGATTCGACGTCGAAATCATTGGCGCAAAGAATTTTGGACGCGTTAAGCAGTTTTTTTAACTCAGGCAGTTCTAGCAGCAGCACAACAACCATCACGGTAACCGAATCACCAGGTCAAAGTTCAAGCATCACGATAACCCAATCACCAGTTGATGCTGCCGCGCCTACGCCTGCGCCTGTACCTACGCCTGCGCCCGCACCTGCACCTGCGCCCGCACCTGCACCTGCGCCCGCACCTGCACCCGCACCTGCGCCCGCACCTGCACCCGCACCTGCGCCCGCACCTGCACCTGCGCCCGCACCTGCACCTGCACCCGCACCTGCACCTGCACCCGCACCCGCACCCGCACCTGCACCCGCACCTGCACCCGCACCTGCACCCGCCGCGCCTGCGCCCGCCGCGCCTGCGCCCGCCGCGCCTACTACGATAAACGCTGCGTTACCAGCCGATAAAATGGAGCCCAAAGAAGCTGCAGAAGAGTTACTTAGCGGGCTCGATTGGGATAACCATCATTTTTGGACTAAAAGCCAGTTATTAGAAAAGGCAAATGATCCAAATACTGATTCGAAGTTGAGAGGAGCAATAAAATGCCTTGTAATAGACCATCCTGAAGAATTTGCTAAAATGGATACAAATAATACGGGTGGTAGAGACGATAAACTTTCTGTGGGAAATGTAAAAACTTATATTAAAGATCCAAAAATTCAAGGTGAATATAGTTCAAAGAATGAATTTAACTACGGCCTTCAGAATGATACAGCGTTGATCGACTATCTTAATAAGATGGATTTTAGTCATTGGAATAAGCAGAATACTGTATATAATTCTTCGCTATGGACTCGGGGAGATGTGCTCTGGCTATTGAATAGCGGGCAAGTTAAGAATGAAAAAGACAAAGCTGCGTTTAGATTGCTACTTGAAAAGCCAGAAATTGCTAGTTATGTAAATGAACTTGCCTACAATGGTACATGGACAAAATAAAATCGATTCACAAATAAAAAATAGGCTCAGCAACGAGTAAATGCTATTTTAAAATAAAAATAAATAATAAAAGTTTGTATCAAAATAGAATAAAGAACGTTTCTTCCATATTAATGCCATTCAGTTAGCCTCTGAGTGGCATTTTTTTCATGAAAAATCCGGTTGTTAATTAATTCGTACGCTGTATTCAGTTGTGCGTTACGCCGAATTGTCTGGTGCAGCCCCTAAAATGGAATCAGTCAGAACTCGACAGGCTACTCTCCCGTCCCGTCTGACGCCTTTTTTTCTGAAGGTTTCACTTTTTTGGAACTTGATAAAACCAGGGGTCACTTACTTTATAAGTGCGCTTTCCACGTCATCTGGATGTTCTGAGTGGAATGAGTCATTTCATGAGGTCACAAAATATGTGACCATATTTAATACTGATAACTTGTTTCTATTTTTGGGGTAAAAATCATGAAGAATAACGCGATATCCAAAGGTGCACCGGCAGTGAAGAAAGGCAGCAGTGATGACGGTAGTGAAACGGATTATGTTTTCTTTTCTGCCTCAAAGAGTAGTGATAGCAAGTTGATAACCCTCACTGTGGAGAAGGACGTTAATGGGGAACAGTCTTCGTCTTCCTTCATTGGGGACGAGAAAACTTTAGCTGCTAAGCTCGATATTGACAACAAATCATCTTATGACCAAAAGCATAAAAAACCGGATGCTGGTTCGCCGACATTATTTGACGATCTGCTCGCAAAGGTTTCCGTTATGTTTGGCATGTCGAGCACATCTGCGCACGATGAAAAAGTTGATGTAAAAACAGAGGGGAAATCTAAAAAAAGTTCGGCCGAGCAAGAAAAAAGCGAACCATCAGATAAAAAAGTGAAACGCGAACCAACAGATGCAAAAGGGGAGGCCAAATCAACAGATAAAAAAGAGGAACCCAAATCACCAGATAAAAAAGAGGACCACAAATCAAAAAAGGTTGAACAAGATAAAACGCTAGCGGCCAATATGAGCTTCAGACAAGCTGTTCGCTGGTTACAGCGTACGGGCGGCGCCTGGAATCCAGAGCGTTTAAGGAATACGGCAAATGATCCAAAAGCTAGTACTGAACTTAGAGCAGCGTGTCAAAAAGTTATAGATAATCCACAGGAATTTAAAAAAATATGCCTGGATAATGGGGGGAGTCATCTTGATGTAGCTCTTCCTAGTAATTTCAAGACATATTTGGAAGATCCAGTTAAGTCAACTACTACAAACGAGTCTGATCCGTCCGCGCCAATTGTTAAAAATTCTGCTCTCGGGACCTACCCAATGGGTGCGGAAGCCGCTGCCAGACTATTAGCTGAGGTTCTTCCGGTCGACACCTCCTTCACAAGGGATGATTTGATAAAATTAAGAAATAACTCGAATATTAGTGAGAGTGAAAGAGTAGCGTTAGATTTCTATATAGATAATGACAATGAATTCGCAAGTGTGGATGCAATGGGTACCGGCGTCATAGACAATAAAGTTAATAAACTAGCCTTCCTCGCATATGCGAACCAGTTAGCTCCGGCTGTTCCTCCATCCGCGCCAACGCCTCCATCCGCGCCAACGCAAACGCTCACAGCCACGCCACCAGAAATGTCAGAACACGATGCTACTTGGACTTTGGCTAATGACCTTGATTGGAGCCATAACTACAGTGAGCAAGAATTAATAGACTTAGAAAATGCGGCTACTACTTCTTCTACTTTAAAATCAGCGATATCGACTATTGTAAATACTCCAGGCTTATTCAATAAGATAGATGGTATCCAGACGGCAGCGGATGGTACCATTTCCAAGCATGATTTAGAACTTGATTCGAAGGCTTCTTTAGACACCAAGCTGCCAGCCACCCAAATGACAGGTCCGGCCGCTGCTAAAATTTTAAGTGAGCAGCTTGATTGGAGTTCACCTTGGACTTATCAAAAGATGTTAGATAAAGCAAACGATCCAAAAACAAATGCGGATTTGAGAGGAGCGTTAGAATATTTCATAAATAATAAACTTGAATTCAATAACCTGGATATGGCTAATAAACCAGGTCAGATGGACGGTATGATTGCTCAAGACGATGCCAATAAATTTGCGGGCACGTCAACTGGATCTCCGGAATTAAAATCTCCGGAATCAAAAGGTGGTTTTGTATGGTGATGTACTTTAGTAGTTGAACTCTTCGGTTAAGAGGAGCCACCTGATGAAGATCCAATCAAGCAACAATAAAAGAAGCTATAAGTACGTCTCTTAGTTGAACGTAAACGATCACCCAGCGGTGTAATTGCGCCGTTGGGTGATGTCGTATAAAACAGAGCACAACGGATTGCTGGCGAAGTGAATTTTGCAGAGGCGGGGAGGGTGTTCATGCGTCATGCGCTGCAACACATAGGGCAGTCATGCGGATCGACGTCGTGCAGACAGCAAGCCTCAATCAGGCTTTGCATGATGTCGATGTGTTTAGCTCCCGGCCCGGTTCAATTGAACAGCCAGTTTTTCTGTTCCATCGGGATGACGCGCAGGGCGCGCGCCAGATGACTGGTATCGATCGGGTACGTCCGGGTGATCAAGAGGAAAACTTCGAGGCCAGCACGCCGTTCACGTTGCGATGCGAGCGCACCGGTGAAGAGGCTGCCGGGTAAAAAGCCCTGTCGTCAGAACTGCTTGTCGATCCAGGCAAAGAACTACTGGACGGCGGACTTACTGGTTGACGATGACGTCGCTGAGTGTTCGCGTACGCACTGGAAACGGCATCGCGCCGAATTTTCCGGGGCCGGCCGTGCTTGGAAACTCCGGAGCAGGCAACCGCATCCGCAGCTGGGCATGGCGGCTATAATCAACCGATGCAAAATCTCCTTCACAACCTCAATACCGAACAACTCGCCGCTGTCACCTTGCCCGCCCAGCATGCACTGATCCTCGCTGGTGCCGGTTCCGGCAAAACCCGTGTGCTGACGACCCGCATCGCCTGGCTGATCCAGACCGGGCAGGTCGCGCCGAACGGCGTGCTGGCGGTGACGTTCACCAACAAGGCCGCCAAGGAAATGACGCTGCGCCTGTCGACGATGATGCCGATCAGCACGCGCGGGATGTGGATCGGTACATTCCACGGCTTGTGCAACCGGCTCTTGCGCGCGCATCATCGCGATGCCGGTTTGCCGCAGACTTTTCAGATTCTCGATTCTTCGGATCAACTGTCGATGATCAAGCGCATGCTCAAGGCGCTCAATGTCGACGATGAGAAATTCCCGCCGCGCAATCTGATGTATTTCATTAACGGTGCCAAGGATCAGGGCCTGCGTGCCAAGGATGTCGATGCCAGCGATGATTACAATCGCCGCCTGGTCGAGCTGTACGACTACTACGACAACCAGTGTCAGCGCGAAGGCGTGGTGGATTTTGCCGAACTGCTGTTGCGCACCTACGAGCTGATGAGCCGCAACCAGCCGCTGCGCGAGCATTATCAGGCACGCTTCAAGCACATCCTCGTCGATGAATTCCAGGACACCAATAATCTGCAATACAACTGGCTCAAGCTGATGGCCGGCAAGCGCGGTGCCGTGTTTGCGGTGGGCGATGATGACCAGAGCATCTATGCTTTTCGCGGTGCCAATGTCGGCAACATGTCGGCGTTCGAGCGCGAATTCGATGTGCAGAACCTGATCAAGCTCGAGCAGAACTATCGCTCGCACGGCCACATCCTCGATACCGCCAACCTGCTCATTGCCAACAACACCAAGCGCCTCGGCAAGAACCTGCGCACCGACGCCGGTCATGGCGAGCCGGTGCGGATTTTTGAGTCGACCAGTGATTTGCTCGAAGCGCAATGGATCATCGAAGAAGCCAAGAGCCTCATCAATGAAGGATCGCTGCGCAGCGAGATCGCGGTGCTGTACCGCTCGAACGCGCAATCGCGCGTGATCGAACATGCGCTGTTCTCGGCCGGGATTCCGTACAAGGTGTACGGCGGCCAGCGCTATTTCGAGCGTGCCGAAGTCAAAAGCGCGATCGCCTATTTGCAGCTGATGGATAACTTGCACAACGACTCTGCTTTTTTACGCGTCGTCAATTTTCCGACCCGCGGCATCGGTGCGCGCTCGCTGGAGCAATTGCAGGATGCGGCCCGCGCACACAATCTGTCGCTGTACGCAGCAGTGCCGCATGTGGCCGGCAAGGCCGGTTCGTCGCTCGCCGGGTTTATCCGGCTCATTGAAAGTACGCGTTTTGAAACCGCTCAGCTGGCCTTGCCGGAGATGGTCAATGTGGTGCTGGCGGCCAGTGGCCTGATTGCGCATTACCGCAACGAGAAGGAAGGCGCCGACCGTGTCGAGAATCTGGAGCAACTGGTCAATGCGGCCACCGTTTTCGTCAACGAAGAAGGGTTTGGTCACGATGCACCGGCCTTCCTCGGACCGCAAAGTGCGCCGGTGAGCGGCGCGGCCATCGTGCTCGAAGACGGCTTTGAAGTGCTCGATGCGGATGCGCCGTTGCCGGCGGTGATGTCGCCGCTGTCGGCCTTCCTGTCGCACGCCTCGCTCGAAGCCGGTGACAATCAGGCCAGCGCCGGGCAGGATGCGATGCAACTGATGACGGTGCATTCGGCCAAGGGACTGGAGTTCGATACGGTGTTCATTACCGGTCTGGAAGAAGGCTTGTTCCCGCACGAAAATGCGCAGAAGGAAGAAGCGGGTGTCGAGGAAGAACGACGTTTGATGTATGTCGCGATCACGCGGGCGCGCAAGCGCTTGTACATGAGTTTTTCGCAGACGCGGATGCTGCACGGGCAGACCCGTTACAACCTCAAGTCGCGGTTTTTTGCCGAACTGCCGGAAGAATCGCTGAAGTGGCTGTCGCCGAAAGTGCAGCCGTTTTATCGCTACGACAGTCCGAAGGCCGCGTGGGTTGATGCTCCATCAGGACAGGTGCCGGCGTTAGGCGCGAACCAGAAAGAGCTGGGCTGGCGGATCGGCGAGTCGGTGGTTCATGCCAAGTTCGGTGAAGGGGTGATCATCAATATCGAAGGCGGTGGCATGAATGCGCGTGCGCATATTAATTTTGGCCGGCACGGGATGAAGTTGCTGGATTTGAGTATTGCGAAGCTGGATAAGGTGGCTTGAGGGCGGTGCTGGGCGGCGGTGCAATAACCGCAGGGCATTGCACCGCCTGACTCCGTCTCAGGCATCCACATCAATCACCGCCGCCACCGGCTGCTCGGGTGCCGGGAATACGTCGGTATAGGTGATGTAGAACGAGCTGTACAACACCACCGTCAACAGCATCGATAGCGGCATCATCACCATCACGATCAGACTGGCGCTGTTGAACATCAGTGCCAGCACCAGACTGACCATGGTCGGAATCACGACGCCGACTGCAACCCACGCCAGGCCGTACACCAAGAAGGCCCGATACTGCTGCCGTACGGCAAAGAAGCTGTAAAACACCGCTTTGCTCACGCTCATTTTTTGCCAGGCGACCAGGGGCGCGGCATACCAGAATGCCATCCCGGCAGGCAAATACACCAGCGCCGCGGCGAGGATGGCAAGGCCCATGTTCGATTCGCCGACGACGGCCGGGTCCATGCCGGTTTCGCCACTGAGGACTTTCCAGAACACGCCGCCATCGACCAGGACCGAGACCCCGAGTGCCAGCATGCCGACCACGAGTTGCAGCACGCCCAGCGTCAGTAGCGATTTGATCGCCGGTGAGCGGAACGCGGCAAACAGCAGTTTCGGATAGACCCGTTCGCCATTGCGTACTTGCGCGCTGGCCGACAGGAACGCCAGCGAAAAAACCGGTACCAGAATCAGCGGCGCGATCTGGCCGATCACCGGAACGATGCCGATGCCGATCATGATGAACATGTAGCTGATGAAAAGAGTCGAGAGTTCGACCGGCTGTTTGCGAAAGAGGACGAAGCCTTCTTTGAGCCACAGCCAGCCTGTCATTGCAGGAAGATGGGTCATATCAATAAAGAGTGGGTGCAGCAGTGGAAATGCGTTGTTGCAGGATGCGCTTGAAGTGGTCGGGGTCGTGCGGTGTCAGCATTTCGGCCGTGCGCGGCAGATGGAAATCGTATAGCCGCGAGAGCCAGAATCGCAGCGCCGCAGCGCGCAACATCGGTTGCCAGGCGACTTGTTCGCTGGCATTGAATGGTCGTACTGCATGGTAGGCGTCGAGCAGCGCACGCACCCGGTGGTGGTCGAGGACGCCGCTGTCGAGGTCAATGCACCAGTCGTTGACAGTGACCGCGACGTCGAACAGCCAGGTATCACAGCCGGCAAAATAGAAATCAAAAAAGCCGGTCAGGCGTTCGCCATCGAACATGACGTTATTGCGGAACAGGTCGGCATGGATAGGACCGTTCGGTAGTGCCAGGTACGCTTCGGAATCAGCAAAACCTTCCTGAAACTCCATCTCGTCGAGCAGCATGATCATCGCGTCCGGTGCCAGGTAGGACAGCACCGTCGGCACCGTGCTGCGCCACCACTCAAGGCCACGCAAATTGGGCTGGCGGATCGGGAAATCGGCGGCTGCCAGATGCATGCGCGCCAGCATCGCACCGACGGCGGCGCAATGCACCGGTGCCGGATTCATCTCCCACGTTCCTTCGAGCTTGCTGACAATCGCCGCCGGCTTGCCTTGCAATGGCGTGATCAGCGCACCGCTGTTGTTGGCGATCGGTGCCGGCACGGCGACGCCACGCTCGGCCAGATGACGCATCAATTCCAGGTAAAACGGCAATTGCGCGAAGCTGAGTTTTTCGAAGATAGTCAGCACGAATTCACCGCGCTCGGTGTCGATGAAAAAATTGCTGTTTTCAATGCCGGAGGCAATGCCGCGCAGCGCATGGACGGCACCAAGCGGAAACTGGGTGATCCATGCGTCAAGTTCGGTGTGGGTAACGGGAGTAAAGACTGCCATGGCGGGTACAGGTAAAGGCATGCGACGCATCGCAGCACTGGTCAGAAAGCGGGCGCATCGCTGCGCCCGTGAGAATTATTTGGCCGTTGGTAACGGCGGCGGTGGTGCTTCCTGCATCGGCAATGGTTCAACAGACTTGGGTTCTTTCTTGCTGCCCCAGTCGAATTCCTTGACCAGCCATTGCGGTGCCCGCACCGCATTGCTTTGGGCATCGCCCGGCATGGCATTGCCCGGACCAGCACCTTGCTTGACGCGGTAATTGCTACCGCCGCTCTGCACCTGCACTTCGGTCACAACGCCTTGCTCGCGCGTTTGTGTTGTCGTGCTGCGTTCCCGCGGTTTGATCGTGATGTCGGGGCCGCTGCCTTCTTCCAGTCGTTCCAGTTGTGGCGGCGCCTGGTTACTGGTTTGGGCTTGCGCCAGAAGAGGTGCCGCGCTAGCCGCGACACACAGAATAAAACAGGGCAAGAATTTGGAAGTGCGCATGATGGTCGACGCCTGACGAATAGTGAAGCTCATTGTAGCAAACAGACGTGGTCATGCCGACAGCGATGATCGACGTCGATCAACTCGGTAGCGGTGCGCACATCCGCCTCGGATTCAATCACGTCAACATGCCGGGCGCGGGCGCGCATTCGTCGAATGCGGTGCTGATCGGTGTCGGTAAGTATTTTGATGCGCCGGTGGCCCGCAGTATTCCGGGGCTGGTCGATGACCGGATCTGGCTAGGTGTTGCCGCGATCAACGGGCAGACCAATCATGGCGATACCGAGCGCAGCTTTGGTGGTTCGGCAGAAATCAAGAAATACGATGGCCCGTGGGCGTTTTCCGGATCGGCGATTGCCGAGGGGGACGACGACAGTCGGGTCGACCGGCGCGGTCTGGCAGCACAAGCTTGGTACGTCCAACCGCTGGCGGACAAATGGAGCGCGAGTGCCGGCTTCGGACCTTACGTCAGCAGCAACAAGCGCGACGCCTCGGACCAGACGCGGCTGATGGCGCTGATCACGATGCAAGTCGACCGCGACCTGGGCAAGGACTGGAAAGCCTTTGCCAGTTTCAGCCGGGTCAATACCTTCCGGGAAAAGAATGATCGGGATTTGTTCCGGGTCGGGATCTTGCGCGCGTTCAGGGGGTGATGTCGGTCGGTGCTGCTGGCTGTTAAGCCACATCGCCGGTTTGAAACGATTGGTCAATGATCTCGTTTGGGTTATGCTAAAAGCCCGAATGAGAGGTTAAGATGGCCACCAAGCACCTTCCACCCGAACTACCCGCCAAGCCCCGCAATGGGGCTTCGTTGCGTTTCAAGTCAGCCACCCGTCGGCTTGATGACACCCCATTTACCCATCTGGTTTCCGATGCGCCGCTGTCCGGCTTTGCGGCAGTACAGGCAATTCGCGAGGGCTATTCGATCGGCATGATCAAGGCCGCCAGCAATTTTTTTGGTGTGGCAGATTCCCGCATTCAGGGCATTACCCACGTGCCGGCCTCGACTGCCAGTCGCCTGGAAAAGACCAATGCCCGAATTGATTCCGGTGCGACGGAACGGTTGTTCCGGATGGGCGCAGTGACGCGGTTGGCAGTCGAGGTCTTTGGCGACAAGTTCGTCGCCATCGACTGGATGCGCCGCCCCAATCGTGCACTGGGTGAGGTGGCTCCACTGGATCTGATGGATACCGAACCGGGTGCCGTGTCGGTCCGGCAAGTCCTCAATGCCATCGCCACCGGCGGTGCTGCTTGAAGTTATGGCGCATCGCGGCAGCCCAATGGGCACTCGACCGGCGCTGCGATGGCACACGGTTGTACGGTGGTCGCTGGAACCCGATCGGGTTTCCGGTAATGTATGCCGGCACGACCATCGAGCTGTGTGCACTCGAGAAATTTGTTCATCTGTCCGGCACGGTCGTGCCACCCATGGTGCTAGTGGCGATTGATGTACCGGATCATGCGTCACCCGTATTCCAGCCCGCATTATCCGACTTGCCCGACGACTGGGCCGCGTTGCCGGCACCGGCCAGTACC
Source organism: Actimicrobium sp. CCI2.3 (assembly GCF_035019065.1). NCBI lineage: Bacteria > Pseudomonadati > Pseudomonadota > Betaproteobacteria > Burkholderiales > Oxalobacteraceae > Actimicrobium > Actimicrobium sp. CCI2.3. The sequence goes on along the minus strand of NZ_JASJWR010000005.1, from coordinate 41,424 downwards.
CAGGAAATCGGCCGACGATGGCTGGCATCGCCGGAAGCTTTCATGATGCTGGTGCCCTCTGCGGTCATTCCGGAAGCGTTGAATGCGGTCATCAATCCTGCGCATCCCGCGTATGCACGTGTCACGCTGAACGTCGTGCGGGAGTTCCGGTTTGACGCGCGAATGACCGACTTTAAATGAAGTTAACACGCAAGGCGGCTACCCTACGCAAACCAAAGATGCGGTTGCCGTAATACGGCATCCGACGCAAACGCCTGATCAGGCGCGCACATGTACCTTGCGACCGGCTGCATACGTCGCCATCACTGCCCGGTCATCGCCCAGCATGGCAAACGCAAACAACCATTCTTCAAGACTATCGGTGCGCGCAGTACGCCGCGCCAGCAGCGGTGTTGCCTGCGGATCAAGCACGATAAAATCCGCTTCCGCCCCCGCAACAAAATTACCGATCGTTCCTTCGAGCTGCATGCTGCGCGCCGCGCCCAGCGTGGCCAGATAAAACATCCGCAGCGCTGGCAGATATGTGTTGCCCATGCGCGCCACCTTGTAAGTTTCATTCATCGTCTGCAGCATCGAAAACGATGTGCCACCACCCACATCGGTAGCTAGCGACAGGCGCAACTGCACAGCATCGGCCGCCGCAAAATCGAATAATCCGCTGCCCAGAAACAGGTTCGATGTCGCACAGATCGCCGCCGCTGCGCCGGTCGCGGCCATGCGTGCGCGGTCATCGTCATCGAGCCAGATGCAGTGCGCCAGCATGGTCCGTTCGCGCAGCAGGCCGACCTGTTCGTAGACATCCAGATAGCTGCGCGCTTGCGGAAACAGCGCCGCTACCCACGCGACTTCATCGGTGTTTTCAGCGACATGGGTTTGCACGTAGGTGTCGGGCCAGGCTTGCGCGAGTTCGCCGGCCAGTTGCAATTGCGCGTTCGACGAGGTCGGTGCGAAGCGCGGCGTGATTGCAACCAACTGCCGACCGCGCTTGTGCCAGCGCCGGATCAGCGCTTCGGAGTCGCGTGCGCCGGATTCGGCCGTGTCCTGCAAAAATTCCGGACAGTGGCGATCCATCATCACCTTGCCGGCCACCATGCGCAGGTTGCGTGCCTCGCTGGCGCTGAAAAACGCCTCGACCGATTCCGGATGCACGGTGCAATACACCATCGCGGTCGTGGTGCCACAGCGCAGCAGTTCATCCAGAAAAAATTCCGCGACTTCACGCGCATGCACCGGATCGGAAAACTGCCGCTCGGTCGGAAACGTGTACGTCTCCAGCCACGGCAACAAGCCCGGTGCGGGCGAGGCAATCATGTCGGTTTGCGGATAGTGGATGTGCGTGTCGATGAAGCCGGGCACGATCAGCTTGCCGCGATAGTCGGTCACGACGACGTCTGCGGAGAGCGTGTCCTTGAGCGTCGCGTACTCGCCGGCGGCGCGGATGTGTGCGCCATCAACGATGAGCAAACCGTCTTCATGGAAGGCGTGGGCGTTGTCGCCGAAGGCCGGGTCGGCGGTGAAGTGGAGGAGGCTGGCGCGGTAGGCGTGCAAGGTCGATGCGGTGTTGATCAAAGTGTTCAAACGGATTCCCAGACTTGAAGTAATTGTGCGGCGACAGCGGCGGCGATGACGCCGGGTGCCTTGCCGCTGATGCCGGTGATGCCGACCGGACAGGTCATACCGGCCAGTCGTTCGGCGGGGATGCCGCGTGCCAGCAAACGGTGTTCGAATTGCTGGCGCTTGGTGTGCGAACCGATCAGGCCGAACCAGCCGGCATCATTGCGTTCGAGGATGACTTCGCACAGTTGCTGATCGAGGGCATGACTGTGCGTCATGACCAGAAAACTGCTGCCGGCGGTGGCGTGCGCGACAAGGGCTTCGGGCGCATCGGTGACGTCGATGGTGGCATTGGCCGGGACGGTGGAAGGGAAGGCGTCGGCCCGTTCATCAATCCATGTGACATGGCACGGCAAGTCGGCCAGCGCCCGCACGATGGCCGCGCCGACATGACCCGCACCGAACAGCAGCAAGTGCGGCGTCCAGGCGCGACGCGGATCGATCAGCCAGTGGCCACCGCTGGCATCGACGACGAGGCGGGTCGGCAGCGCCGGATCAAAGGCCAATGCCGCTTCGTCCGTGATCAGCAACGGCGGCGCATCGGTATCGAGCGAGACCACGCGCCAGCTGGTGCGGTGCGTGTCGCGCGGCGCAAGGTGCTCGTCAGTGACGCATTCGAACACCAGTTGCACGACCCCACCGCAGCATTGGCCGAGACTGGGACCGAGCGCAAAGCGTTCGAGCCGGCGCGATTCTGGGAACACCAACATCGCGCGGGCAATCTCGGCCGCGCGCAATTCCAGATGACCGCCACCGATGGTGTCGCGCTGGCCGTCCTGCGTGACCAGCATCGTCGCGCCGGCTTCGCGCGGTGCCGACCCCTCGACGCTGGCGACGGTGACAAGCACCGCGTTCACGGCGCACTCGCCAGTTGTACGGCCTCGATCGACTTCAGGATTTCTTCGCTGATTGCCGGCGCATTGAGTGGCGGATTGATGCGGTAGTCGCCGACGCTGGCGACCGCATCGCGCAGCGCAAAAAAGACCGAGAACGGCAACAGCAGCGGCGGCTCGCCGACGGCTTTCGAGCGATGGATGCTGTCCGTGACATTGCGGTTGTCGAACAGCGCGACGCGGAAGTCGTCCGGGCAATCCGAGACGGTTGGAATCTTGTAGGTCGACGGCGCATGCGTGGTCAGCTTGCCGTCCTTGTTCCAGCACAGTTCTTCGGTAGTCAGCCAGCCCATGCCCTGGATGAAAGCGCCCTCGACCTGGCCGATGTCGATGGCCGGATTGAGCGACTGCCCGGCGTCGTACAGCACATCGGCGCGCAACAATTTCCATTCGCCGGTGAGGGTGTCGATGAGGACTTCGGCCACGGCCGCACCGTACGCGAAATACGAAAACGGATGGCCGGTCATGCTGGCCGAATCCCAGTGCAGGCCGGGCGTCGCGTAGAACCCATCGGACCATAATTGCACCCGTGCCAGATAGGCCTTGGCGACCACTTCGGCAAATGGGAAGGCCACTCCTGCGACTAGCAGCTTGCCATCGGCGAAGTCCACGCTATCGGCGCTCACGCCGTGCTGGCTGGCGATGAATGCGGCCAGCCGGTCGCGGATCTGCCGCGCCGCCGCTTGCGCCGCCTTGCCATTGAGATCGGCCCCGGTCGAGGCGGCGGTGGCCGAGGTGTTGGCGACCTTGGCGGTGTCGGTGGCGCTGATGCGCACTTGCGCCAGCGGTATGCCAAGTTCATGGGCGACAACCTGCATGACCTTGGTGTGGATGCCCTGGCCCATTTCGGTGCCGCCATGATTGACCAGTACGGAGCCATCGACATACACATGTACAAGCGCACCGGCCTGATTGAGGTGATTGACGTTGAAGGCAATGCCGAATTTGACCGGCGTCATCGCCAGTCCTTTTTTCAGGATCGGGCTGGTCGCGTTGAAGGCGTGTGCGGCATGGCGGCGCTGGCGGTACTCGCTGCTGGCTTCCAGTTCGGCGACCAGCGGGGCGATGACGTTGTCGTCGAGTTGCTGGCCGTACGGCGTGACGTCGCGCCCGGCCTCCGCATAAAAATTACGCTGCCGGATGTCGAGTGCATCCATGCCCAGCGTGCGCGCGATATCGTCGATCGCGTATTCGATGGCGAGCGCACCTTGCGGTCCGCCGAAGCCGCGGAAGGCGGTGTTCGATTGCGTGTTGGTCTTGCCGCAAAACGCCCGCAGGTCGACATCCGACAGGTAGTACGCATTGTCGACATGGCAGATTGCGCGGGTCGCGACCGGGCCGGACAGGTCGGCCGAATAACCGGCCCGCAGCACCATCTCCAGCTTCACGGCGAGGATGCGACCGGTGTCGTCGTAGCCGACCTCGTAGGTGTATCGAAAGCAGTGGCGCTTGCCGGTGACGAGCATGTCATCGTCCCGATCGGCGCGCAGCTTGACCGGACGCTGGAGCTTGTCGGCCGCGATCGCCGCTGCTGCCGCCCACAGGGCCGACTGCGATTCCTTGCCGCCGAAGCCGCCACCCATGCGCCGGCATTCGACGTTCACGCGGTGCGCCAGCACGCCCAGTGCATGCGCCACCACATGCTGCATTTCGGACGGATGCTGGGTCGAACACAGCACCCGCATTGCGCGCTCTTCTTGCGGAATCGCGTAGGCCACCTGACCTTCCAGATAGAACTGTTCCTGACCGCCGACCGACAGCGTGCCGCTGGCGCGACGCGGTGCCTGCGCCAGTCGCGCCGCCGCGTCGCCGCGCTGCAAGCGCATCGGCGGCAAGACATACGATTGCGCGGCGTGCGCTGCCTCGGGTGTCAGGTGGGCGGGCAGTGCGGTGTAATCGACCTGCGCAAGCCGGGCTGCACGGCGTGCATTGTCGTGCGTATCAGCGACCACGACGAACAGCGGCTGGCCGACATACTGCACCAGTCCGTCGGCAAAAATCGGATCGTCATGAATGATCGGACCGCAGTCATTGAAGCCGGGAATGTCCGCAGCGACCAGCACGGCGACGACCCCGGCCGAGGCCTTCACGGCAGCGAGGTCGATCGCTGTGAACGTGGCATGCGCCTGTTGCGACAGGCCGAGTGCTGCATGCAGCGTGCCGTGGAGCTCCGCGACATCGTCGACATAGGTGGCGCTTCCCAGCACATGCAGCATGGCCGATTCGTGCGGATGCGAGCGGCCGACTTCGGCCCAGACGCCGGGCAGTTCGGTGCGCGAGTTCATTGGATACCTTCATGGGCAAAGGCATTGACCTGCCCGGCGGTCAGCGGCGCATCGGTACGGGTTTCGAACCAGAAGCGGCGCAACAGATTTTGTGCGGCCTTCATCCGATATGTGCCGGAGGCGCGCATGTCGCTCAGCGGCGTGTAATCGCTGGCCAGGGCCGCCATCGCACGGGTCAGGCTGGCGTCGTTCCACGGCTGGCCGAGCAGGGCCTGTTCGGCATGACTGGCGCGTTTTGGCGTGGCGGCCATGCCGCCGAAGGCGATGCGAATGTCGGTGATCAACTCGCCATCAAGCCGGATCGAGAAGGCTGCACAGACCGCTGAAATATCCTGATCAAAGCGCTTGGCCAGTTTGTAAGTGCGCCATTGCCGACCGGCTTGCGGTAGCGGGATGCGGATCGCCGTGACCAGTTCGTCGGGCTGCAAATCTTTTTTCTGATAGCCGAGATAAAAATCTTCCAGCGCCAGCGTGCGCGTTCCGGTGCTGCCTTGCAGGACCACTTCGGCACCGAGGGCAATGAGCCACGGCATCGAGTCGCCGATCGGTGAACCGTTGGCGACATTGCCGCCCAGCGTGCCGGCATTGCGCACCGGCAGCGAGGCAAAGCGCTGCCATAGTTCGGTCAGTTCGTTCGGGTAGTGCTGGCAGATGGCCTGATAGGACGCTTCCAGCGAAGCGGTCGCGCCGATATGCAGATGCGACGCGCTGCGCTCAATCGCCGCGAGCCCGGCCACTTCACCCAGATAAACAATATCGCCGAGCACACGCAACTGCTTGGTGAACCACAGGCCGACATCGGTCGATCCGGCCAGCAAGGTCGCAGCCGGATGGCTTGTACGCAATTGAATTGCTTGCGACAGAGTGCGTGGCGCGAAGAACGTATGACCGTCAGCCAGCGCGTGCTGGCGCAGCGTCGTGCTGTGCAGCGGTAGCAGGGCGGCGGTGACGGCGGCACGATCGAAGGTGACCGGCGGCAGTTGTCCCATCCGCGTGGCTGCTGCAATGATGGGCCGGTAGCCGGTGCAGCGGCACAGATTGCCCGAGAGCGCATCGTTGACTTGCTGGCGCGATGGAGGTGTTGACTGGCCTTCGCGCTGCAGGTACAGATTCCAGAGGGACATCACGAAGCCGGGCGTGCAAAAGCCGCATTGCGAACCATGGCAGTCGACCATCGCTTGCTGGACCGGGTGCAGCGTGCCATCGGCTTGCTGCAAGTCTTCGACCGTGAAGAGTGCCTTGCCGTCGAGTGTTGGCAGCAAGCGGATACAGGCATTGACCGGTTCAAGCTGCAGTGCGCCATCGCGCAACTGGCCGACCAGCACCGTGCAGGCACCGCAATCGCCTTCGGCGCAACCTTCCTTGGTGCCGGTGCAATGCAGTTCTTCGCGCAGGTGCTGCAGCACGGTGCGCAATGGTGCGGCGGCATCGACCTCCTGGATCGCGCCACGGAAATGGAAACGGATGGACTCGGACATGGGGACAGGGCCTTGGTGATCGTATCGCGCTAGGTTAGCAGTTGATCGGTGCATTGCCATATGCGTTGGCAGATGACGGGTATTGTCGCTGGTCGATCGCACTATCGGTTCGCTCTTGAATGTGCTTAGTAGTCAGCCTGACCGGGTGTTCTATAATTTGGGACTTTTCTGCCTGACCATTCGGGACTGCCATCAATACCATCCTCGTTAGCATCCTGTTCGTCACCACCATATCGGGCGTTTTCAGCATTTCGGCTGCCGCGATTTTTTCATTCGGACTGTTGTCAAAAATGGTCGACCGCATGGTCAGCCTGTCGGTTGGCATCATGCTGTCGACCTCGTTCCTGCACTCGTTGCCGGAAGCCTTCGAGTCCGGTGCCGACACCCACACGCTGTTCGCCGTGCTGCTGGGCGGCTTGCTGCTTTTTTTCCTGCTCGAAAAAACCGCGATCCTGCGCCACTCGCATCATCACGAAGGCGATGGTCACGCCCACCACCATGGCCACGACGCGCACGCGGCCGGCAAGGCGGGATGGATGATTCTGGTGGGCGACGGCATGCACAATTTTACCGACGGCATCCTGATCGCCGCCGCGTTCCTGGCCGACCCGACACTCGGCGTCGTCACCGGTCTGGCCATCATCGCGCATGAAATCCCGCAGGAAATCGGCGACTTCATCGTGTTGCTCAATGCCGGGTTCTCGCGCAAGCGGGCGTATCTTTACAACTTGCTGAGCAGTTTGATGGCGGTGCTGGGCGGCTTGCTTGGCTACTTCACGCTGGAGCAAGGCATGCAATGGATTCCGTACGTGCTGGTGTTTGCGTCGTCGGGATTCATCTACATTGCCGTCAGTGACCTGATGCCGCAAATGCAGCGCCGCGCCACACTGCGCGAAACCATTCCGCAAGTGCTGTTGATCACATTGGGCATTGCCATTGTGGTGTTAATGACACGGCATCATTAGAGCGCTGTTGCAATGGGAATAATGATTATCATAAGGATCACAAATCCTTGTGTAAATCGTTGCTCGAGAGAAAACCACCATGAAAATTGCATCCGGCCGGGCGGTAAAGTGGGCAGCAATCGCGCTAATGGTATCGGCTTCTGTGCCGGCGCTGGCGGTGTCGACACAGTCCTCCGGGGCACCTGAGGCGATGACGTTTGCTTCGGTCAACGAGGCCGGATCATTCGACTATGCGGTTTATGCCTCCGGCGGGATGTTCGACTATTACACCCGTCACAACATGACGGATTTCTACCTGCCCTATTTTTCCGATATGGGCATCCTGCACATCGATTCCGGCGCTAGCTGGGATTACGTGATCGAGGAAAAAAACAACCTGTTCGGACTCGGTGGCGGTGTCCTGCACTTTTACGACAAATGGCCTGATGCGACCGCCCATGACTATGGCGTGGCATTCTTTTTCCAGTCCGCCTACGACGGTGTCAAAGGCCCGTTTGCGCAGCGGCTCGTGAACCCTGTTACCGCCGAAAGCATCCTGTATTTTGGCGATCCGCTGGTGCCGGCCAGCCCGATGATGCTGGCGGCGCTGGCTTCTGCGGTGCCCGAGCCGGGTAATCTTTCGCTGCTGCTGGGTGGACTGGCACTGCTCGGTGCGATGTCCCTCAAACGCCGTTCGGCTCGGGTGTTGATTAAGCGCCGGTAGCGACCGGCCGCGTGGTGTCGGCACTCCACTGGCTCCATGATCCCGGATACAGCGCCGCACCTGGCAGACCGGCGATCTCCAGTGCCAGCAAGTTGTGGCAGGCGGTGACGCCGGAGCCACACTGCATCACGCCAGTCGCCGGGTTGGCGAGGACGCTGGCAAATTCTGCGCGTAACTGATCGGCTGGCTTGAAGCGGCCGTCGGCTTGCAGATTGTCCTTGAAGCAGCGATTTTTCGCGCCGGGGATGTGGCCGCCGACGCGGTCGAGCGTTTCATTCTCTCCGCGAAAACGGTCTGCGGCGCGGGCATCGACGATGGTCAGCGTGGTCGAGCCGAGGCTGGCCAGGACTTGATCGACATCGACTGTGCGGGTCAGTGCGGGCTGCGCCGTGATGTGGCCGTGCGTAACCAGCGCCATGGCAGTCGTCGTGACACCACCGGCCGCGATCCACGCCGGCAAGCCGCCATCGAGGACCGCGACTTGCGCATGGCCGGCCCAGCGCAACATCCACCACAGCCGTGCTGCAAACATCCCGCCGTGGGCATCGTAGACGACGACCTGGCTGTCGTCATTGACGCCGAGGCGGCGCAATGTCTCGATGAAATCAGCCATCTTCGGTAACGGATGGCGGCCGGCGAAGCTGCCGTCGGCGCTGGTTGTCGGACCGGAGAGGTCGTCATCGAGCTGGACGAAACGCGCGCCCGGGATGTGGCCTTCAGTGTAGGCGATACGCCCGGCTTCCGGATTGGTCAGGTCGTGGCGACAGTCGATCAGGAGGTGGGTGTCGGGGTTGATTGCGGTGGCGGGGATCAGGGTGGTGGTGGGCATTGCTTGACTCCTGTTAGAGGGTTAACTGCAACAAATCGTAGGGTGCAATAACCGCAGGGCATTGCACCGGATGCACTGTCTGCGGGAGTTGATTCTGCATGCGCTCCGCCACGCAGCAACCAGGGTCAGAGTTTTTTTCGCAGGGGTATCGCGAAAATTACTCTGACCCTGCTTGCGGATTGCGGAGCGCTTGCCATCCAGTTTCGATGCTGCGGTTGATTGAGCGGCTGTCTCTCCGTCATGACCAAGCCGGGGGCGGCCCGGCAGCCGGTCACTTCTTTTTGCTTCGCCAAAAAGAAGTAACCAAGAAAAAGGCGACCGCGAAGCGGCTGCCCTTCGGGTTCCCAAAAACGGTAGTCAGTCAAGGGGAGGGTCGCAAACTCGCTTCGCTCAGACATGCGCCCCTCTTATCCCTTGCCTGACTACCGTTTTTGGCAGCTGCTTCAATGCGGGACAGGTCAAAGTCAACTGCAACTGCAACTGCAACTGCAACTGCAACTGCAACTGCAACTGCAACTGCAACTGCAACTGCAAAGTCAACATCAACATCAACATCAACATCAACATCAACATCAACATCAACATCAACATCAACATCAAATCGTAGGGTGCAATAACCGCAGGGCATTGCACCGGATGCGCTGACTGCGGTAACTAAGTCACCCCGTCCAATGAGCAACGTCCACATCCATTCACGAAGTCGCGCCAGACGGTTTCTCGCGCAACAGGGCGACGACGAATGTGATGATGGTTAAGGGTACGACAAAACCAAGCATGACTGACGAAAGGCCAGGTAACGCGTCATGTTGCTGCGACGCCAGGATCAGGTAGGCCACATACGCGACGTAGTAAGCCAGGAATACGCCACCTTCCCAGCGTGCGATTTCGCGGCCGCTGAGGAAGACAGGCAGGCAGGCTAGCAGCGCAGCCAGCATGACCCAGATGTCGAATGTCAATATCGACGGTGCCAGTGGCAAGCCGAGCGTGCCCGAGGCCAGAGCGCTCAGACCCAGGCAGCCGAGGATGTTGAACGTGCAGCTTCCCACCACATTGCCGACCGCGATGTCACGTTCGCCTTTGAATGCCGCCGTCAGGGAAGTCGCCACTTCGGGCATGGACGTGCCCGCCGCGACGATGGTCAGGCCGATGACGAGGTCACTCACGCCTAGCGCCTTGGCAAATACCACCGAAGCCGAGACCAGCCAATCCGAACCCAGCACTAGCAAGATCAGTCCGACAACGATCAGGGCCGCCTGCGCTGGCCACTTGCCGTCCCAGGCTTGCGGTGCAACGGGCGGCAATTCGGCAGTGAATCCGGCAGTGAATCCGGCAGTGTTGGCCGACGACTCGCGGCGTGATTGCAGGATCAGGAACACGGTGTAGACCACCATCAGGACCAGCAGCAGGATGCCTTCCCACCAGCTCAGCGTGCCATCGAGACCTAGCGCGACCAGCAGCAAGGCCGAGCCGATCATGATGGGGACTTCCTGGCGAATGAGCTGCACATGCACGATCAGCGGCGCGACCAGCGCACTGATTCCCAAAATAAACAGCACGTTGAAAATATTGCTGCCCACGACATTGCCGATGGCGATGTCGGTCTGGCCGTTGAGCACCGCGCCGGTGGAGACTGCCATTTCCGGCGCACTGGTCCCGAAGGCGACAATGGTGAGTCCGACCACCAGCGGCGAGATGCCAAACGAGAGCGCCAGCTTGGAGGCGCCGCGCACCAGTGAACTGGCACCCACGACCAGGGCAACGAGACCCGCGATGAACAGCAGCAATTGCATCAGCATGGAAAGACTTTCAGGAAAAGTTGAGCGAACTAAAGATCAAGATCAAGATCGCCGTCTTGACCACGCCACTGTGCGTCAACATGCCCGCCGTTGCGTTTTCCGTCAACGGAACCATTGGTCACATTGTTTCGGCTGAAATCGGATCCGAGGTGGTCACCGGGACCGTGGTGTGGCTGAGGTTGCGCGTGTTGTAATAGGTGGCAATGAGGCCGCTCGAGAGGATCACCGCGATGCCGCTCCAGCCCAGCCAGCCCAGTACATCCTGCCACAACAGCACACCCCAGAAGCTGGAAAAGACAATGCCGGTGTATTGCAGGTTAGCGGTGACGAGGACTTTGCCAAGGCGATACGCGCGCGTCATTGCCATTTGCGCGACCGTGGCGCAGCCGCCGATAGCCAGCAACAACAGCAGTCCTTTGCTTGACGGCACATGCCACAGCGCGGCCTGGCTCATCGGGCCTGGTGCCAGCATGATGCCGCCCAGTCCCGCCAGCATGCTGGTCAAGGAGAAATAAAACACCACGCGGGATTCCGGTTCGCCCATTTTTCCGAGTTCGCGCACCTGCAGATACGCCAGCGCTGCCAGCATGCCGGAAGCCAGCGCCACCAGCGCGCCCACCCATTGCGACGCATGCATCGCTGGTTGCAGCAACAGCGTCACGCCGACAAAGCTGGCTGTAATCGCCCCTATCATGCCGGGCTCGAAACTGCGCACACCGCGCCACCAGCCGCCGATGAACAGGATCGCAGCGATCCAGATCGGGGCCATGTAATTGAGGGTCATCGCCATCGACAGCGGCAATTGGGCGATCGCATAAAACCACATCCAGAAGGCGATGACGCCAACGGTGCAGCGCCACAGATGATGGCCGGCAAAGCGGGTACGCAGCGTGTCGCCGCGCAGGAACACCAGGGCACCGATGACGATGACACCGATGGTGCCGCGTGTCATGACGATTTCCGCGATGCTGTAATAGTCCGAAGCGAGCTTGACGCACACGCCCATGATGGCGAACAGAAAGGTCGCCAGCAGCATCCAGAGAGATTGCATCGAGCGATCAGAATGCAATGTGCGCCCGGTACCACTCGTGAAAATGCTGCATGCCGTCTTCCATCGGCGACTGGTACGGACCGACTTCGCTGACGCCACGGTCAAGCAGGATCTTGCGGCCGGCATCCATGCGCAGTGCGATTTCATCGTCCTCGAGACAGGTCTCCATGTAGGCCGCCCGTTCGGCTTCGATGAACTCGCGCTCGAACAGCACGATCTCTTCCGGATAATAAAACTCGACCACGTTGGTCGTGGTTTGCGGACCGGTCGGCCACAGCGTCGACACCACCAGCACATGCGGATACCACTCGACCATCACGTTCGGATACAGCGTGAGCCAGATCGCGCCATAGTCGGGCACCGCGCCATTGCGAAACTTGAGAACTTGTTCCTGCCACTTGCGATACTTCGGTGTACCGGCCTTGGCCAGTCCCTGCTTCACGCCGACGGTTTGCACGCTGAAGTGTTTGCCGAATTGCCATTTCAGGTCATCGCAACTGACGAAACTGCCCAGGCCCGGATGGAACGGTTCGACGTGGTAATCCTCCAGATAGACTTCAATGAAGGTTTTCCAGTTGTAGTTGCATTCGTGGACCTCGACATGGTCCAGCAGATAGCCGTCGAAATCGAGTGCCGGCATGACGTCAAGCTGGCCGAGCGTGGCACCGACATCGAAACCGTTCTGCTCGAACAGCAAGCCGTTCCAGTTTTGCAGTGCGGTCTTCGACAGGTTCAGGCATGGTGTTTCGGCGAAGTGCGGCGCGCCCAGCAGTTCGCCCCGCAAGTCATACGTCCAGCGATGCAGCGGACAGACGATGTTGGTGGCATGGCCGCGACCGTTCAACATCTTGGCCTGGCGATGCCGGCAGACGTTCGATAACAGTTCAATCCCGTGCGCATTGCGCACCAGCATGCGACCTTCGTTTTCCCACGGCAGCGTGGAAAAGTCGCCGATCTCGGGCACCATTAATTGATGGCCGACATAACGTGGTCCCTGACGGAACAATTGCTGGATTTCCTGCTGGTATAACTTTGCGTCGAAGTAGACGTTGACCGGAAGCTGTGCGCTGGAGCGCACCAGTTTGGCATTGGTAGCCAGATCGGACATCCCCACCCCCAAATTAATTTTCACCAACCTAAGAGAGAAAGAACCCGCAAAAACCTGTGTTCAAATAATATGAAAAAGGGAATTCTTGGACAGAACCGGCGATTATACCTGACCGGGCCGCGAAGACGTGGGCGGGTTTTTTGTGGAGTCAAACGGCCTTGCGTCCGTGTTGCCGGGATCTTTTCGGCCTCATTGTGGGGATTGCTCTAAAATGACGACCTTCTCATCACGCGTGCCCGCCATGACAAAAAAACTTCCTGCTGCAGACACTCCCGCCTCCTTTGAAGACGCGATGGCGGAACTCGCCCGGCTGGTGGCACAAATGGAAGGCGGCGAGTTGCCGCTGGAAGCGTCGGTCGCTGCCTACAAGCGCGGCTCCGAACTGGTCAAGTTCTGCGCGGTCCAGCTCGACAAGGTCGATAGCCAGGTCAAGGTGCTCGAAGGCGAGATGCTCAAACCGCTTGATGGCGTTGCTGGCGAGGCGGGCGAATGACCGATTTTGAAGGCTGGATGCGAACCACCCAGGCCGACGCCGAAAGCGCGCTGGATCGCTATCTGCCGGATGCCGGCCAGTTGCCGCTGAAGCTGCATGCCGCGATGCGCTACGCGGTGCTCGGTGGGGGCAAGCGCGTGCGGCCACTGCTGGTGCAGGCCGCCGCCGAACTGTTCGATGCGGCCCCGGCCAATGTTGCACGTGCCGCGTCGGCTGTCGAAATGATCCATGCTTATTCCCTGGTCCATGACGATATGCCGTGCATGGATGATGATGCGCTGCGCCGTGGCAAGCCCACCGTGCATGTTGCCTACGATGAAGCGACGGCGCTGCTGGTGGGCGATGCATTGCAAGCGCAGGCCTTTTTGGTACTGGCCGGGATGGAAATCGACCCGGCACGCGCGGTGGCGATGCTGCGTTTGCTGGCCGACGCGGCCGGTTCGGCCGGCATGTGCGGCGGTCAGGCGATCGACCTTGCCAGTGTCGGTATCGACCTGACGCTGGCCGAACTGGAGCAGATGCATCGCCTGAAAACCGGCGCGTTGCTGCGCGCCTCGGTCCTGCTCGGAGCATGGTGCGGCACGACCCCGGATGCGGCTGCCACGGCTGCGCTCGAAGCCTATGCAGCAGCGATCGGCCTCGCGTTTCAGGTGATCGACGACGTGCTGGACGCGACTGCCGATTCGGCCACACTGGGCAAGACGGCCGGCAAGGACGCGGCCGACCACAAGCCCACCTATGTATCGATTCTGGGCCTGGAGCCCTCGCGTGCGCTGGCAGAAAAATTACGGTGCGACGCGCATGGTGCCGTCCTGCCATTCGGAGACAAAGCACGACATTTGCGCGACCTCGCGGACCTGATCGTGCAGCGGAAAGCCTAGCAATGGAATACCTCAAAACAATCAACCAGCCTGCGGACCTGCGCCGCTTGCCACGCAACCAGCTGCGCAAGGTGGCCGATGAATTGCGCGCGTTCGTCATCGATTCGGTCTCGAAAACCGGTGGTCACCTGTCGTCCAACCTCGGCACGGTCGAATTGACCATTGCGCTGCATTACGTCTTCAACACGCCGGAAGACCGGCTGGTCTGGGACGTCGGCCATCAGACCTATCCGCACAAGATTCTCACTGGTCGGCGTGACCAGATGCATACGCTGCGTCAGCGTGACGGCATTTCGGGTTTTCCGCGTCGCGCCGAAAGCGAATACGACACATTCGGTACGGCCCATTCGTCGACCTCGATTTCGGCCGCGCTCGGGATGGCGCTGGCGGCACGCGCCAAGGGCGAGAGTCGCCATGCGGTGGCCATCATCGGTGATGGCGCGATGACCGCCGGCATGGTGTTCGAGGCGATGAACAATGCCGGGGTCTACGACGACATCAATTTGCTGGTCATCCTTAATGACAATGACATGTCGATTTCGCCACCGGTTGGCGCACTGAACCAGTACCTGGCGCGGCTGATGTCGGGCAAGTTCTACGCTGCCGCCAAGAATGTCGGCAAGTCGGTGCTGCCCGCACCGATGCGGGAACTGGCCAAGCGTATCGAGGAACACGCCAAAGGCATGATCGTTCCGGCCACGATGTTCGAGGAATTCGGTTTCAATTACATCGGCCCGATCGATGGTCATGACCTCGACTCGCTGATCCCGACGCTGCAAAACCTCAAGCACCTGAAGGGGCCGCAATTCCTGCATGTGGTCACCAAGAAAGGCCAGGGCTACAAGCTGGCCGAAGCCGATCCGGTGCTGTATCACGGTCCCGGCAAATTCAATCCTGAAGTCGGCATCAAGCCGGCAACCGTACCGGGCAAGAAGACCTACACGCAGGTTTTCGGTGACTGGCTGTGCGATATGGCAGAGCAGGACAAGCGCTTGATCGGCATCACGCCGGCGATGCGCGAAGGCTCGGGCATGGTGCGTTTCGAGCAGCTCTATCCGGAGCGCTATTTTGATGTCGGCATCGCCGAGCAGCATGCGGTGACGTTCGCGGCAGGGATCGCCACCGAGGGGCTCAAGCCGGTACTGGCGATTTACTCGACGTTCCTGCAGCGCGGCTACGACCAGCTGATTCATGACGTCGCGTTGCAAAACCTCGATGTGACGTTTGCGCTGGATCGCGCGGGTCTGGTCGGCGCTGATGGCGCGACCCATGCCGGCAATTACGACATGGCGTTCCTGCGCTGCATTCCGAATATGGTGGTGATGGCCGCTTCCGACGAGAACGAATGCCGCCAGATGCTCACTACCGCCTATCTGCATCCGGGTCCGGCAGCGGTGCGTTATCCGCGCGGCGCGGGCCCCGGCGTGGCCACTGTCGCGTCGCTGACAGCGCTGCCGATGGGCAAGGCTCAAGTGCGCCGGCAGGGCGAGCGGATTGCGATCCTGGCGTTTGGCACGATGGTCGCGCCGAGCTTGCAGGCCGGTGAAAGCCTCAATGCGACCGTGGTCAACATGCGCTTCGTCAAGCCGCTCGATATTGAACTGGTCAAGGAACTGGCACTGACGCATGACGCCATCGTGACGGTCGAAGAGGGCGCACTGATGGGCGGAGCCGGTTCAGCGGTGGCCGAGGAGCTGGCTGCCGCCGGCATGGTGCGGCCCATTTTGCATCTGGGTTTGCCCGACGAGTTCATCGATCATGGTGACGTGGCGCAACTGCTGGCCGGGGTTGGCCTTGATGCCGACGGTATCGTTGGTTCGGTGCGCCAACGATTCGGGTGAGAGGCAAGTCTCTGCGGGCAAAATAACGACCCGCAGCTTCCGCACTACAAGTTACGGGTTACCGGGTTCAGGCGAGACGTCGCGCTGGCGTTCTTTTTGCCACAGCACATCGCTGCCGCCGCCGAACCGGTTCAGGACGCGCGACAGCACGAACAGCAAATCGGATAGCCGGTTCATGTACTGACGCGGCGCATCGTTGATCGTTTCGACTTTGCCGAGGCTGACGATCTGGCGTTCGGCGCGCCGGCAGACCGTGCGGCAGACATGCGCAATGGCTGCACCGCGTGAACCGGCCGGCAGGATGAAGTCCTTCAGTGCGGGCAGGTCGGCATTGTATTTTTCCAGCAGCGTATCGAGACGCAGCACTTGCGCATCGGTGATCATCGTATAGCCGGGGATGCACAGCTCGCCGCCCATGTCGAACAGGTCGTGCTGGATCGAGACCAGTTCTTCGCGCAGTGCCGGTGGCAGGTCTTCGCACAGCAGCATGCCGATGTGCGAATTGAGTTCATCGACATCGCCCATCGCATGGACCCGCAACGCGTCCTTGTCGATACGGCTGCCGTCACCCAGTCCGGTGGTGCCCTTGTCGCCGGTGCGGGTTGCTATTTTTGAGAGTCGGTTGCCCATGAGAGTGATCGCCAGAGAGTGTCAAAGAGGTCGTGAGGATACGTCAAATCCTCCGGGCCTGCCACGCGTGCAGGGTAAAATCCGTGTCTTGAAGGAGTCCATCCATGAACCACCTCGTCCACCTCGTCGCGCTCAGGAAGCCGCTGCCGTCTGCCTTGCTCGAACAGTTGCAGACACTGCTCGGCGAGCGCTTGTCGACCACGCAGGCGATGCGCGAACATCATGGCCGCGACGAGTCATCGTATGCGCCCATGCTGCCGGACGCGGTTGCGTTTGCCCACTCGACCGACGAAGTCGCCGCCATTGTCAGGGCCTGCAACATGCATGGCGTGCCAGTGATTCCGTTCGGTTCCGGCACCTCGCTCGAAGGCCATATCCTGGCGCTGCAGGGTGGCATCTCGATTGATCTTTCGCAATTCAATCGCGTCATCGCAATCCATGCCGAAGACCTGACCGCCACCGTGCAGGCTGGTGTCACGCGCAAGCAGCTCAATGTCGCGCTCAAGGACTCCGGCCTGTTCTTTCCGATTGATCCCGGTGCCGATGCATCGCTAGGCGGCATGGCCGCCACCCGCGCCTCCGGCACCAACGCCGTGCGCTACGGCACGATGCGCGAGAACACGCTGGCGCTGACCGTGGTCACCGCCGATGGTCGCGTCATTCACACCGGCACTCGTGCGCGCAAGTCATCGGCCGGCTACGATCTCACCCGTTTATATGTCGGTAGCGAAGGCACGCTCGGCATCATCACCGAAGTCACGGTGCGGTTGTATCCGCAACCGGAAGCGATCTCGGCGGCGGTCTGTTCGTTTGCCAGCGCCGGCGATGCCGTCAATGCCGTGATCGAACTGATCCAGTGTGGCGTGCCGGTGGCGCGGGTTGAATTCCTCGACGAAAACGGCGTGCGTGCGATTAACGCGCATGACCATCTCGGCTTGCCGGAACAGCCGCTGCTGCTGTTTGAATTCCACGGCAGTACGGCCTCGGTGGCCGAACAGGCCGCACAGGTACGTGACATTGTCGCCACGCACCATGCGACAGGTTTTGATTGGGCGACGCGCCCCGAAGAGCGCAGCCGGTTGTGGGCGGCGCGACATAATGCCTATTTTGCGTTGCTGCAGTTGCGGCCGGGCTGCACGGCGATTTCGACCGATTGCTGCGTGCCGATTTCGCGGCTGGCCGAATGCATCCTCGATACCAAGGCCGATTGCGAGCAGCACCGGATGGTGTACTCGATCATCGGCCATGTCGGTGATGGCAATTTTCATGTGCTGATGATGGTCGACCCGCAGGATGATGCCGATATCGCCCGCGCCGAAGCGATCAATGCGCGCATGGTCACGCGGGCGCTGGCGATGGACGGTACCTGTACCGGCGAGCATGGCGTCGGCTTGCACAAGATGGACTTTCTGGTCGAGGAGCATGGTGCCGATGCCATCGACACCATGCGCGCGATCAAGCACGCGCTCGATCCGAAGAACATCATGAATCCCGGCAAGATCATCCGCTGGTAATGTCCACCCCGGGCACTGGCACCACCTTCCTTCTCAAGAAAAGCTCTCAAGAAAAGTAATGGCCTCACGACTTCCCCCGGTTCATGCGTTGTCGGCGTTTGAAGCCGCCGCCCGTTTTCTCTCTTTTGCACTGGCTGCCGAGGAACTCTGCATCACGCCCTCGGCGTTGTCACACCGGATCCGGCTGCTCGAGGAGTTTGTCGGCGAACGCCTGTTCATTCGCGATAGCCGCAGTGTGGCGTTGTCCGACTTCGGCCGGCGTTATCTCGATGTGGTGCGCTCGGCCTTGCAAGCGCTCAATGATTTTCCGATGCCGCATCGCGGTGTGCCGGCCCAGCCGCGCCTGAAAATTACGGTGCCGCCGACCTTCGCACGCTACCTGCTGGTGCCGCAACTGGCGCAATTCACCCGCCTCCATCCGCACATCGCCGTCGAGCTGTTTCTGTCGGTGCCACTGTACGACCTCAGTCTGTCCGAAAGTGATGTCGAGATCCGCTTCGGCGCCGGCAAGTACACCAACATCGTGACCCGCAAGCTGTTCGAGGAACCGGCGTTTGCGGTGGCCAGTCCGGCGTATCTGGCCAGCCTCGGCGGCATCGCCACGCCGGCTGACCTCAAAAAAGCCAACCTGCTGCGCTCGGCGCTGGAACCATGGCAGCCGTGGTTCGAGGCGGCCGGACTGGATTGGCCGGAGCCGAGCACCGGCTTGCGCGTCGATGATCTCGGTCTGCTGCTCGAATCGATCAAGCATGGCCACGGCATCGGCCTGACGCGCCAGCATTTTGCCGCCGAGATGATCGCTACGGGCGAGGTGGTGCGGCTGTTCGATATCGAGTTGCGCACGCCGCCTCATGCCTATTATTGTGTGTACGAAAAGTCGGTCATCGAGCGACCGGAGGTGGCGCTGTTCGTCGACTGGCTGCTGACGGCCTTTGTGTAAAGTTGGTGTGTAAAAAGTGCTCGCAGGTAGCAGAATATACTTGCTATCTCTCCTCAGCCAAGAGGCCGGAAACAGTTTATGCTTCGTCTCTGATTTCGGCGCAAGCATCCTGACGCTGGCCGAATACCGCACTAAAAAGTCCCTGGCTTTTACCCTATTCTTTATCCTGATTGGCCTGTTCCCGAGCGGAACGGACACTTGTTCTATACCAAGGAAACAAACATGAACGCTCCCGTCAATTCATCCGCCTTTGCTGCCACGATGGCACCGCAAGAAATTTCGACCGATACCATGCTCGAAAAATACGCCAAAGGCGACGAGCGCACGCTCGACGACCTGCGCCTGCGTGTCGCCAAGGGTATCGCCGAGCCGGAAACCAATGCCAAGAACCGCAAGGCATGGACCGCTAAATTCCTGTGGGCCCAGCAAAATGGTTGGGTGCCGGCTGGCCGGATCAATTCCGCCGCCGGTTTGCCGCTCAAGGCCACGCTGATGAACTGCTTCGTGCAGCCGGTCGGTGATTCGGTCACCGGTTTTAGCGACGGCAAGCCAGGCATTTACACGGCCATCGCCCAGGCCGCCGAAACCATGCGTCGCGGTGGCGGTGTTGGTTACAACTTCTCCGAAATTCGTCCTGAAGGCGCGCTGGTCAAGGGTACCAACTCGCGTGCCTCCGGCCCGATTTCGTACATGCGCGTGTTTGACAGTTCGTGCTCGACAGTCGAGTCGGCCGGTGCCCGTCGCGGTGCCCAGATGGGTGTGCTCAATTGCGATCATCCGGATGTGCTCAGCTTTATCACCGCCAAGCGTGATGGCAGCCTGTCGAACTTCAACCTGTCGGTCGGCGTGACCGACGCATTCATGCAAGCCGTCGCCAGCAACGGCACGATCCAGCTGATCCACAAGGCCGTACCGGGCAATGAACTGATGCAGGCCGGCGCGTTCCAGCGTGACGATGGCATGTGGGTCTACCGCGAAATCGCCGCGCAGGAAATCTGGGGTCTGATGATGCAGTCGACCTATGACTTCGCCGAACCGGGCATCCTGTACATCGACCGCATGAATCAGGAAAACAACCTGTACTACTGCGAAAAAATCGAAGCCACCAACCCGTGTGCCGAGCAGCCACTGCCGGACTACGGTTGTTGCGACCTGGGTTCGGTCAACCTGACGATGTGCGTCACTGATCCGTTTAGCGAGCGCGCCAGCTTTGACTACGCCAAGTTCAGCCAGCTGGTGCAGACCGGCATCCGCTTCCTCGACAACGTGCTCGATGCGTCGCAATGGCCGCTGGAAGAACAGCGCCTCGAAGCGATGAACAAGCGTCGCATCGGCCTCGGCTTCCTTGGTCTGGGTAGCGCGATGGTGATGCTGGGTATTCGCTATGACACCGATGCCGGTCGCACTTTCGCCGCCAAGGTGTCGGAAGAAATGCGCGATGCCGCGTACCGTGCTTCGGTCGATCTGGCCAAGGAAAAGGGCGCATTTCCGCTGTTCGACGCCACCAAATATCTCGCCGGTGCGTTCGTCAGTCGCCTGCCGGTCGATATCCGCGAAGGCATTGCCACCTACGGTATCCGCAATTCGCACCTGTTGTCGATCGCGCCTACCGGCACCATCACGCTGGTCTTTGGCGACAATGCCTCGAACGGTATCGAGCCAGCATTTTCGTGGAACTACACCCGCAAGAAACGCATGATGGATGGTTCGATCCAGGAATTTGAAGTCGCCGACCACGCCTGGCGTCTGTATCGCCAGATGGGTTTCGATGTCTCCGACGACAGCAAGTTGCCACCGCAATTCGTGTCGGCGCTGACGATGTCGGCCACCGATCACATGAAGATGCTGGAATCGGTGCAGCCGTTTATTGACACCTCGATCTCGAAGACCGTCAATGTCCCGGCCGACTATGATTTTGACGAGTTCCGCAATCTGTACATGGATGGCTGGAAAGCGGGCCTCAAGGGGCTGGCGACGTATCGCCCGAATGCGATTCTGGGCAGCGTGCTGTCGGTCAAGTCGGCTACTCCCGAAGTCGCTGCTGTTGCTGCTGCCGGCCCGGACAATGATCCGCTGCGCAAGCAGTTCGACAGCCGTCCGACAGGCGACCTGCAATCGGTCACCTCGAAGGTCGAGTACTTCACGTACGAAGGACGCAAGACGGTTTATTTGACGGTCAGCTTCATCAACGTCGCCGGTGTCGTCAATGGCCAGGAGGTGGTGGTCGAGCGGCCGTTTGAATTTTTCATGCCGGCCGGTCAGAAGACCGCCGACCAGCAATGGATCACGTCGTCGATGCGCTTGCTGTCGATGGCCGCACGTTCGGGTGGATCGGTTGCCAAGGCACTGGCCGACCTGCGTGAAGTGGTCTGGGACAAGGGCCCGATCCGCTGCGGTTTCTTTATCAAGGAAGAAGACGGCGCGCGCATCCCGATGCACCACGACTCCGAAGTCGCGGCGATTGGCTACGCGTTGCAGCGCATGCTGATCAAGCGCGGCTTTCTCGACGCCGACGCCAACCAGATCCCGGTGCAGGTGCTGGCGCAGCGTGCCCGGCCTGAACTGGACCTGTTTGCGCAAGAACCGGTCGATCATGAAGCCCGCAGCACGATGGCATTCACGCCGGTCGGCAAGAAATGTTCGGAATGCGGTGCCCATGCCGTCATCAAAAGCGACGGTTGCGAGCGCTGCACGCAGTGCGGCAATATCGGCGCTTGCGGCTGATTGTTGTTAATTGTTGTTAATGGTGCCTGCCGGGGCCTCTGATCGTGTACTTCGATCGACCTGGCAGCCGCCGTTTCTCTTGACCTCAACTACTCGAATCGCCCGGTGCGGACCCACACCTCAGCTGTCGTGGCAGGGGCACGGCAGATGCGCGCCGGTCGCCTGATAATTGGGCAATATCGAACCTGCTTCAGGAAGTGCTGCAATTAACTTAATTGATTTAGCGCTTCCTGTGTCTTTGCCATCCCTTTTATCTTTGCCACGGCATTATTTGTCGCCAGCCGGAATAGCGCGTCTTCGCCTGATTGATGTGTAAGCACTTGCGATCGTTGGGCGAAATCCACCGAATCCTTTAAAGCTTTTTCGTTGAGTGCTGCTGTCTGTTCGCTGTACTGAAGAGCGGAGGTTGCCATAATTACTCCATTAGCATGGTTGAAAAACCTGATTATCTTTTCTACTTAAAAAGCATTAAAAAAATCAACTAAACCCTAATTAAATTTATTTTTTAAGGTCAAGTACGAGGTAGATTGTTGATTTAACGGGCCCCGAAATTCTTGTAGCCGATTAATTCAACGTCTCCTTAGAGTTGATTGTATTGGTCCATTGCCTTTGCAGCTCTCGAAAACGTTGCTGAAGCCATCTTTTCAGCCATTGAGTCCAGAGCAGCTTCCATGGCGTATTTTTTTAACGCTGCAGCTTGCACTGCTTTGTCATAAGCGTCCGCTGCCATTTGCAAGTTGAGTATTTGGGTAGCGTATGCGATGCCCTCAGCTGTTGTAAAATCAAAAGCTGCACCGAAAGCTTTTTTTACTGAGTCTATTGCGCTGGACATGATATCTCTCCTTTGAATTTATTAACGTTAATTGATAAGAAATTTGTTTCTTGCGAAGACGGTGTTGATTGAATCGATTCCTGAATGGCAAATATAAAGTAAGTCGGTGATTCTACTTGCACTGTAATTTACGGAGTCGATTTAATCTGCTACTCCATGACCTATAGGTGTTGACTTAGCCAAGAAGGTTCCTGATGAAAAATTGAATTTTATATAAGCTCACTTTTTATCGTCACCACTACTATTTTTTCAAGAAAAAAACATGATTGCAGCTTGCCCAGATTGCGCTGCAGTTGCTGATCATCGTGATGAAATTGCCCTTGCACCCGTCCGCCATTTCGCGCTCACCCCACCTGAAAACATTTCACCCAACCCCGCAAGCATTTGAAACGCACCAATCCCGGCGATCCGTTAAGATACAAGACTGCCATCCCACTGGAACCGATCATGAATGCCATTGCCGATCTGCCCTACACCGTTACCCGCCAGCGTGATGTCGTCGACGCACTGCGCCGGCTCTTGCCCGAGCGCTGCGTGCTGTTCAATGACGAAGATGTCCGCCCCTACGAATGCGATGGCCTCGCGGCTTATCGGCAAATGCCGATGGTGGTGGCCTTGCCGGACACCGAAGCGCAACTGGTGCAGATTCTGCAATTGTGCCGCGACATGAAACTGCCTATCGTTCCGCGTGGAGCCGGTACCGGTTTGTCGGGGGGGGCCACGCCGATTGCCGACGGGCTGGTGCTGTCAACGGCCAAGCTCAATCGCATCATCAAGGTCGATCCGGTATCGCGCACGGCCGTCGTCCAGCCGGGCGTTCGCAATCTGGCGATCTCGGAAGCCGCTGCACCCCATAACCTTTACTACGCACCGGATCCGTCATCGCAGATTGCCTGCTCCATCGGCGGCAACGTGGCTGAAAATTCCGGTGGCGTGCATTGCCTCAAATACGGTCTGACCGTGCACAACGTCATGCGCGTGCGCATCGTCACCATCGACGGCGATATCGTCGAACTGGGCAATGGCGCACTCGATGCACCCGGCCTCGATCTGCTGGCGGTGTTCATTGGCTCCGAAGGCATGCTCGGCATCGTCACCGAAGTGACGGTGCGACTGATTCCGAAACCGCAACAAGCCTGCGTGATCATGGCGTCGTTCGATGACGTCGTCAAAGGCGGCAACGCGGTGGCCGATGTGATCGGTGCCGGCATCATTCCGGCTGGTCTGGAAATGATGGATCGCACCAGCTCGCGGATGGTCGAGCCGTTCGTCAAAGCCGGTTACGACATTGACGCTGCCGCGATCCTGTTGTGCGAATCCGATGGCACGCCCGAAGAAGTGCAGGAAGAAATCGCCCGCATGACGGCGATCCTGACCGCCAGCGGTGCCACCAAGATTTCGGTATCCGGTTCGGATGAAGAGCGCATGCGTTTCTGGTCCGGTCGCAAAAATGCGTTCCCGGCTGCCGGTCGCATCTCGCCTGATTATTACTGCATGGACGGCACCATCCCGCGCAAGCGTCTGGCTGAGGTTCTGTTGCGTATCGAGGCAATGGAAGTCAAATACGGCCTGCGCTGCGCCAACGTGTTTCATGCCGGTGATGGCAACCTGCATCCGCTGATCCTGTTCGATGCCAACAAGCCCGGTGAATTTCATCAGGCCGAAGCCTTCGGTGCCGAGATCCTCGAGCTATGCGTCGAAGTTGGCGGCACCATCACCGGCGAACACGGCGTAGGCATCGAAAAAATCGATTCGATGTGCGTGCAGTACTCGCCGCAGGAGCGCGAAGCGTTCTTCGCGGTCAAACGCGCGTTCGATACCGCCTTCCTGCTCAACCCGGACAAGGCTATTCCGTCCCTGCATCGCTGCGCCGAATACGGAAAAATGCACGTGCAGCGCGGCCAGCTGAAGTTTCCGGATCTGCCCCGCTTTTGAAAGACATGATGAATCAGGTACTCGAACAATTCCGCCAGCGCGTGCTCGACGCTGGTGTCCAGGGCACGCCGTTGCAATTGCGCGGTGGTGGTACCAAAGACTGGTATGGCCAGGCCCCGCGCGGGGCGCTGCTCGATACCCGCGCCTACACCGGCATCATTGATTACGATCCGACCGAACTGGTCATCACGGCGCGCTGCGGCACGCCGCTGGCCGAGATCGAAGCGGCGCTCGACCAGAAGAATCAGATGCTGGCCTTCGAGCCACCGTATTACGGCGATGGCGCGACGCTCGGTGGCGTGGTGGCCAGCGGCTTGTCCGGTCCGCGCCGTGCGGCGGCCGGTGCGGTGCGTGACTTCATGCTCGGCGCAGTGCTGATGGATGGCCATGGCGAGGTGCTGCATTTCGGTGGGCAAGTGATGAAGAACGTTGCTGGTTACGATGTCTCGCGCTTGCTGGCGGGGTCGCTCGGCACGCTTGGTCTGTTGCTGGAAATGTCGGTCAAGGTCTTGCCGAAGCCGTATGCCGAAACCACGCGCCAGCTGGCAATGAGTCACGCGCAAGCGATCGAGCAACTCAATGCCTGGGGCGGACAACCATTGCCGATTTCAGCCAGCGCCTGGTGCGATGGCCAGTTGATGGTGCGTCTGTCCGGTGCGCGTGCGGCGGTCGCTGCTGCTGAAATCCGCATTGGCGGTGACGTTGTCGGCGATCCCGATAGCCTGTGGCGCGACCTGCGCGAGCAGGGCAATACCTTTTTTGCCGACGAGCACAATGCGCTGTGGCGCCTGTCGGTTCCCTCGGTCACGCCGCCTGTCGACTTGCCGGGTGCGCAGCTGATCGAATGGGGCGGGGCGCAGCGCTGGCTGCAAACCAGCGCACCGGCCGCCGCGATTCGCGCTGCCGCCAGCAAGGCCGGTGGCCATGCCACGCTGTACGGCGGTGACGATAAATCCGTTGGCGTCTTCCATCCGTTGGCCCCCGCCGTCGCGGCAATCCATCGCCGCCTGAAAACCTCGTTCGACCCTGCCGGTATTTTCAATCCGGGCCGTCTGTATTCGGAGCTCTGATTCATGCAAACCAATCTTGCCGATTTCATCAAGAACACCCCTGACGGCATCGAAGCCGATGCCATCCTGCGCGCCTGCGTGCACTGCGGTTTTTGTACCGCAACGTGTCCGACCTATCAATTGCTGGGCGACGAACTCGACGGTCCGCGCGGTCGCATTTACCTGATCAAGCAAGTCCTCGAAGGCACCAAGCCGACCAGCAAGACCCAGATGCATCTGGATCGCTGCCTGAGCTGCCGCAACTGCGAATCGACCTGTCCGTCAGGCGTGCAATATGGTCGCCTGCTTGAAATTGGCCGCAAGGCGGTCGATGCCCAGGTACCGCGTCCGTTCGCCCAGCAACTGGTACGCAACGCACTGAAAGAATCGCTGCCGCGCAAGTGGCTGTTCACGCCGGCCATGAAAACCGGTCAGTTGCTGCGTCCGCTGTTGCCCAAGGCCTTGCGCAGCAAGGTGCCCGTGGCGCGTGCACGTGGACTGATGCCGATGCGTGAACATGCCCGCAAGATGCTGCTGCTCGACGGTTGCGTACAGCCGTCGATGGCACCGAACATCAACGCCGCGACCGCACGGGTGCTCGATGCGCTCGGCGTGCAGCTGGTGATCGCGCCCAAGGCCGGTTGCTGTGGTGCGATCCGCTTCCATCTCAATGATCAGGATGGCGGACTCAATGACATGCGTGCCAATATCGACGCCTGGTGGCCGCTAGTGGAGGCCGGTGCCGAAGCGATCGTGATGACGGCGTCGGGTTGCGGCAGCATGGTCAAGGATTACGGCCACTTGTTGCGTCACGACACGATGTATGCCGACAAGGCCGCGCGTATCTCCGCCCTGACGCGCGACCTCAGTGAAATCATGCCGGCCTTTGAAGAGCAGTTGCAGGAAAAGCTGCGCGGAAAAATCACGCAGCGCGTGGCCTACCATCCGCCATGCACGCTGCAACACGGCCAGCAAATTCGCGGCAAGGTCGAAGGGGTATTGCGGGCCATCGGCGTGGATGTGCAGCTGTGTGGCGACAGCCACTTGTGCTGTGGTTCGGCCGGTACCTATTCGGTGACGCAGCCGGAGCTGGCTTACAAGTTACGCGATAACAAGCTGGAAAAATTGCACGCAACTAAACCGCAAACCATTGTCTCGGCCAACATTGGTTGCCTGACGCATTTGCAGTCGGGTACCGATACGCCGGTACAGCACTGGATCGAGTTGATTGACGGGGCGTTGACGGCTGCGCATTGAGCCAGTCGCGTGGGCAAGATACCGCCTTGCCCACGCGACGATTTTTGACGATTCACCTCAATTGCAGCTGCAAAAATTGTAGGGTGCAATGCCCTTCGGTTATTGCACCCTACGTCAGACGATCCCGAGATGCTCGGTGCCCTTAGACAAATCGCGGTCCCTGGCGTCCTTGCCACGCAACTTGATGGCAAGGCGCAGATCATTGACCGAGTCGGCATTGCGCAGCGCGTTTTCGTACGAGATCTTGTCGGCTTCGTACAGGTCGAACAGCGTCTGATCGAACGTCACCATGCCCAGTTCGCGCGACTTCTTCATGATCTCTTTGATTTCATGTATCTCGCCCTTGAAGATCAAGTCTGAAATCAATGGTGAATTGAGCATGATCTCGACGGCCACACAGCGGCCCTTGGTATCGCGCAGCGGTACCAGCCGTTGCGAGACCATTGCCTTCAGGTTCAGCGACAAGTCCATCAGCAATTGCTGGCGGCGTTCTTCAGGGAAGAAATTGATGATCCGGTCGATGGCCTGGTTTGCGCTGTTGGCATGCAGCGTGGCCAGACACAGGTGGCCGGTTTCGGCAAATGAAATCGCGTGATCCATGGTTTCGCGATCGCGGATTTCGCCGATCTGGATGACGTCCGGTGCCTGGCGCAGTGCATTCTTGAGCGCGGTACCCCAACTGTCGGTGTCCAGCCCGACATCGCGTTGCGTGACGATGCAGTTGCGGTGCGGGTGGATGTATTCGACCGGGTCTTCGATCGTGATGATATGGCCGTGACTGTTTTCGTTGCGGTAACCGATCATCGCGGCCAGCGTCGTTGATTTGCCCGAGCCGGTGGCACCGACCATGATGACCAGGCCGCGCTTGGTCATCACGATGTCCTTGAGTTGTGGCGGCAGACCAAGTTGCTCGATGGTCGGGATGTCAGTGGAGATCACGCGCAAGACCATGCCAACTTTTTGCTGCTGCACGAAGGCCGAGACGCGAAAGCGCCCGAGTCCGCCGGGGCTGATCGCAAAATTGCATTCCTTGGTCGCTTCAAATTCGGCAGCTTGCCGGTCGCTCATGATGGCGCGGGCGAGTTCGACAGTGTGAGACGCACTGAGTAACTGGGTCGATACCGGCGTCACCTTGCCGTCGATCTTGAAGGCAGGGGCAAAGTCGGTGGTGATGAACAGGTCGGAACCATTCTTGCTGACCATCAGGCGCAGCAGGTCGTTCATGAATTTGGTGGCTTGTTCGCGTTCCATGGCGCTTCCTCGGTGGGCGTTTCGGTGTCACGGCTAAAATGGGTCAGCCGGGGAAGTTTTCCGGTGTCTTGGCAGCGGAGCGGGCCACGTGCGGCGAGATGACGTTGCGACGCACCAGGTCGGTCAGGTTGTGGTCGAGCGTTTGCATGCCCATGCTCATGCCGGTCTGGATCGCCGAGTACATCTGCGCGATCTTCGATTCGCGAATCAGGTTGCGGATGGCCGGCGTGCCCAGCATGATTTCGTGCGCGGCGACGCGACCGGCACCATCTTTGGTCTTGAGCAAGGTTTGCGAAATCACCGCCTGGAGCGATTCCGACAGCATCGCCCGGACCATTTCCTTTTCATCTCCGGGGAAGACATCAACGATACGGTCGATGGTCTTGGCCGCCGACGAGGTATGCAGCGTGCCGAACACCAGATGGCCGGTTTCCGCTGCCGACAAGGCCAGCCGGATGGTTTCCAGATCGCGCAACTCCCCGACCAGCACCACGTCCGGATCTTCCCGCAGCGCCGAACGCAGCGCCGCGCTGAAGCTATGTGTGTGCGGGCCGACTTCGCGCTGGTTGATCAGGCACTTCTTGGATTCATGGACGAATTCGATCGGGTCTTCGATGGTCAGGATGTGGGCGTATTCATTTTCATTGACGTGGTTCACCATCGCCGCGAGCGTGGTCGATTTGCCGGAACCGGTCGGGCCGGTCACGAGCACCAGGCCGCGTGGTTTGAGCGACAGTTCTGCAAAAATGCGTGGTGCATTGAGTTGGTCGAGGCTGAGGATCTTGGAAGGAATAGTCCGCAACACGGCCGCCGCACCGCGATCCTGGTTGAAGGCATTGACGCGAAAACGCGCCAGGCCAGGGATCGCAAAGGAAAAATCGACTTCGAGTTTTTCTTCGTAGGTCTTGCGTTGCCCATCATTCATGATGTCGTAGATCATCCCGTGCACATCCTTGTGCTCCAGCGGCGGCAAGTTGATGCGCCGCACATCGCCATGAACCCGGATCATCGGCGGCAAACCGGCGGACAGGTGCAGGTCGGAGGCGTTGTTCTTGACGGAGAAAGCAAGCAGTTCGGAGATGTCCATTTATAATCCTTGATCCTGCTGATTGGCCAGTCCGGAAGACGGTTGCGGATGGCGTTGAAACTGATGCATGCGCTGGTTAATTAAGTTTCTGCTAGACATCACTTTTGAGTACCAATTATGTCTGTAATCTCCGATAACTTGCAAGCTGTCCATGCGGCCATCGCCGCCGCCGCCCTGGCCGTGTCCCGTCCGCCACAGGCGGTGATGCTGCTGGCCGTCTCGAAAACCTTCGATGCCACTGTCGTGCTGGATGCCGCCGCAGCAGGGCAACGTGCCTTCGGCGAAAATTATCTGCAGGAAGCGCTCGACAAGATCGCGGCGGTGCACTTGGCGCAGCCTGAACTGAAGCTCGAATGGCATTTCATTGGCCCGATCCAGAGCAATAAAACCCGACCGATCTCCGAGTCATTCGACTGGGTGCATTCGGTCGAGCGCGAGAAAATTGCGCGCCGCTTGTCCGACCAGCGACCTGCCGACCTGCCGCCGCTCAACATTTGCCTGCAAGTCAATATCAGCGGCGAAGCCAGCAAGAGCGGCGTACCAGCCAGCGAGGCGCTGGTCGTCGCGCAGGCGATTGCCGCGATGCCACGACTATGTTTGCGTGGCTTGATGGCCATTCCGGAGCCGACCACCGTGGTGGCCGAGCAGCGTGCTGCATTTCGCCAGCTACACACACTATTTGAACAATGCCGCGCGGCCGGCCTGCCGATGGATACGCTATCGATGGGCATGTCATCGGATTTGCCGTCGGCGATTGCCGAAGGTGCCACCATCGTGCGGGTTGGTTCCGCGATTTTTGGAGCAAGAACCTATGCACACTGACGTCAAGCACACGGAATTAACCCTGAGTTTCATTGGCGGCGGCAACATGGCCAATGCCCTGATCGGCGGACTGCATGCGCGTCTCGGCGCGGCGGCAACCATACACGTGGTCGATCCGAATGCCGACGCGCTGAGCAAGCTCGCGCAGCAATTCGGTGTCAGCACGTCGACGCAGATGGATGCGTCGCTGGCCGCCAGCGCGGTGATCCTGCTGGCGGTCAAGCCGCAGCACATGAAAGAGGCGGCGTTGCAGCTGGCACCGCACCTGACGGATCAACTGGTGATCTCGATTGCAGCCGGTATCCGTTCGGCTGATTTATCGCGCTGGCTCGGTGGTCATGGAGCCATCGTGCGCTGCATGCCAAATACGCCGGCGCTGATTGCGCAGGGCATTACCGGGATGGTGGCCAGCGCCGGGGTTTCGGCTGAACAGCGCGCTATCGCTGATACGGTCTTGCAGGCGGTGGGTGCGACAGTCTGGCTCGATGACGAAGCACTGATTGATTCCGTCACAGCGGTATCGGGCAGCGGCCCGGCCTATGTCTTTTATTTTCTGGAAGCGATGCAGCAGGCTGCGCAGGAACTCGGCCTGACAGCAGAGCAGGGCAAGACGCTGGCGCTGTCCACCTTTGCCGGTGCCACGCAACTGGCGGCGCAATCGCCGGATCCGATCGCCGTGTTGCGTGAAAAAGTCACGTCCAAAGGCGGGACGACCTACGCCGCACTGACCAGCATGGAAAGCGCCGGCGTCAAGCAATCCATCATCACTGCAATGAAAGCCGCCGCTGATCGCGGCAAGGCGCTCGGTGACGAGTTGGGCGTGGACTGATGTCGACTCAGCCCAGCAGGTAGTCCAGCGCCACGCCGGCAAACAGCGCCGCGCCCAGCCAGTTGTTATGCCGGAATGCCGCGAAGCAGCCATCGCGCTGGCGTTCGCGGATTAGCCTGTAGTGATACACCGCGCAACCCGCAGCAACCACGACACCGCCGACAAACCAGCCGCGCAAGCCTTGCTCCCAGCCGACGGCCAGGAATAGCAGCAGGCTCGCTGCGTAGCAGAGCATGACAGCGGCAACGTCATAGCGGCCAAAGGTAATGGCCGAGGTGCGGATGCCGATTTTCAGATCGTCGTCGCGGTCGACCATCGCGTATTCGGTGTCGTAGGCGACGGCCCAGAACACATTGGCGATCAGCAGCACCCACGCTTCCGGCGGTACCGTGTTCAACACAGCGGCATACGCCATCGGTATCCCGAAGCCGAAGGCAATCCCGAGATACGCCTGCGGGATCGCAAAAAACCGCTTGAAGTACGGATAGCTGCCGGCGATCAGTACGGCGGCGATCGACAGTTGCCTGGTCAGTAGATTGAGCGGCAGTATCAGGGCAAAGGACAGCAGGACCAGTATCAGCGCGACGACCAGCGCCTCCCAGGAGCGGATCTTGCCGGTGGTCAGCGGACGCTGGGCAGTGCGCTTTACATGGCGGTCGATGTCACGGTCGGCATAGTCGTTGATCGCGCAACCTGCCGAGCGCATCAGCAGTGTCCCCAGCGTAAAAATACCCAGCAGCGACCAGTGCGGTGGGCCATCGGACGCCAGCCACAGGGCACACAGCGTCGGCCACAGCAACAGCAGGGTACCGATCGGTTTGTCGAGACGGACCAGCCGGAAGTAAAGCGCGAGGCGCTGGATGATAAGTTCCTTCATGGTTTTAGCCGTCGACGGCAGAAGCGTCCGGCAGCATCGACACGCCATGCAATTCGCAGCGCAGCACCGCCGCGCGGATGGCGTCGATCGCGGCCAGTCGGGTGAAGCTCTTGCGCCAGACGATGACGACGCGGCGTGACGGCACCGGCGGTGCCAGCGGCACGTAGCGCAACAGGCCATCGGCGGCTTGCATGTCGGGGACCGAGGCGCGCGGCAGGACGGTGATGCCGATCCCTGAGGCGACCATGTGGCGGATGGTTTCCAGCGACGAACCCTCGAAGGTGCGGGCAATCCCGTCATTGCCGGTCGCAAATCGTGACATCTCCGGACAGACTTCCAGTACCTGATCGCGGAAACAGTGGCCGCTTCCGAGCAGCAGCATGTTTTCGGTTTTCAGTTCTTCCGAGGAGATGAGGTCGCGACTGGCCCACGGATGATGGGCGGGCAGTGCGACGACAAACGGTTCGTCGTACAGCGCCTGGACCGACATGCCGCTGTCGTTGAACGGCAGCGCAATGATGGCGGCGTCGAGTTCGCCCTGGCGCACCATTTCCAGCAGCTTGACGGTAAATTGCTCTTGCAGGATCAGCGGCATTTGCGGCACGGTGGTGATCATGGTCTTGACCAGCGGCGGCAGCAGGTACGGTGCAATCGTGTAGATGATGCCTAGCCGGAACGGACCGGCCAGCGGGTCCTTGTTCTGCTTGGCGATTTCCTTGATCGCTGCGGTTTGCTCGAGCACGCGCTCGGCCTGGGCGACGATGAGTGCGCCCAGTGGTGTCATCGAAATTTCGCTGCCGCCGCGTTCAAAGATGATGACGCCGAGTTCGTCTTCGAGCTTTTTGATGGCGACCGATAAGGTTGGTTGGGCCACGAAGCAGGATTCGGCGGCGTGGCCGAAGTGTTTTTGGCGGGAGACGGCGACGATGTATTTGAGTTCGGTGAGGGTCATGGGTCGGTTCGGTTTTTGCGGTGATCGTGGATCACCGCAGCTAGCAACCAGGGTCAGAGTTTTTTTCGCAGGGGGTTCGCGAAAATTACTCTGACCCTGCTTGCGGGTTACGGAGTTCGGACTATTTAGTTGCTTTGCTGCTGTTGCCCGTTCAATCGTAGGGTGCAATAACCGCAGGGCATTGCACCGAATGCACTGTCTGCGGTAGCTGATTCTGGTTCCTGCTTCCGGCAGGTTTGGCGATGGCCGCGCGCCGCTGCTGGCAGCAACCAGGGTCAGAGTTTTTTTTCGCAGGCTTTATCGCGAAAATTACTCTGACCCTGGTTGCGGATTCGGAGCACTTGCCA
This sequence comes from Actimicrobium sp. CCI2.3, assembly GCF_035019065.1. Classification (NCBI taxonomy): domain Bacteria; kingdom Pseudomonadati; phylum Pseudomonadota; class Betaproteobacteria; order Burkholderiales; family Oxalobacteraceae; genus Actimicrobium; species Actimicrobium sp. CCI2.3. Next base: position 8,441 of record NZ_JASJWR010000005.1, on the reverse strand, counting down.
TCCAATTTCCCTGCTGCGGTTGCTTGCGTGGCTGCGTCTCCGTCATGACCTAGCCGGGGGCGGCCCGGCAGCCGGTTACTTCTTTTTGCTTCGCCAAAAAGAAGTAACCAAGAAAAAGGCGACCGCGAGACTGCTGCCCTTCGGGTTCCCAAAAACGTTAGCCAGTCAAGGGGAGGGTCGCAAACTCGCTTCGCTCAGACATGCGCCCCTCTTATCCCTTGCCTGACTACCGTTTTTGGCAGCTGTCTCAATGCGGAACAGGTCAAGATCAACGGCCAGGTCAACTTCAACTTCAACTTCAACTTCAACTTCAACTGCAATCCGTAGGGTGCAATAACCGCAGGGCATTGCACCGAATGCACCGGGCAACTGTCTCAATGCGCAACAGGTCAATCTCAACAGCCACTTCAACGCCAATCCCAGCGACTACCGCTCAGTAATATCCACCATAGTTTCTCACATCTCCCCGCAACTACACTTTCAGAAATTCTTCCTTCGCGCCCAGCCATCTCGCCAGATGCATTTCGACCGTCACCGGATCGTCACGCAGCAGGTCCATCGCCACGGTGCGTGCCTGTTCGACCAGCCATTGGTCGGTCTCCAGATCGGCGAAACGCAGCATCGCTTGCCCGGATTGCCGCGCACCAAGAAATTCGCCCGGTCCGCGAATCTGCAAGTCGCGTCGGGCGATTTCAAAGCCGTCCGTTGTTTCGCGCATTGTGCCAAGACGCTGCTTGGCGACTTGCCCCAGCGGGCTTTGATACAGCAGCAAACACACACTGGCGGCGCTGCCGCGTCCGACCCGGCCGCGCAGCTGGTGCAGCTGCGACAAGCCAAAACGCTCGGCATGTTCGATCACCATCAGCGAGGCGTTCGGGACGTCGACGCCGACTTCGATGACGGTGGTGGCTACCAGTACCTGAATCTCGGCGCGGGTGAAGGCGTCCATCACCGCCTGTTTTTCCTGCGGCTTCAGACGACCGTGGACCAGGCCGACCTGCAAGTCGGGCAGGGCCGCTGACAAGGTGGCATGGGTGTCGGTGGCGGTCTGCAATTGCAGGGCTTCGGATTCTTCGATCAGCGGACAGACCCAGTACGCCTGGCGGCCTTCGAGCGCGGCCACGTGCACGCGCTCGATCACCTCGTCGCGCCGGTTCTGGTCGATCACGCGCGTGACGATTGGCGTGCGGCCGGGTGGCAGTTCGTCGATCACCGAGACTTCGAGGTCAGCGTAATAAGTCATCGCCAGCGTGCGCGGAATCGGGGTCGCCGACATCATCAGCTGATGCGGCACGATCTGCGTCGGATCGAGCCCGTCGCTCAGTCCGAGGCCCTTGTTACGCAAGGTCAGGCGCTGGCCAACGCCAAAGCGATGCTGCTCATCAACGATCACCAGCCCGAGCCGGGCGAAGACGACATCGTCCTGAATCAACGCATGGGTGCCGATCACCAGTTGCGCGGTGCCGGATTCGATACGCTCTTTGGCAGCGAGCTTGGCCTTTTTTTTCAGGCTGCCGGTCAGCCAGACGACCTCGATGCCGAGCGGTTCCAGCCAGCCGGCGATCTTGCGGAAATGCTGGTCGGCGAGGATTTCGGTCGGTGCCATCAGTACCGCCTGGAAGCCGCTGTCAATCGCTTGCGCAGCAGCCAGCGCGGCGACCACGGTCTTGCCGCTGCCGACGTCGCCTTGCAGCAGACGCTGCATCGGAAACGGTGCCTGCAAGTCGTGGCGAATCTGGTCGAGCACGCGTTGCTGCGCGCCGGTCAGCGCAAACGGCAGCACGCGTTGGAACGCCAGTGACAGCGCGCCGATCACCGGCAGCGGCGCCGCACCTTTGGCGCGACGCGCGACCTGCGCACGCTTGAGCGACAACTGCTGCGCCAGCAATTCGTCGAACTTCATCCGCACCCAGGCCGGATGCGAGCGGTCTTCGAGCGCGCTGTCATCGACTTCCGGCGGCGGGTTGTGCAGCAGGCGCACCGCCGCTTCAAACGGCATCAGGTCGAGCGCTTCAAGCAACGCTGGCGAGAGCGTGTCGCGCCAGTTGATGCGCGCCATCGCACTCGTGATCGCCTTGCGCAAATAGGTTTGCGGCAAGCCGTCGCCACTAGGATAGACCGGCGTCAGCGCGACCGGCAGCGGCGCGCCTTCGAGCACCATCTTGTAGAGCGGATGGACCATCTCCGGTCCGAAAAAACCGTGGCGCAGTTCGCCCCGTGCGCGCACCCGGTTGCCCTCGGCCATTTGCTTGAGCTGGCTGCCGTAAAAATTCAGAAAGCGCAGCGTCACTTGCCCGGTCTCGTCGGCCAGCGTGACGACCAGCTGGCGGCGCGGCTTGTACTGGACTTCACAGGCCGTGATCAAGCCCTCGACCTGCACCGACTGGCCGCCCATGAACGACGCCTCGCGGATCAGCACGATACGGGTTTCGTCTTCGTAGCGCATCGGCAAATGCAGCACCAGATCCATGTCGGTGTGCAGGCCCAGTCGCGCCAGTTTGTTCTCGATTTTTTGGGCGGTGGTGGTGGGCTTGGCGGGCTTTCGCTTCGCGGCGGGCAGTTCAGGCGTCAAGAGAGTCGGCTCAGCGTAAAATGGCGGGTTGATTGCGAGTATGCAAATCCGCAACCTTAGCAGTTCCCGCCCTGATTCGTAACCAGTACACCACCAATCCCACGCATGTATTCACTTTCCGATTTTGATTTTGATTTGCCGCAATCATTGATTGCCCAACACCCGCTGGCCCAGCGTAGCGCCTCGCGCTTGTTGCAGCTCGACGGCGACGCACTCGTCGACCGGCAGTTCGCCGAACTCGTCGCGTTGCTCACTCCTGGTGACTTGCTGGTATTTAACGATACCCGCGTGCTGAAAGCCCGCTTTTTTGGCAACAAGCACAGCGGCGGCAAGGTCGAAGTGCTGGTCGAGCGCGTGCTCGATGCGCGCACCGTGCACGCGCAGATCCGCTCGTCGAAGTCGCCGGTGGCCGGCAGCATCGTGCGCCTCGCGGACGCGTTTGACGTGACCGTGGGTGCCCGCGCCGGCGAGTTTTTCACGCTGACCTTTCCGTCGGATGTGTTCGAGCTGATCGAGACCCACGGCCGCTTGCCGCTGCCGCCCTACATCGACCATGCTGCCGATGCCTTCGATGAAACCCGCTACCAGACCGTCTACGCGCGCACGCCGGGTGCGGTGGCGGCACCCACGGCCGGGCTGCATTTCGATCAGGCGCTGCTCGACAAGCTGACCGAACACGGCATCCATTTTGCCTTCGTCACGCTGCACGTCGGTGCCGGCACGTTCCAGCCGGTGCGTACCGAGGTGCTGGCCGAACATGCGATGCACAGCGAGTGGTACACGCTGCCAGCGGCGACCGTCGATGCGGTGCGGGCAACCCGTGCGGCCGGTCGCGACGTGGTCGCCGTTGGCACCACCAGTCTGCGTGCACTGGAGTCGGCCTCGCAAACGGGCGAACTGGTCGCCGGCAGTGCCGACACCCGCCTGTTCATCACGCCCGGTTACCGCTTCAAGACCGTGACGCGCCTGATCACCAATTTCCATTTACCCAAGTCGACCCTGCTGATGCTGGTTTCTGCCTTCGCCGGTTACGCCGCGATTCGCGCCGCGTATGCCCATGCGATTGCGCAGCAGTACCGCTTCTTCAGCTACGGCGACGCGATGTTCCTTACCTGTATCGATCATGATTGATTTCAAACTTTTAAAAACCGACGGCCATGCACGACGCGGCCGCATCACCCTCAACCATGGCGTGATCGAGACACCGATCTTCATGCCGGTCGGGACCTATGGTTCGGTCAAGGCGATGTCGCCGCTCGAACTGCTGGAGATCAATGCCCAGGTTGTGCTCGGCAACACCTTCCACTTGTGGCTGCGGCCCGGCATCGAGGTCATCGCCAAGTTTGGCGGGCTGCATAAATTCATGGGCTGGGACAAACCGATCCTGACGGATTCGGGTGGTTTTCAGGTGTTTTCGCTGGGCGCGATGCGCAAGATCAGCGAAGAGGGCGTGAAGTTTTCATCGCCGATCAATGGCGACAAACTGTTCCTGTCGCCGGAAATCTCGATGCAGATCCAGCGCGCCTTGAACTCCGATATCGTCATGCAGTTCGATGAATGCACGCCCTACGAAATCGATGGCCGTCCGGCCACGGATGCCGAAGCGGCTGCCTCGATGCGGATGTCATTGCGCTGGGCCAAGCGCTCGCACAACGAATTCGTGGAGGGCGAAAACCCGAATGCCTTGTTCGGGATTGTGCAGGGTGGCATGTTCGAGCACCTGCGCGACGAGTCGCTGGCCGGCTTGAATGAGATCGATTTTGGCGGCATCGCCATCGGTGGCCTGTCGGTCGGCGAGCCGAAAGAAGACATGATGCGGGTGCTGGCCCATGTTGGTCCGAAGCTCCCCGCCAACAAGCCGCATTACCTGATGGGCGTCGGTACGCCGGAAGATCTGGTCGCCGGTGTGGCCAACGGTATCGACATGTTCGATTGCGTGATGCCGACCCGCAATGCGCGCAATGGCTGGCTGTTCACGCGTTTCGGCGACATCAAGATCCGCAACGCCAAGCACAAGGACGATACCCGTCCGCTCGACGAGACCTGCAGCTGCTACGCCTGCCGCAATTTTTCGCGGGCTTACCTGCATCACCTGCAACGGACTGGCGAAATCCTCGGTGCGCGGATGAATACCGTGCATAACCTGCACTATTACCTGCAACTGATGCAGGACATGCGCGATGCGATCGACGCGGGCACGTTCGCTTCTTTCGTTGCGCTATTTCACGCAGAGCGCGCACGCGGCAGTTGAAGCGGGCAAAGCCGATGCTAGAATGCCGTTCAATTTACGAAACCTTTGGAGACCACCTTGTTCATTACCAACGCTTACGCGCAAAGCCCTCTGGATGGCCTCGGCCTGAGCAGCAACATGAGCAGCAACCTGACCAGTTTCTTGCCTATCATCCTGATGTTCGTCGTGCTGTATTTCCTGATGATTCGTCCGCAAATGAAGCGTCAGAAAGAACAGAAATCAATGATGGATGCGCTGGCCAAGGGCGATGAAGTCGTCACCTCCGGCGGGATCCTCGGCAAAGTGACCAAGGTCACCGACGCCTACCTGACCCTCGAGATCGCCGACGGCACCGAAGTACTGGTGCAAAAAGGCGCGGTCTCGACGCTGCTGCCAAAGGGCACGATCAAGTCGCTGTAAGTCTTTCGATGACGATGCCTGCGATGGCATCGTCATCGCACCGACCTGTTTCGGCGCCTGCCGCTTATCACCGAACGCATTCGAACGCCTAATCATGAATCGCTATCCTCTCTGGAAATACCTGATCATCGGTGTCGCGCTGATCTTCGGCGTCATCTACACCGTGCCGAACTTCTTTGGCGAATCCCCTGCCGTACAGATCAGCAGTGGCAAGGCCACCTTCAAGCTGGAAGCCGGCGCACTCGCGCGCGTACAGGACATCCTGGAAAAAGGTGGCTTGCCATCGACCGGCCTGTACTACGAAGTCACTGGCACGCAAGGCTCGGTCCGGGCCCGCTTTACCGATCCCGATACCCAGTTCAAGGCCAAGGCCCTGCTGGAAAAAGAACTCAATGCCGATCCAACGGACCCGACCTATCTGGTTGCGTTCAACTTGCTGCACAACACCCCGCAATGGCTGCAAAGCCTGCATGCCTTCCCGATGTACCTGGGACTGGACTTGCGTGGCGGTGTGCATTTTCTGTTGCAGGTCGATACCCGTGCCGTCCTCGCCAAGCGCCTGCAGGGATTGCAGAGCGGCGTGCGGACCGAGTTACGTGACAAAAATATCCGCCACTCCGGTATTAGCCGCAACGGCAATGCAATCGAAGTGGCGTACCGTGATGCCGCATCGCGTGATGCATCGAAGGAAATCCTCGCATCGCAAATGCCGGACATCCTGCTCACCGATGGCACCGACGCCGCCAATCCGAAGCTGATCATCACGCTCAAGGAAGCGGCGCTGAAAACCGCGCAGGATGATGCCGTCAACCAGAACATCGCCACCCTCGGTCGGCGCGTCAATGAACTCGGTGTGGCTGAGCCGATCATCCAGCGTCAGGGTGCGGACCGCATCGTCGTGCAGTTGCCGGGTGTGCAGGACGTCAGTCGTGCCAAGGACATCATCGGTCGTCAGGCTACGCTCGAAGTGCGCATGGTCGATGAAACCGTCTCGCGCGGCACCGAAGAAACCGCTGCCATCCCGTTTAATTCCGAACTGTTCAAGGTCGGCAAAGGCGTACCGGTCGTGCTGTACAAGGAGCCCATCATCACCGGCGACTACATCGCCAGCGCCAGCGCCAGTTTTGACCAGAACCAGCAACCTGCCGTCGGCATCGACCTCAATGGCGATGGCGGTCGCAAGATGCGCGACGCCACCCGTGGCAAGGTCGGCAAATCGATGGCTATCGTGCTGTTTGAAAAAGGCCGGGGCGAAGTCCTGACCGTGGCGACGATTCGTGACGAACTCGGCTCGCGTTTCCAGATCAGCGGCATGGGCTCACCTGAAGCGGCTGGCGATCTGTCATTGCTGTTGCGTGCCGGCTCGCTGGCCGCGCCGATGGACTTCGTCGAAGAACGCACGATCGGTCCGCAACTGGGTGCCGAGAATATCGCCAAAGGTTTCAATTCGACCAAATACGGTTTCGCTGCGATTGCCGTGTTCATGGTGATCTACTACATGCTGTTCGGTGTGTTCAGCGTGGTCGCGCTGTCGGTCAACCTGTTGCTGCTGGTGGCGCTGCTGTCGACACTGCAAGCGACACTGACCCTGCCGGGGATTGCTGCTATCGCATTGACACTTGGTATGGCGATCGATGCCAACGTGCTGATCAATGAACGTATTCGCGAAGAACTGCGTAACGGAAATTCTCCACAAGCGGCGATTTCGATCGGCTTCGATCGCGCCTGGGCCACCATTATTGACTCGAACGTGACGACGATGATTGCCGGTCTGGCTTTGCTGATCTTTGGTTCCGGGCCGATCCGCGGATTTGCTGTGGTCCATTGTCTCGGTATCCTGACCTCGATCTTTTCTTCCGTGTTTGTCTCGCGTGGCCTTGCCAACCTCTGGTACGGCCGTCAGAAAAAACTCACCAGCCTGTCGATCGGTACGATCTGGAAGCCGGAACCAGCAAAGAAGGAACTGTAATGGAATTATTTCGCATCAAAAAAACCATACCGTTCATGCGGCATGCGTTGGTCTTCAACGCGATCTCGGCAGTCACCTTCGTGCTGGCCGTGTTCTTCCTGTTCTATAACGGTCTGCATTTTTCGATCGAATTCAAGGGCGGTACGCTCATTGAAGTGAGCTACAAGAGCCCGGCCGATATCGAACAGGTGCGCAAGACCGTCGAGGGACTCGGTTATGCCGATAACCAGGTACAGAGTTTCGGCAGGGCCGAAGACGTGATGATTCGCTTGCCGTCGCAACCGGGTGTCAATACCGCCCAGCAAAGTGGCAAGGTGCTCGACGCGCTCAAACTGCGCAATGCCGATGTCGAACTTCGTCGTGTCGAATACGTCGGCCCGCAGGTCGGTGCGGAACTGGCGCAAAACGGTTTGACGGCGCTGGCGATGGTGATTGTCGGGATCATGATTTACCTGGCGATCCGCTTCGAATGGAAATACGCCGTCTCGGCCATTATCGCCAACCTGCATGACGTCATCATCATCCTGGGCTTCTTCGCATTCTTCCAGTGGGAGTTTTCGTTGACGGTGCTGGCCGCAGTGCTGGCGGTGCTGGGCTACTCGGTCAATGAATCGGTGGTGGTGTTCGACCGTATCCGCGAAAACTTCCGCATCCAGCGCAAGACCACGGTGGTCGAAGTGATCGACAGCGCGATCACCAGCACGATTTCGCGCACCGTCATCACGCACGGCTCGACGCAGATGATGGTGCTGGCCATGCTGTTGTTTGGTGGCCCGTCGCTGCATTATTTTGCGGTGGCGTTGACGATTGGTATTTGCTTCGGTATCTATTCGTCGGTATTCGTGGCTGCTGCGGTGGCAATGTGGCTTGGCGTGAAACGTGAAGACCTGATCAAGCCGATCAAGGAAAAAGATGAGACGGATGGTGCGGTGGTGTAAGTCGCTGTGGTGCTGATGCCGTAAAAAAGCCTTCCGGACAGTGGTGTCCGGAAGGCTTTTTTGTTGGAACAGCTGGCGTAATGTGCAGTGCGGCCTTGGTGCAATGCCCTTCGGTTATTGCACCCTACGCAAAAAATCGTCGACGGGGCGCGATGGCCTGGTGGGGTGCCGCCCGTACGGTGCAATAACCGAAGGGCATTGCACCGAATGCACCGACTGCGGTAGCTAATTCTGTATGCGCTTCGTCATGACCTAGCCGGGGGCGGCCCGGCAGCCGGTCACTTCTTTTTGCTTCGCCAAAAAGAAGTAACC